>JAFXZO010000098.1 GCA_017541205.1 Clostridia bacterium | reverse complement strand
CTCCATCCAGCGCGTCACCATCACCGCCGTCAACGGCGAGCCCTTCGACCCCGCTGCCACCTACGCGATCGTGACCAACAATTTCTGCGCCGCCGGCGGCGACACCTACAACGCTTTCGCCCGCGCCTACAACGAGGGCAGCGGCTTTGACACCGGCATTCCCATGGATGAAGCGGTCATAGCGTTCGTCCGGGACGTGCTCAACGGCAAGATCACCGCGGAAGCCTACGGCGCTCCGCAGGGCCGCGAAACCGAAATCAAGTAATATATTTCCATATGGCAGCCGCCGGGAACGCGTTTCCCGGCGGCAGTATTATTGACTTTTTATCTTATGGGAGTTTTCCATTCGCTTTTCTCGGATGGAGGTCTGGGGAAAATACGATGTTTTTCATACTGTTCTCAAAACAGAATAGCAACAAAAACGGTTCTTCACATTTTCTTAGGGGAACGTTGCAGCAACGCTCCCTCCGTGTCATCCCGAGTGAAGCTGTGTCATCTCGAGCGAAGCTGAGCCGAGAGGCGAGGTGAAGTCGAGAGACCTGGCGAAGCGCAGTACGCGGCATCTGAAAATCAATTGCCCAGCCAGCTTTCAGATTCCTCCATTACGTTCAGGACAGGGCTGCCAGCCTGCGGGCCGCGTGATCCGCGCGTCCGCATCGCCCAAAGCCCCTTCCCCGCAAAGCCGTGCGTCCTGCATGCAGTATCCGGCCGGATGATCCTGCCTGTTGGTACTGCGCGCCGGCCGCACGGGGCGGCCAAAGGGGCTTTTTGGTTTACTTGCAGGCGATGGGGCTTTATGCTATAATAGGGCGAAATGGCGGCTTATGAAGCGGCAATGCTTCCTTGGGGAAGCGGAGAAGGAGGACGACGATGGCAGCAGCATCCAAGGCCGTGGTGACCGTGCTGGGCTTTGACCGCAAGGGGATCATCGCCCGGGTCAGTACCGTGCTGTTTGAACGCGGCATCAATATCCTGGATATTTCCCAAACGATCCTGGACGGGTATTTTAACATGGTGATGATGGTGGACCTGTCCGAGCCCACCTGCCCCTTTGACGAGCTGCAATCGGATCTGAGCGCGCTGGGGAAAGAGCTGGGCTTGCAGATCCGCATCCAGAAAAACGAGATTTTTGAAGCGATGCACCAGATTTGACGGGGGATGAGCCGCATGATCCAAACCAACCAGATTTTAGAAACGCTGCGCATGATCGACCAGGAAAAGCTGGACGTACGCACGATCACGATGGGCATTTCCCTGTTCAACTGCGTGTGCGACGATACGCGCCGCCTGGCCAGCCGGGTCTACAGCCGCATCGCCCGCCAGGCGGAAAACCTGGTCAAGGTGGGCAGGGAAATCGAGCGCGAGATCGGCGTGCCGATCGTGAACAAACGCATCTCCGTGACCCCCGTTTCCCTGATTACCGGCGCGGTGGATGATCCCAAGCCCATTGCCCTGGCCCTGGACCGGGCCGCCAAGGAAACGGGCGTCGATTTTATCGGCGGGTATTCCGCGCTGGTGCCAAAGGGCATGACGGCGGCGGACCGTCGCCTGATCGCCTCGATCCCGCAGGCGCTTTCCGAAACCGATCTGATGTGCTCCTCCGTGAACGTGGCCTCCACCCGCGCGGGCATCGATATGGACGCCGTGCGCCTGTGCGGCAAGGCGATCAAGGACCTGGCGGAGCGCACCAAAACGCGGGACGGCCTTGGCTGCGCAAAGCTCGTGGTTTTCTCCAACGCGGTCGAGGACAATCCCTTTATGGCCGGGGCTTTCCACGGGCCGGGAGAGGGCGACTGCGCGGTGAGCGTGGGCGTCAGCGGCCCGGGCGTGGTGAAGCGCGCGCTGGAGAACGTGAAAGGCGCGTCCTTTGACGTGGTGGCCGAGACCATCAAGCGCACCGCCTTCCGCATTACCCGCGTGGGCCAATTGGTTGCGATGGAGGCCAGCCAGCGCCTGGGCGTGCCGTTCGGCATCGTGGATCTGTCCCTGGCGCCGACGCCCGCCATCGGCGACTCGGTGGCGCATATCCTGGAAGAAATGGGCCTGGAAAAGTGCGGGACGCACGGCTCCACGGCGGCCTTGGCCCTGCTCAACGACGCGGTGAAAAAGGGCGGCGTGATGGCCTCCTCCCATGTGGGCGGCCTTTCCGGCGCGTTCATTCCCGTCAGCGAGGACATCGGCATGATCGAGGCCGCGGCCTGCGGCGCGCTGACGCTGGATAAGCTCGAGGCCATGACGTGCGTCTGCTCCGTGGGCCTGGATATGATCGCCGTGCCGGGCGACACCTCCGCCGCCACCATCGCCGCCATCATCGCGGACGAGGCCGCCATCGGCATGGTCAACAACAAGACCACCGCCGTGCGCATCATCCCGGCGCCGGGCAAAACGGTGGGGGACTATGTGGAATTCGGCGGGCTGCTGGGCCGCGCGCCGGTGATCCCGGTGCATCCCTTCTCCAGCGAGGACTTTATCGCCCGCGGCGGACGCATCCCCGCGCCGCTGCACAGCCTGCGCAACTGACGAATTGCCGAAAGCGGGGGTTACAGCGATGATCACGGGCATCCACCACGTTTCCATGAAATGCGCCGCCCGGGAAGAATTTGACCGGGCCAGGGCGTTTTATACGCGGACGCTGGGCATGAAGATCAAACGGGAATGGCCCGCGGGCGTGATGATCGACACGGGAAACGGGCTGATCGAGATTTTCTGCAACGGCGAAGGCATCCGGGAAAAAGGCGCGGTGCGGCACTTCGCCCTGGCGACGGACGATGTGGATGAATGCGTCCGGCGGGTGCGCCAGGCGGGCTTCCGGATCCTGGTGGAGCCAAACGACCTGACCATCGATTCCACGCCGCCCTTTCACGCGCGGATGGCGTTCTGCCTGGGGCCGCTGGGCGAACAGATCGAATTTTTTATGGAGAAAGAAGCATGAGACTCGTCGTTATCATCGGCAGCGGCGCGGTGGGCAAAATGACGGTGGGGCAGGAATTGATGCGGCAGACCGGGCTGCGCCTGTTCCATAACCACATGATGATTGAGCCCGTGATCGAAATTTTCGGGCGCTATGACGGGCAGACCATCGTGGAGCTGCGCCAGGTCGTTTTCAGGCGCTTTTTGGAAAGCGGCGGCCCCGGCATGATCTTTACCTACATGTGGGCCTTTGACCAGCAGCGGGACTGGGATTACATCATGGACGTCGCCAAGCTGTTTGATCCGACGGGCGAGGACGTGTACTGGGTGGAGCTGGTGGCGGACCAGCGCGTGCGCCTTGCGCGCAACCGTACGGAAAACCGCCTGAAAAACAAAGCGTCCAAGCGGGACCTGGATTTTTCCGAAAACACCATCCTGCACGAGGACGAACGCTACCGCCTGGAAAGCCTGGAGGGCGAAATGACCATGGAAAACTATCTGAAGATCGACAACACAAACCTGACGCCGCAGGAAACGGTGAAAATCATTCGCGAAAGGTTTGGATGGTGAGGACATGAAGATCAGACGTTTTACGGAGCAGGACGCCCCCGCGGTATCGGATCTGATCCGCGCGACCATCCGCGTTTCCAATACCCGCGATTATCCTTTGGAAATGATGGAAGAATTGATCCGGAGGGAAACGCCCGAGGCCGTGTGCCAGCGGGCTTCCTGGACGCACTTTTATGTGGCGGAGGAAGAAAACGCGATCATCGGCTGCGGCGCGATCGGCCCGTATTGGGGCAAGGAGGACGAAAGCAGCCTGTTCACCATCTTCGTGCTGCCGGACCGGCAGGGGAAAGGCGTGGGACGGAAGATCGTGGAAGCGCTGGAGCAGGATGAATTCGCCCTGCGCGCCAAACGCATCGAGATCCCCGCGTCCATTACCGGCCTGCCCTTCTACCGGAAGATGGGCTATACCTTCAAAAACGGGAACGACCGGGTGGACGGGGAAGGCCTGTACCGGCTGGAAAAATTCCGCAGGGTTTGATCGTTTTTGAGAGGGCTTGCGCATATGTTTTATGATACCGACGATTTGACGGATGGAAAGACCATGCATCTAAATCAGGAGACCGTATGAACGAGAATTTTAACGTGCTGAACCTGCCGGACGAAATGCTGCATATCACCCTGATGGACGGCCAGGCCAAGGTGCTCCTGTGCCGCACCACGGCCATGGCGCGCAAGGCCGCCGAGATCCACGTCCCGTCCCCGACCGCGCTCGCGGCCATGAGCCGCACGATGACGGCGACCGCCATGCTGGGCGTGATGATGAAGGACGAAAACGCCTCCGTCACCGTGACCGTGGCGGGCGACGGCCCCCTGGGCAAGATGACCGCCGTGGCCCATGGCGGCAAGGTCAAGATTTCCGTTTCGCACCCGGAAGCGGACCTTCCCCTGAAACAGGACGGGCATTTGGACGTGGGCGGCCTGGTCGGGCACAATGGACGGCTGACCGTCATCAAGGATTTGGGACTCAAGGAGCCTTATATCGGCCAGAGCCAATTGGTATCCGGCGAGCTGGGCGAGGATTTCGCCCGGTATTTCACCGTGTCCGAGCAGCAGCCGTCCCTGGTTGCGCTGGGCTGCCTTGTGCACGAAGGGTACTGCCTGAGCGCCGGCGGGGTGCTGGTGCAGGCGATGCCGGGGTGCAGCGAAGCGCTTTTGGAGCAGCTTGAATTCCGCTCCGTGTTCTTCTCTGCCATCAGCCGGGAGGTCGCGGACGTGGCGCTGGAGGACCTGGCCACGGCTTGGTTTGACGGGCTGGAGATGAAGCTCCTTTCCCGTGAGGCAGTCGCCTATCAATGCGATTGCAGCCGGGAAAAGATGGAAAAAGCGCTGATCGCCCTGGGCAGGAAGGATTTGACCCAGCTGATCGAAGAGGACGGCGGCGCGGAGCTTACCTGCCATTTCTGCCGCACCGCGCACCGGTTCAGCCGGGAAGAATTGCAAAACCTGCTGGAAAGGGCGAGCCGATGACCCAAAAAAGAACCAACGTGGTGCCCTTTGAGCGTCCCGCGGCCTATTGGGCCGTGAAGGCGCGCAAGCATTACGCCCCGACGCAGCTGCCGGACGCCGCGCGCTTGATGCGCAAGGCCCTGGAAAAAAGCGGCGACGCGGGGCTGGCGCTGGAGCTTTCCGAGATCTACGCGGGCATGGGCTGCTATACCGCGGCGGAAAGGTGCCTGATCCGGTTTTCCTCACGCCGCGGGCTCACGGGCAGCTTATGCTACGCGATCGGATGCTGCGCGCTCAACCGCGGGAATGAAGACCTGGGCGAACGCGCGCTGGACCAAAGCCTGCGCCTGGACCCGGACGGACCGTACGCGGAGCACGCGCAGGAGCTGCTGGAATCCTATCCCTGGCAGTGGGATGCGCGGCCGCACCGCTGCGCGCGCGGCGAAATGCTCTGCGAGCGCTCCTATCGCGCCAAAGACGCGGCCGAAGCCTTGGCTCTGGCGGAAAAAGCGTGGAAAAAAGGGCGCTGCGCCCGCACGGGCTGGCGGCTGGGGATGCTGCTGCCGCCCCGTCAGGCCGTACCCAAGCTTTCCTTCGCGTGCAAACGCCTGCCCTATACCTTCGAGCCGCAATTGCTGCTGGCGAAGGCGCTCTATGCCGCCGGCAAAGCCCCGCAGGCCCGGGCGCAGATGCGCGCCGCCCGGCGGCTCTGCCGCGGCATCAGCGACGCGGAAGCATACTGCGAGGCGGCGTGGGGGATGCATTGGCCGCGGGAAGCGCTGCGCCTTGCGGAACAGCGATTGGAGAAAATGCCGGGAAGCGTGGATTACCTGCGCTTAAAATACCTTTCGCTTGCCCGGATCCCGGGCGGCCAGGCCCTGGCCAGGCGCACCCTGGAAACCCTCCTGGAAGCGGACCCGGACGACGCGTGGGGCAAATACTGCCGCAGGCGTCCGGAGGAAAGGAGCCTGGATGCGGATCGGGGCGCCCTCCTGTCCGCCCTGGGCAGCCTGGTATACGCCGTGCCGGACAGGCTGCGCCGGGGGAAGCTCAACAGGATCCTGCATCTGTTGATCATGACGCTGAACGGGTACATGGACGCGGAGCAGGTCTGCCAAATCGCCCTGCCGCTTTGGCGGCGGCTGACCCCGGCGCAAAAGCGCGCCTGGGACGAATGGGACGACCGCAGCGTGCCGACGGCCATGGCCCTGTACCTGCTGGCGCGCGCAGGGAATAGCCTCGGCGCGCGGCAGCTGCTGGGGGCGTCTCCGAAAAAGAAAAGGATCGTCCGGCTTCTTCATCTGCTGATCCGGACAAATGCCTGAAAAGAGGAAAGCAAGCATGCGATGCATCAATTTTGACAAGGAATTTGAACGCTACGTATCCGCCTGGATGAAGGAGCACGCCAAGGAATATCGGAATTATGACGAAATGGAAGCCGCCATGCCGGATGTGTACGAGGCGTTTTTGGATACGCCGGTGAACTGGCTTGCCGGGGCGAAGCCCGGCGAATACTTCGGCCAGTTTGACAGCGGAAAACAGCTGGTGAACTGGATGGAGGATTATTTCAAGCAGCGCATCCCCGTGCCGGATATGCTGCTCAACCGCATCGCCGAATTGGGCCTTGAAGCGGAGGAGCCGCTGATGAACCTGCTCAGGAAGGAAAAGGCCACCCAGGAAATCAGGATGGCCGCGGTGACGCTGCTGCGCGAAATCGATTCCGTGGCTCCGCTGGAATATTACATCGGCCTCCAGGCCGTACGCGGCGAGGGCGAAGACGAGCTGGCCGACAACGCGCTGGACAGCCTGGCTTCCATGGGCGAAAAGGCAGTGCCCGCGATGCGGGAAGCGCTGGCCTTATGTTCGCCGGACGGGCAGGAAGCGCTTCTGTCCCTGCTTTCCGATTATCCCGGCGATGAAAACGTGTTCCAGACCGCCATGAAGCTGTTTCATGCGCGCCGCGGCCGCGCCGCCATCCTGGCCGATTGCCTGGGCAAGCTGGGCGACGAACGCGCGCTGCCCGCGCTCAAAGCCCTGGCCGCGAGCGAGGAAACGCCGTATCTGGATTATATCGAGCTGCGCAGCGCCATCGAAGCGCTGGGCGGCGACGCGCCGGAAAGGGAATTCGACGCTGAGGACCCGGCTTACGAAGCCATGCGCAGCATGCAGTAAGGAAGAATAAAAAACGCAATTACGCGCGCGAAGGGAGGTGCCCTGATGATTTGCGAGCACTGCGGAAATGTCGTTGCGGACGGCGCGCTGATCTGCAATCAGTGCGGCGCGCAGCTTTCGCCCGTGCGGCGCTATGAAGGCCAGGCCGCCCGCCGTCAGGGCCGCCCGGAAAAGACCGGGGCAGGCCGCCCCGGCAGCGCGACCCGGGACGCCTATGTGCCCATGGCGGAACCTGCCCTGGAAAAGCGCCGCCGGGAGGCCGAGGCGCGCCCCCTGAACGCGCGGGAAGACAGCGCCCGGAAAATGACCCAGGGCCGCCGGAAAAAAGGCCGGGACCTGCGCCGCCGGGTCATGATCAACTGGGCCATGGTGCTGGCCGTGCTGATCGTCGTGCTGTTGATTGCGGCGGCCGGCGCGTTTGCCTACCTCAAATGGACGGACAACGGCCAATTGATCCTGGCCCGCATGGGGCGGGACGTGAACGCCAACGCCCTGTGGGCGTACGGCCAGGAATTGCTCGACCAGGGGTATGTGGATCGGTCTGTCTCGATCTTTGAAAAAGCTTACGAAATGCAGCCGGAGCGCGAAGACCTCTACGACCGCCTCTTCCAATTGGCGGACGCCTATGAAGCGGCGGACAGGCCCGCGGACGCGGAAAGGATCTATGTCAAGCTCTATACGGACGTCGCGCCGGAGGACGGCGCGGTATACCGTCAGATGATGCGCCTGCTGGAAAGCCAGGGGCGGCACATGGAGCTTTCCGCCTTCCTCAAATTGGCGTATGAAAAGACGAACGACACCTATTTCCGCCGCCAGCGCGAGGAACTGCTCCCCTCCACCCCGACGGCGGATCAGGAGGCCGGCGTGCGCAAGGCCGAGCAGGATGTGCAGCTGATTTCCGCAGAAGACTATGACATCTATTTTATCCTGGGCGACGAGGGCAGCCTGCCGGAGGACGGCGTTCTGTATACGGACCCCATCCATCTGGAGGAGGGCACCACGGTGATCCGCGCCGTGGCGGTGTCCAGCGATCTGGTGAGCGATGAAATGCGCATCCAGTACACCATCAACCTGCCGCGCCCGAGCGCGCCTTACGCTTCCCTTGCCCCGGGCGTATACGAAAGGCGGCAGCGCATCTGGCTCAAATACATCCCTACCGAGGATCAGGAAAACCTGGAAAACAAACAGAACAAATCCGAGCAGGAAAAGGCCCAGCTCGCCAAGCTGAAGGACATTACCATCTATTACACCGTGGACGGCCAGACGCCCACCTCCAATTCCCCCATCTATGACGGCGAGCCCTTCTATCTGCCCGCGGGCAAATCCACGGTGAAGGCCCTGGCGGTGAACGGGTACGGCAAGGTCAGCAACGTGATGGAGCGCGATTATCAGGTGAAGATCGCCTTCAAGCATTATTTCAACGACAGCGACAATTTTTCTGAATTCATCCTCCTGACCACCACGCGGGACGAATTCGTTCGCAAGCATGGGACGCCGAGCAACGAAACGTCCATCGTGGAGGACACCATCAACAGCGACTGCGTGCGCCTCACCTATTCCTGGGGCGAAGCGCGCTTCTATATGACGGAGAAGGGCTATATCCTCTACGCCCTGGAGACCGGCAGCGCCAATATGACCGGCCCGCGCAAGACCAAGATCGGCATGAGCGAAACGGACGTGACCGCCCTTTACCGCGATATGGGCCAGACCTATAACCAGGACGGGAGCCGCTCCATCTATTACGATTCCGCCGAAAAGAAATTTGCCATGATGTATCATCTGGACGCGTTCAACGACCGGATCGACTATATCTACTACCGGGCCGACAACGGCGTGGTGACGCTGAGCTATTATCTGGAAAACAACAAGGTCAAGAAAATGGGCATCCGGTGCGATTTCTATTGATGGCAGGAAAAAACAAATGATTTCAGCATCCAAAAAACCCGGGGAAGCGCGCGGCTTTGCGCGCCTCTCCGGGCTTTGATTTTCCTGTTCGGATTACTTTTTGATCTGGAAATACATCAGCCTTGAACTGAAATAGTCGAGGGTCAGGCCGTTTTCGTCGGGGACGAAGCGCAGCTCGCCCGCGCCGTAATAATCAACCACCGCGTCGCCGTCCACGAGCTTCCAGCTTAAGCCCTCCATCGGCAGGCCGGCGAGGATGAACTTTGCCGTTCCGTCCGGATAGAAGATGACGGAGTATTCCCCATCCAGCTGGGATGCGCTCTTGGTCTGGCCGTTCTCTTCCGCGCTGACGCAGACGTATTTCACATTCGTTTGGATCGCCGGCTTGGCGGGCGTGGGGACGGGCGTGGGCACGGGGGTCGGGACAGCCGAGGGGATGGGCGTCTGGACGGGCGTGGGCACGGGCGTCGGGACAGCCGAGGGGATGGGCGTCGGAACCGGCGTGGGTACGGGTGTGGGTACCGGCGTGGGTTCGGGTGTAGGTTCGGGTGTAGGTTCGGGTGTAGGTTCGGGTGTAGGTTCGGGTGTAGGTTCGGGTG
>JAFXZO010000097.1 GCA_017541205.1 Clostridia bacterium | reverse complement strand
TATATCCTGGGCGATGCCCGCCGTTTCCGCCGCGGCCCAGGCTTCGTCCCGCGTCAGGTCGGGCGCGGAGATGGTGATATTGGAGAAAATGTCGCCCTGGAACAGCTGCCCGTTCTGGATCACCACGCCGATGTGCCTGCGAAGGGAGCGCGGATCGATATTGTTCAGGTCGTTTTGATCGTAGAAAACAGCGCCTTTTTCCGGCTTTTCAAAGCCCAGCAGCAGCCGCACCAGGGTGGATTTGCCGCAGCCGGTACGCCCCACGATGGCGACGTATTCCCCGGCCTTTATACTCAGGGACAGATCGTTCAGCACATAGGGCGTGTTTTCCTCGTAGCGGAAGGAAACGTGGCTCATTTCGATACGCCCGGTCACCCGGTCCACGGGCAGCTTATCGGCGCTGACCTCGGGCTCCGCTTTCAGGATGGGTTCCGCCATTTCCAGCACCGGCCGGATGGAGGCTACGGAAATGGCGATGCCGGCCAGTGCGGAAAACGCGCCCATGACCCGCCCGTAGGCCGCCGTGAAGGCGTAATACTGGCTGACTCCCACGCCTGTCTGAACCGCCAAATAATACAGCACGATGGTGCCGATCAGGGAAATCGCCGCGGTGATGACCCCATTGATTTTGAGGAACATGGGCGGGTTATAGTCCAGTCTCGCGCCTTGAGCGTATAGCCGCCCCCACCGGGCGAACACCCGCTTTTCCGACCCGGAGAGGCGGATTTTCTGGACGCCGTTCAGGATGGCATAGCTCATGCCGTTTTCCTCCGCGCTCAGCTTCATCCGCTTTCTGGCGATGCCGATCTGCGCAAAGGAAGCCGCCAGGCTCATGGCCACCGTGGCCAGTATGATCAGCAGCGACGGCCACACCAGCGCCGGAGCAAAGCTGAAAATCTGCGCCACATAGAGCAGGGACATGAGGCTGCCAAGGCCAATGGACAAGATGTTATTCAGGATCATGCCGCACAGGGAATTGACGCTGCCCGCCCGGCTTTGCAACTCGCCGGAGGAATATCGCCTAAAGAAGCTCACTGGCAGGGACAATATGCGCATCATCACCGACGCTTCCACCGCCTGGGAGGTTTTGGTGTTGATCCGCTGCATCAAAAGGCTCCGCACCAAAGAGATCAGCTGGGCGGCAAAGGCGCTGGTCAGCAGAAACACCCCAAGCCCCGCCATCAGGTTCATGCTGTGGTTTTGCAATATCTTGCCCGTCACCAGGCTGTATACCCGGGGCTCGATCATCCAAACCAAAGTCGCGGCCAGCGTCGCCAGTACGATCAAAAGCAGATCGCCGCGGGTGACGCTGTTTTTCATGTACAGGAGAAGATCGGGAATGCCTAACTTTTTCATGGGCAGGGGCTGATAGAAGCACAGAGCGTCCCGGGAAAACAGCTTCGCGTTTTTTCGGGTGATCCTCGTTTTCTTTCCCGTAGCCGGGTCCTTGTAATAATACCCATAGACCGTCCCCGGCAGCAGGGCCACCGCAGCGCCTGTTTCCTTCATATAACCCAGCATGGGGCCGTAAGCGTCGTTTTGCCAGCCGTCCTCCAGTTCCACGTCCCGGATCATCAGTCCCGTGCGCCGCAGCACATATTCCAGCTGGTCCTTTACGTCCTGGATGCTTTCCGGGATATCGACGGGCTTATGATGATAGAATTTCAGAATGTCGTCCATGGCCTCCCGGGCGATCAGGCGGCTGTCCGCAAGGCGTTCTGCGTCCCATTTGTCCATGACCACGCTTGCCATGCGGAAGAAGGAGTCTTCCAATACGTTCTGGTCGTTTTCTGTGCGCTGTTTGATCTGTTCCGTAAACCAACCCATACAGAAGACCTCCGCAATCTCAATCGGCGCGACTCCGCACTGCGGAGATCGCTTGTTTCGATTGATCTCACCTCTGACGATGTTTCCGCCACTGGCGGTCGTCAGAGGTTCGTCCTTTCTATTCATTTGTAACAAGGTCTGCGTAAGCGCCGCCCTTGGCATATAGCTCCTCATGGGTGCCGCGCTCCACGATTCTGCCCTTGTCCAGCACGATGATTTCGTCGCAGTCCCGGATGGTGGAAAGCCGATGGGCCACCACGATGCAGGAGATACCCCGATCTTTGACGGCTTTCACCAATTCATATTCCGTCTTGGCGTCCAGGGCGCTGGTAGCCTCGTCCAGGATGATGACGGAGGGGTCCTGGGCCAGCACCCGGGCGATTTCCAGCCGCTGCCGCTGACCGCCGGATAAATCCCTGCCGTTCTCGATGAGCTTTCCCTGATACCCGCCGGGACGCTGCAAAATATCCTCATGAATTTGTGCATCCCGGGCCGCCAGGATCACCTCAAAATCGGCGATGGATTCATCCCACATGCGGATATTATTGGCGATGGTGTCCTCAAAGAGCACGATGTCCTGATCCACCATAGCAACGCTGCCTGTAAAAATATTCCGGGGAATTTGGGAAATGGGCTTTCCATCAAAGAGGATTTCACCCTCCCAGGGCTGATAGAGGCCCGTGATCAGCTTGCTGACGGTGGATTTTCCGCAGCCGCTGGCCCCAACAATGGCAATGCGGCTGCCGGGCTTTATGTGCATGGAAAAATCGGAAACCGTGGGATTGCCGAGCCTCGAATAACCGAAGGTGACGTGCTTTAATTCCACCTCGCCTTTGAGCTTGGCGTAATTCTCCCCTTCACAGTCCGCGCCGTATTGCAGAGCAGGGTCGTCAGGGCTTTCCATCACGTCCTCCACCCGTTCCATTTCCGTGCGCATTTCCTGGATGGTCTGGCCTGCGCTCACCAACGTCATGGCTGGGCCCATAAAGGAGGAAAGCAGTCCCTGGAAGGTGACGATCATACCCACGGTGAAGCTGCCGGTCATGGCAAGATTTATACCCAGGAACAGCACCAGATAATTGCTGGCGGTACTGATGAACTGCGGGATCAGGCCGATCCGGGCGTTCAGGGTGGCAAACTTCACCATTTGGGTGTTCACCGATGCCTGATAGCCGCTCCATTTGCGGAAGAAGCCGCCCTCCGCCCCGGAGGATTTGATGGTTTCCGTCATGCTGATGCCCGCCAGCGTGGCGGAGGCCAGCTTGCCCGCGTCCCGCATCTGCACCCGGGTCAGATTCACTCGTTTATTGGACAGATACCGGGCCACGGCCAGGTTCAGCGCCAGGGACGCAATGCCGATCAGCGTCATCACCGCGCTGTACCGCAGCATGACCACCAGATAAAACACCATCATCACCGTATTCAGGGCCAGCGGGGCAACGGTATTCACCAGCGTGCCCGCAATCGTTGCGTTGGTGCCCTGCCGCTGCAAAATATCGCCGGTCATGCGCTGGGAGAAAAACTCCATGGGCAGCCGCAGCACCTTCCAAAGGAAAGAGGCGTTGCCCTCGATGGCCATTTTACCGTTGATTTTGAGGCTGTACACGGCCTGGGCCCACTGCACGATCAGCTGAAACGCCGAAAGCAGAATCATGGCCGTAATGAAGGGATACAGCCAATCCGGAGCCTGGCCGGTCAGCAGCCGGTCAAAAAAAATGCGGGACATGACGGGATTGATCACGCCGAACAGATAGGAGATCATGGAGGTCAGCACGATGAAGGCCACGGCGGGAGATGCGCCCTTGAGCCGTTTCCGGGCGAAGGCCAGGGTACTCTTACGCTTGCCGGAGGGAGAAAAGCCTTCGCCTGGCCTGAAGGTCAGCACCAGCCCTGTAAAGGCTTCGTCAAACTGCTCCATGGGGATCTGCACCACGCCCCGGGCCGGGTCGTTAATGACCGCCTTGTTGGCCTTGAAGCCGTCCAGCACCACGAAATGATTGAAATTCCAATGGATGATGCAGGGGAAGGCCACGTCCTTTTTCAGGGTTTCGACTTCCATGCGGTAGCCGTGCACCTCCAGCGCGTAATGCTGGGCCGCCAGATACACGTTTTTCATGTTGGAGCCGTCCCGGCTTACGCCGCAGTCCAGGCGCACCTGCTCCAGGGGGATCCATTTTTGATAATATGCCAGCACCATGGCAAGGCTGGCCGCGCCGCACTCCAGCGCTTCCATCTGCATGATCACCGGCACCTTCGCCACGCCGCTTTTGACGGGCTGCTTCACTTTCTTTTCAGCCATGTTTTGCTACTTTCATCAATTCCAAAGGAAGCTGATGGGCGTGGTGGATTCAAGCACCAGCTCCGCGTCGTAAACGCCTTCCGGGAGTGGGAGGTAATCCTCGATAGGATCGATCGTTAAAAAGATCATGCCATCCTCACGCACACCGATGTAGTTGACCGTCGTCTCCTCTTTCCCAATTCGCACCATCATGCCAGTTTGTACCTGATCCTTCATGGAACCGGGCAGATAGGCTTGGATACCCGTTATGTATTCCCTCTCTCCGGTGCCGTTTTCCTGGAGTCCGTATTGGGATATCTGCACCTGGATAGTCATGGTGTTTTCCATGGTGGCGGTGGAGGCGTACACGATGAACCCCGCCAGCAGCGCCACAATGGCGCCCAGGATCATCCAGAGCCGGGGGCTGGTGACGCGCATATAGTCGTGCAGTTCCTCCGGGGAGGAAATGCGTTCCATGCTCTTTTTTCGGAAAAGACTTTTTTCCATAACAGATTTCTTTCCTTCCGCAAGTGATACTGAATCTCGTCTGAAATATCGATCACCAGGGAGATCAGTCAACGCTTAACGACGATCACCTTGTTGTAGAGCCTGTCCCAGCGGAGAAAAAAAGTCTTCTGGCAGTTTTCGCATTTGAATAATACTTCGCTGGGACTCGCTGCGCTCTTCTTCACGACATCCGCGCTGGCGTTCCCGCAATACGGGCATTTGATATCATACCCGTTGAGCTATGTGAGGTGTTTCCCCTCGGCGTGAAACTCCCAGCCTCCGGCTGCCTGGCCCATATCATCCATGTTCAGTTCCTGCTTGTCACTCACGGTTATGTTCCTCCTTTCGCAGAACGGTATCCATGATGTCTATGTTCAGCATATCTCAATTCCAGGGAGAATAATTGTAAAGGAATTCAACCATCTTTCCGTTCTCATCAAAGGTGACGCACGTATTGTACGGGGAAAAGTTTGTATCCCCCTGCAACAGATCGCGGAGAGCGTCAAATCCCAGCTGCACAGGCTCACCCTGGTTTTCCGGATCGCTCCAGTCCAGGAAGCGGACGTCTTTTTCCAGCGGAACGGTGACAGAGAAAACTTCCGTCCAGAAGGGATACTCCCCATCCGTGGTGACGGTATAGCTTCCGTCTTCTTCCTTATAGAAGGAATAGACATTTTCGCCGCCCTTGACCGTGACGCCGGATTCATCGGGGATCACTTCCAGGACCATCGCGGCGTCGCCGTTTCCGAACTGGAGGATATCATGCACCGCCAGATTCTCGATCACCGCCGCATCGAACCGATCCCTTTCACAGACGGTGAGCGTGATCCTGAAACGGGCGTCCTCGTCCTCGCCGCTTACTTCTATGCCGTTGACGCGGACGTAAAAACTTTTGCCGCCCAACAGCGTTTTGAGCGTTTCCGGCGTTTTCGGCGCGTAAAGGTTAGACACATATGGCTCGGCGACAGCGGCCGAAGCACAGCAGACCAGCAGCAGCGCACAAAGGAAAGAAATCAGTTTTTTCATGGTATTGCCTCCTCAGAATTGATTATTGATTGTCGGGATACCATTCCGAGATCACGTCGGTGGGAATCTCAAAATGCTGGTAGTCCTTCCGGTCCTCCCAGTCGCCGCCCCACTCGAAGCCGTGCTCGGTAAAGAGCTTATAGCACAAGTCTTCATGATCGATTTTACAGGGGAAATCCGCGTCCCGATCCAGGTAAGGCTCGCCGGTGACGGGTTCCACGATGCGCACGCCGTCCACGATCTTGGTGTAGGGGTTGTACAGGGTGTTGATATCCACCGCCAGGCCCAGGCCGTGTTTGGACACGCGGGTGGTGTGGGAAATGAAGCGGAAATTGAAGGAGGAGGAGTTGTTGTCCTCCATGGAAAGCTCGTCGTCCGCGTCATATTCATCCACCAAGCGGATCTTTTCAATGGGATACTTTGCTTCATAAAGCTGCCGGAGGATATCCAGTACATCCTCGGCGATGTGGTAATTGACGATCATCTCGCCCTCGTGGGTTTCTCCGTCCAGCCCCACATGGAGCACGTGCAGATACCTTAGGTCTTCCCGGGGCAGCGTGCAATCGTCCTTAAAGGATTTTCCCTGAATCCTTTCAAAGATCTCGTCCGTGATCTCGGAGATCCAGAAGCCGGAATCCGATTCGGGCTGCGCCGTTTCTTCGGCGATGGAACAGCATACGATGCAAAGCAGCGAAGCCGCCAGCAGGATGGGGATCAATTTTTTCACCGGAACACATCTCCTCTCCGCCTTGTCCGTCTGATGAACAATATGCTTGCAGCGCGCTTTTCGGCACTGCAAGCATATTGAAACGTGGTTATTTCACTTCCACGAAATCCACTTCGCTCAGGAAATCGATGCACATCTGGATCTGCGCGTCGGTGAGCGTCTGATCCTTGGCTTCGGGATTGGGGGTCATGACGAATTCGATGGAATAGCCCTTATACACGGACAGGATATCCACGAAATCCGTATCGTCGCCCACTTCCCGGGCGATGAGCAGCTTGGTGCCGTAGGCGGTTTCCGTATAGGAAATTTCCACTTCGTTCATTTCGGCGAAGCTCTCCTCCAGCCCCCTGAGCGCTTCCTCGGACAGGTCGTTCATGCGATCCACGTCAGCGAAAAGTTCGTCAAAGGCAATGGAAAGCTGCAAAATGGGCTTTTCCGGATCTTCACTGGTGATGAACGCGCTGATCTTGGTGCCCAGGGTGTTGATGAGCTGCATAGAATAGCCTTCGGGCAGCTGGCATTGCAGGGCGAATTCACCGTTCACGATCAACTTGCCCATCTGTTCCTTGGCAGGCTCTTCCTTCACGGCGCCCAGCACGGTGACGTAATTCTTGCTGATATAGCCGGTCTTGCCGGTTTCGGAATCGATGGCCTGATACCACTTATCCGTTTCACCGATAGCTTTCAGTTCCCGGCCGTCCGGCAGGGAGGCGATGCGGTCCGCCGCCACGCCGGGGCCTACGCGGAAGTTGACCCAGCCGGAAGCGCGTGAAGCGCGAACAGCAAGCAGAAGGGGCTGCTCCAACGCACGTTCGCTTTTGATCTGTCGGTTCAATTCTTCCTTGTTGGCTTTTTCTTCGGCGACTTTATCCGCATCGCTGGGTCTGCTGTTTTTGAGATAGCGCGTCATGACGTAGGCGATGCCATCCTTGGCTTTTTTACTCCGAATGCAGCTCCATTCAGGATTGATGATCACCGGGCTCTCTACGATCACTTCCGTGCCGTATTCCAGCTGATCGATCACGTTGTCGCCGGATTTGGGCTCGCTGCGCACGTTCAGCTTGCCTCTGTTTTCGGTATATACATACATGGTCTTGGGCCATTCAGCCGGATTGAGTCCCATCATTTCCTCAATCGTCATGGGTTTGCCCTCCGGCCCTTCCTCCTCCGCCAATACCGCAGGGAGGGCCGTCAGCAGCAGAACGGCCGCGAACAGGAATGCGATGATTTGCTTTTTCATGGGGTTGTTCCTCCTTTTTCATTTGCCGCTTGCATACGGTTTGTTTATACTGCTTCTATCATTCTTCGCTCTGTTCGGTCATGGCGGAAATGATTTCCGCGAACGCCTGGATCTCTTCAGCCTGTTCAGGCATGGCTTCGATCAGCGCTTGAATAGCTTCTTCCGGGTTTTCGCTGGACAAGGCGTTGGTGATCATCTCCATGATTCCATTGAATTCAGCCCAAGAATCGTTTTCTTCATCGTAAGTGCCGTCCGCGTGATAGCGCATCTCCACCGCATTACGGGAAATGCCGGCCAAGGCGGCGCTCTTGACCGTCAGATCGCCGATATAGCCGCTGTCATTGTGCTCCATGTATTCGGTATAGGTTCCGTTCAGCAGCAGATCATATTCAAACAGGCCATAGCTTACGGTATAAATGGCTGCGTCGTCTTCTCCCATATGGGAAGAGCTGGATTCATAGCCCGCTTCCTCCAATTCCAGCAGGGTTTTGCCCGCCAGCGCGTCCAATTCCTCCTGGGTCAGGGGCTGGGCGGTGATCTCCTCTTCATAGGCGATGGGCAGCGTTTCGATATAGGCGTTATATGCCGCAAACGCGGCTTCAAGCGTGTCGGCATCCACATAATCCAGGGTGGCGTCGCCCAGCCTGCGGGCTTCGTCGTCCACCTTGGCCACCACGCGGAGATACGCGCCGTCCAGTTCAACCACCGCCACATAGTGTTCATCATCGCCGCCAGCAATACCGGTATAGCCTTCCGCATTCATCGCGTCCCCGATGGTGGCGAAGGTAAGATCGGCAGGCTCTTCGGGGATTTTCTCAAACCGCATCCCGTCGCCCGCGTTTTCCTTCTCATCCAGCCAGATCAGCTTTCCTTCCTCGTCCAGAGAAAAGACGGCTTCCCCGTCGTTATACGCTTCGGTGGCGGATACGAGTTCGCCGTTATCGCCGTACACATATTCCGTGCGGATGCCGAAGGGCACGGATACCACCGTATTGTTTTCTTCGTGGTAATAGCAGCTGTATTCCCATTCCGAGTGCTCCCAGGCGCTGCTTCCCCAGGTGATCAGCACCTTGAAGCCCTCTTCTTCCCAATACATGGCGATGGTTGCCCGGTCGCACTGCCAAACGCCCTCAAAGGCCGCAGCTCCGGCAGGCTCGGCGTCGGTTTCCGCACGCTCAAACCGCACTTCCCTGTCCGGCTGGCTGTCGTCCGTCCAGGTCAGGACCAGGCGATCCTCTTCCCAGACGAAGGCGAATATGCCGCTGGTTCCGGCGATCTTCTCTTCGCCCAGCTCGGGATTCTCTTCTTCGGTGATGGGCACGTCCCAGAATTTGCCCTTGTCGTAGGTAAAGCAGCGCTCATCCGCGTCGTACTGAACCGTGCTCTTGAAGATATACGCGCCGTGGGTCAGCGGGGATACGATCTCAACGTCCAAACCTTCCACAGGGTTCTCTTCAATGGTCATTTGGGTGAAATGGGTCTCACACTCCACCCACTCGCCCCGGAAGCTCGCGTACACGCTCTCGCCCCAGCCGATGGGCCGCACAAAGAGCAGCCCGTCGTCAGCGGTTTCGTTTTCGTCGCTCCAGGCAAGCCGCCCTTCTTCGTCAAAGCGGAATGTCGCGGCGGTGTAGTCCAGACTGGAATCCGTGATTTCCTCTTCGCTGTCCGGATCGTAATCACCCTTGCCTACGAAACGGGCGGTGCTCTTCATGGTCTGCGTCTCGTCATCCCAGACACAGGCGTAAGACCAAACGACGTAACACAGTCCATCTTTTTCAATGATGGGCATCTCGACGTTGGCGACATAGCCGTCAATCGTCTCTCCATCGGTATGTTCCGTAATATCAATGTTGCAGGCGCCGTCCAGATCCACCCATTCTCCCAGATAGTCCGCAGCAGTGACGGCGGGCGCTTCCTCCGCCAGCACCGTCCCGCTCAGGCACAGCGCCGCAATCAGGATCATTGCAAAAATCTTTTTCATGATGCTCATGGTTTCTGTCTCCTTTGATGTGACTGGATGGATACACTTCTATGCTCATTGATGCCCCATGAGGTCGTATTCCAACTCGATGCCGTTGGCCGTTTCAAAGAGCAGCCTGCCGTCTTCCATCAAAGAGAAGAATGCGTCGTAGGTCTCACTGTCTTCGCTGGAATCATATTCTCCGGCGGCGTTCCTGGTGAACAGCAGGCAGGTGCCATACGCACTCAGCCTGCCGGTGGCAGGATCATAGGTGCCGTTCATCAGGAAATTCGTATAATGATCCCCATCGGTCTTGCCGCGGGTGATATATACGGTGTAGAACATTTCATCTTCGGTCAGGCCGTTCCACATGAACTCGACCTCCACTTCTTCCTCCTCATTCCGCCATACACCATCGAATCGACCGATATTGACAAATTCCAGGCCCGCGCCAGCGTCGTCATGGCCGTCCTTCCAGATGAGGCAGCCGTGATCGTCAATGCTGAATGTTGTTTCCATGCCTTCTTCGTCGATCCCTTCGTATGCGACGTCACCGTATACTGTTTCGCCGTTATTCGGATTAATGGTGAAGTTGGTTCGGCTGGAGGAAACGGAAAGAAGGGAATCCGTGTCTTCCACGTAGTAGCAGGAATACTGCCAAAGCGCGCCTGTGCCGTCCTGGTTATTGATGGTCAGCGTGACCCGGTAGCCTTCTTCTTCGTAGATGATTTCCGCCAGCCCGCCGACAATAGCCCAATCGCTTTCAAACTTTTTTCCGCCTTCGGGCTGAGGATAGACGTCGTTTTCAGCTTCCACAAAGTCCAGATTGCTCAGGAAATCGATGACCATTTTGATCTGGTCGTCCGTAAGGCCCTCTTCGCTGTTCAGGCTGACCGCCACAACTTCGATTTCATAGCCCAGGAAGACAGAGTAAAATTCCATATAGTCCACGGTGTCCTTGATTTCCTTGACCATCATCACTTTGGTCCCGTAGGCCGTTTCCGTATAGCTGATGTCCACTTCGTCCTCTTGCCGGAAGGAATCTTCGATCAGGGCCAGGGCCTCCGCATCCAGGTCGTTCATCCGCGTCACATCAGAATACAGCTCGTTGTAGGCGATGGACAGGGTCAGCATGGGGCGGTTTTCATCCATCTTGAAAACGGCGATATAGGTGGCGTCGGTGGATTCGATTTCTTGAAATTCATAGCCTTCCGGCAGGGAGCACTGCAGATTGAACGCACCGTTCATATTCACGGTGGCCAGATACAGTTTTTCGGGAGCTTCTGCCTGTGCGGCGGCGCAGCCCAGCAGCATCGCCAGGCAAAGCAGGATCGCAAGCGCTTTTTTCATGGTCGTCTTCCTCTCTTTATGATTTATTCACTATCATTGATTCAATGGCCGTCAGGCTCACTTCTTCGTCACATACTGACGGCTGATGAAGCCGATCATGCCGGTGACGGGGTCCTGCACCTGATACCAGTTTTTCAGTTCCGCCAGCACGGTGAGTTCCTTACCTTGGCTGCAGGTGGCGATGCGTTCCGCCTCGGTGCTGGGGGCCCAGCGCAGATTCACCCAGCCGGATGCGCGGGAGGGACGGGCCACCACGGTGTAGGGGGCGTCCACCTTTTTGGCGCTCCTGAATTCCGAATTCATGTCGGAAAATACTTTCGTGTAATTCGTGCTGTCGGCGGAGCCGCCGGAAGCCGGGGCGGTGGTGGCCGATGGCTGCACGGGGGTGGGCTTGGAGGTGGGCTTATGATTCACCAGGAACCGCCTTTGCACATAGGCCACGCCGAATTCGCCGTACTGGTTCTGCTCCCACAGGATCTGCGCCCATCCGTTATCGTACATCTTGACAACCGTTACCTCCGCGGCATAGGCCAGAGAACCGATGATATTGTCCCCGGTGTTCGGGGCGCTGCGTACGTTCAGGCTTTTGCCGTTATCTGTATAGACCCACTGAGTACCATAGTAATCGGCGAAAGCCAGAGAGGGAATGAGCATTGCCGCCAGTATGGCAACGAGCGCCAGGGAAATCAATCTTTTCGTCATTTTTCTATCCTCCTGTTTTTTCAAAGCCGTAAGGTCATGATGAATTCAATATTTTTTGATGCAACGGATCATCCTTATCCCGGAAAACCGTCCAAAGAGCCGTGTTCTTCGATCCACACGAATTTTTCCCAATCCGTTTGATTCAGCAGCGTTCTTGCCACGACGTAGTGGTGGGTGCGTCCCGCTTCGCTGTTCATGGCCTTGGTATAGGCTTCGTTGCCGACGCAGGTTTTGAAAAAACGCAGCGACTCTTTTTTATGGCGAAAGCCCGGCCGGTAGATCCCCAGCGCTTGACCGCCGCTCAAGGATGCCATTTCTTCCGGCTCAAGCTCGATTTGTTTTTTGCTGTTTGTCATTTGCATGCAGTCCTTGTCCTTTCGCAGAATCAATGGGGTTTTCATCAAATATCAAAGGGCAGCTTTTTGATGATGTAATCAATCAGCCCTTTCCCATCTTTTTTCATTTTCTTCGTTTTATCATCATTGAGGAAATCATCCACATAATCGATGAGATCATCCACTTTGGAATCATGGAACAGAGTGATACATTCATAATCGCTGAAACAGGCGGACCCTTGCTGATCGGGGGTATCGTGGTTCCAGGCGGTGTAACAGTCGTAATCCGCAAAGCACCAGCCCCCGGCGGCCAGCTCCATTTCTTCAGGGTCTAATTCCTGGGCTTCGGCGTTGGCTTTCTCCATGTCCGCCACGGTGAAATCATAGCCCAGGGCCCGGGCGGCCGCGGCCATGGCCTCCGTGTCGTTTAACGCGCTCTTTTCCTCGGCGATCTTTTTCAGTTCCTGCGCCAGTCTGGCCTGCATCTCCTTGCTCTCCCGCAGCGCCTTTTCAAATTTCCTCACGTTTTCCGTCATGAGAAAGCGCTCCTTTCGATTAATGTGTGCTTCAGGCGGTTACGACTTGAATGAATCGATCAGATTTTTCAAAGCATCGTAAATATCTTCCACAGGTTTCACAAACGTGCCATACAGGGCGTCGACAGCGAAGCTTTCATGATAGGCGGTCATGCACTCATAATCGCTGAAGCAGGCGGTTCCTTTCTGATCCGGCGTATCGTGGTTCCAGGCGGTGTAGCAGTCGTAATCCGCAAAGCACACGCCGCCGGCGGCCTGCTCCATTTCTTCCACGTCCAGCTCCTGGGCTTCGGCGTTGGCTTTTTCCATGTCCGCCACGGTGAAATCATAGCCCAGGGCCTGGGCGGCCTTGGCCATGGCCTCCGCGTCGCCTTCCGCGCTCTTTTCCTCCGTGATCTTTTTCAGTTCTTCAACCAGCTTTTTCTGCAGTTCCTTACTCCCCCGCAGGTCTTTTTCAAAATTCCTTACGTTTTCCGTCATGGTGATGGCCCCTTTCTCTTCTCGTTGCTGATATCATACAAACGGCTGTCGCCGCAGTATTTTTGAATCGCCGCGTCCGCCACGGCCCGCACTGCTTCCTCGCCGATGTGCCTGTGGAAATAGCAGCACCGCCCGTCCGGCACCAGATAGTCGCCCTCGTCGGTGATGCCCTCCACCATGCAACCGCCGCAGCATTTGGGCAGGTATTCGCAGGTAGCACAGGCCGGGTTTTTCGCCAGCAGATCGCTGACCCTGGTTCCCACCACGTCGTGGTAGAAGCTGTCCAGGGTCAATTCGCCCAGGGGATGCTCCAGGACGCTGGGGAACTTCTCCTTCAGCGCCGTGTTGGAAAAGCCCATACAGGGGGCCAGCCGCCCTTCCGGCCCGATATATACGTGATAGCGCACGCTTTCGCAGTAGGGATGCTTCGTCCAGTCCGCGCCTTCCTTCGCGTTATGCACATAGGCGACTTTATAATCGGTTTTTCCTTTTTCGCAGCGAAAATAGCCGTCCAGCTCCACCCCGATGGGCATGCCGTCCTCAAAGTAACGCGGGATAAAATCTCTGTACGCCGCCCAAACCTCGTCCTCCGTCAGCGCATACTGATCCGCGTACTGCTTCCACAGGCCCAGGCTTTGCGGCGCGTTGACTCGCAGGTTTTGCACGTTCAATCCCGCCAGGTAATTCGCCGTGGCCCGCAGGCTGTCTCGGTTTTCCCGGTGGATGCACATGGCGGCGTTTACGGTATACCCGCGTTCTTTGAGCAAACGGAGCGCATCGTCCGCCTGCTTTTCCGCCCCCGGCACGCCCCGCAGCCAGTCGTGATGCCCCAGGCCGTCAAAGCTGAGCTGGAAGGTGGGATGCTGGCGATGCTTTTCCAGCATATCCAGCGTGTCCTTTGTCAGCAGGGAGGCGTTGGTGAACAGCACGCCGATGTCGATGCCATAGCCGGAAAGCGCCTTTACGATCTCTTCAAAATCCTTTCGGACCAGCGGTTCGCCTCCGGTCACGTCCACTCGCTTGACTCCGCATTTTGCGATTTCCTCCACAATATGAAGGCAATCGGCAAGCGGCAGCTGGGGATGATGGGCGCTTGGCGCGGAAACCAGGCAATGGCGGCAGTTGAAATTGCATTTCCCCGTGATGCTCCAATGCACGGATTTTAAGCGCCTGCTTGGATAGACACGGTAACGCTGAAAGGAAGAAAGAGGCCGCATGGGGCTTTCCGACTGCTCCATGATGCCGTGCTCCGTCATTTCTTCGATGATCTTCCGTCCCGCTTCGCTGAAGGAGGAAACGTCCACGTCTTCCTCGCCGTTGCAGCACAGCAGCTCCAGAAAAGGCGCCTTTTCCATCAGGAACGGTTCCTCATGCTTCTTTTCGCCCGCCATGGCGCAGACGGCAAAGGGCAGCTTTTTCCAGCCGCGAAACGCCCAGGGCTCCTTCAATCGGTAGTACATGCTCCCTCCTTTCGCCGCACGAGCAAATTTGTTAATCATATTGTAGCAAGCGCTGTCCAAAGGATGTCCAAAGAAAAACCGCCTTTTTCCAAGTTTCTATGGGAAAAAGCGGTTTTGTGTTCAATTTTTTACATTTATATGTATCTCTGTGCAATCATATGCGGTGATCGGCCTGTTTGCTGTTCATTCCGCATTTTTCTCCATTGGGTTGAAGCACCCGAGGAAGCGCACGCCATCCGTGCTGCTCACAGCGGCGATCTGAGCGTCGTTCACGCCATCCGGGTTCTCGCACTCCATCACAAAGTGATATGTTCCCAGGACGCTCCCCTCAGGGCGGTCATGTAGGGCTACCAGTTCCAGCCCCGCATCATGCGTTGCGACGATGACGTCGTCGATCTCGCTGCCCGCGCAGGTAACGACGAACACTGCCCTTGTCAGCCCTTCCTCACGCAGCGGGGCCCCGGAGAGCACATAGAACCGCGTTTTGTTTGCGTCTGTGATCTGCACATTCTCCGCCAGCACCTCCAGGCCATACAGGGCGGAAGCGCCGGGAGCCGCAACGGCGGCGATGGTTTTGTCCTGCCGCTGCGCGACGTAGCTTGCCGCCGCGGCCGTGCTGGACATTTCCATGGCCGAGGCATTCGGTAAATAGATCTCACGCCACTGCGCGCTTTGGGTAAGCCCCTGAGCGTGGGAACAGACGGTGCGGATATCCTCCAGCGCAGCGCCGGGCACGCCCATCAGCGTTTGACTGATGGGGATCACGACCTCGCCCACCACATAGACGCCCTCTGCGGAGATGAGCGCATCCAGGTAGTTGACGACAGGCCCGCCCACGGTGTTTTCCTGCGGAATGACGGCGTAATCTGCTTCGCCGGACAGCACGTCTGAAACGGCGAGGCTCACCGTCTCCCTTGGGATCAGCATCCCTCCGTCAGAAAAAAAGAACTGCGCGGCTTCCTGCGTGTAGGTGCCCTCCGGTCCCAGATAGCTGACGCGAAACTGTTCTTCGGCATGGACAATGCCGAAAGAGGCGCACAGCGCGAAAACCATGAATAGACAAATGAGCTTTTTTCTCATGCCCTTACCCTCGCTTTTTTGAAGACTTACTTTTCGCTGGTTTTCCAGGAAAGGATGCTCTCCGTCATGCTGGCCCAGGAATAGGCGCTCATATACTCCCCGCGATAGGCATTGATGGCGTCGCTGTCACCGGCGAAGAATTGGTAAGCGTCACAGACGAAGGTTTCCGGCCTGACGCGCAGGGTGCCCTTTTCCATTTCCAGGATCTCCTCTGCGCCGTATTCCCGCAGGGATTCCCGGAGAGAGCGGATATATACGTCCAGCTGCTTCTGCATCCCGCGGTCGTACATGCCATCCTCCCACACGGCGGCGAACAGCTCCGCCCGCGTGACCCCGGAGCCCTGCTTGTCTACCAGATACGCCAGGATCTCCTTGCTCTTGGCCAGCTTGAAGCCGATGGGCTTATTGTCCACATAGACGTCGAAATACCCGAAGGTTTTGACACGAATGTGCGCGGGCGTCGGGGCTTTCTTTTCACCGCAGGCATACCGAACCTCGGCAGCGAGTTTCTCCTGTGAAACGGGTTTGAGCAGATACCCCGTGGGACGCACGGCGTAGGCATCGAATGCGTACTCCTTATAGGCGGTCAGAAACAGGATGGCGGTTTGGGGTTGCAGCTGCTTAATTTGCGCAGCCATGGCGATGCCGTCGATCTGCGGCATGTTGATATCCAATATCGCCAGGTCTGCCGGATGATCCCGGAGCCAATCTAGCGCTTCCAAGGCGTCGGTAAAGCCTTGCGCTTCGCTGATTTCCGGCAGCTGCTCGCATTGACTGAGGGTATATTTCACGGCGCGGGACTCGTCGTCCACACAGATGATTTTCATATCCGCTTCTCCTTTTTGCCCTGGACGTCGCCGTCCGGGAACAGCAGCGTCACGGTAACGCCTTTCCCGACTTCGCTTTGCACCGTCATTTTGCCGCCGCACATCTGTTCGATCCGGCTCTGTACGTTTTGGAGGCCGATGTGCGCTCTTTCCGATGCGTCCAGCTCTTTGGGATCAAAGCCGACGCCGTTATCCTCCACCGTGATCCGGTGGATTCCCGCTTCCCGGGCAGTGGATACGGCCACAAACCCCTCCTTCCGCCCGCGCACGCCGTGACGGATGGCGTTTTCCACCAGCGGCTGCACCGTCAGCGCCGGAACCGAAAATTGCGTGTCTTCGATCTTGTATTCCATATGAACGTTGGGGAAACGGAGCATTTCGATTTCCGCGTACAGCCGGGTGTGCTCCAATTCCTTGGATATGGGGATCAGGTCCGTTTGGCTCAGGGATTCCAGGTTCTGCCTTAGATACGCGCTGAAATCCTCCAGCGTCCTGTCCGCCAGAGGCGGGTCTTCCGCATAGAGCGCCCGAATGGTGTTCAGGGCGTTGAACAGGAAATGCGGCTGGATCTGCGTCATCATGATCTGGATGCGCTGGGCGGCCATCAGGTCGCGCTCATGCTCCCGAACAAATTGCAGATGCAGCCAGATATAATAGAACACGCTGCTCACTACGATGGCGATGGTCAGGAAAGAAATCGGCTGCGGAACCGCTCCCACGTTCATATCAAAAGCAACGGACGCCAGGATAGCCAGGACGATCGCAATGGGGATCAAGCGTTCACGTTTTCCGGTTTCACGATAGAGCAGGATCGTCCTTGTCAGCAATTCGATCAGCAGCGCCGCGCTGAAAATGAGGCAAACGAACCACAGCGGGCCGCGCAGGAAAACGTAATCGTTTGCTCTTATCTCAAAACAGAGCTTGGTAAATGGGGAGCTAAAGTAAAGCGCGGCGTTGATCCCCGCTAGCGTCCAATAAAGCCATTTCTTCCCGTTCGGATGAATGATCTGCAAAAACAGGATCAGGATGACGGGCCGCACGGAATAGCCGTAGGCGCTCAAGAGATTCTTCAAAGCCAGATTGGACCGGCTGACGAAAAATTCGTTTTCCAATATATTTTGTACAGCGAGGCTGAAGCTCAGCACAACGATCATGAACATGATGCGCCGGTGCTCACGACGGATATACGGATCGATCACAACGGTGAACCCCAACCCGAACAGCAAAAGGAACACAGGAAAAAGCACGGTTAATGTATTGAAATCTAAACTCAAAGCCATGTTTCCCTCCCTTCCGTCATCGTTCTTACCACCGTTCGTATCAGAGAAATACGTTCAGTTTGCGGTATTATACATTCTCTCCTGTTTGGAAAAATCCTGCAAAAGGCTATTCCCCATTAGACACTCTATTTACCGGTCAAACATATTATAGCAAGCAATGCGTCTGGGGCCCCAGACACAAATCTGCTTGTTGGGGACGCATCCCCAAGCCCCACCTTTACGCATATCTGCGATATGCGGCTGCGCGTTTCTGCGAAACACTTCCATAAGCACCTCCGTAGTTTTCACGATTGGATTTTTTTCCGGTTTTGCTCTGCGCGGTTTGTCGGCTGCCCGTCCATTTCCAGATACCGGCGTACGTTTTCCCGCGCCGTCAAAAGTTCCCGCATTTCGGTGCGGGCCTTTTTGTAATCCGGGTACAGGGCATCCTTCTCCCGCTGCAATTTGGCGTACTCCGCGTTCAGGTCGGAAACCTTCGGCAGCTTCTTCACGCCCAGGGCGTCAAAGGCTTTTTTCGCCGCCTTGTGCAGCGCGATTTCCTGCTCATGCGCCGCGGCGAATTTGGGCGACCAGTTGGATTTCTTGTATTGCGCATAGACCTCCCTGGTCTTGGAGTATTGGATGATGTGGGCCTTTAGCTGGCTGATCTCTTTCATCCGGGCCTCGATTTGCTGAATCTGCCTGAACGCGGCGTTGGCCTTTTCGCTGGCTGCCTCCGTATGTTTTTCCAGCTTTTCCATATCCAACAGATCGTGCTCCCGCAGGAATGTCAGCGTCCGGGCCATCTCTTTCAGGTTATATTTCCTGGCCCACCGTTCATAGCCGGGACCTTTTCCTTGCCGCATCCGGGATTGAATATCCACGATCAGATTGACCGCCTGCGGCTGATGCTGCGTTTTTCCCCGATTGGGTTTTCTGACGCGGCCTCTGTCTGCGGACAGCTTTGCCGCCAGATCGTCCTGGGTAAAGCCGACGCCCAGAGAATCCAGCCGTTTGAAACGGGATTGCCCCGGCTCACGCAGAGCGATATGCTTTCCGCGCTTGACCTCCCAGCCTGCCGATTGCAAAAGGGAGAGCAGCGCGTCTATGTCTTTCGGACGCTGCGCCAAGGCCGCTTCTATGGCGGCGCGCAATCCGTCCCGCTGGGTCGGCGTCCTTATATCTCCCAGCCATTCCTTATCCAGCAGCTTCCTGCACCGGTTCAACGTTTCATTTCTATCGCACACTGGCAGGCACCTCCTCACCCTTATATCCAAGGATCTTTTTCATGCAGAAGCTGACACATGGGCCATAGCAGCAGCCTTCGCAGGGAGACTTCCGTTTAGGTGCTTCCGCCAGATAGTAGCAGTTCTCCTTTTTGAGAACGCAGCCCGTTTTCCTGTTCTTCCAAAAGTAACAGCCCCTGCAGCAGCAAGGACGGTCAGCATAATAACGCACGCCGTCGATCATGATAGTTTCTTTTTCCATCGACTAATCCTCCTTTTTCATGATGGTTCTGCAGAGCCTGCAGAAATGAAAAAAGCCCGATTACCGTTCAGAACAGTAACCGGGCTATGTATGGAGGTTGTCTTCTGGAAAAAAAGATGCCCGGCAGGAAGAACTGTCTGCTGAGCACCTTAGATTAGGATAAAGCCTGATTAGAAATGTCTGGTTCGGTCAGATTCGGCCAAACGGACCAATTTCAAATCGTAGTCTGGATAGAGGCATGGAAAGGGGGATAAAACCGCTTTTCGGGGAGGAGACATGACGCCCTTCAATCCACGGAAAACGCACTTTTTGCTCTCCCTCATTTAGCCCATTTGTTAACTATAAAGGCCCGAAAAACGGCGGTTAGCCCCTCGTTAACTATAAAAAATCGGTCGAAAACCATGGAACGCCATGAAAAACCATCAAAGATTTCCGGACATGAAAAAACCCTGAAACCGTTGAGATTCCAGGGTTTTTTGATGATTTCGACTCGAGATCAGCGCTTGCTGAACTGCGGAGCGCGACGTGCAGCCTTAAGGCCGTACTTTTTGCGTTCATTCATACGGGGATCGCGGGTGAGGAAGCCGGCCTTCTTGAGGGCAGCCCGCAATTCGGGGTTTACCTTGCACAGGGCGCGGCTTACGCCGTGACGGATAGCGCCCGCCTGGCCGGTCAGGCCGCCGCCGTGCACGTTCACCAGCACGTCGAAGCTGCCGATATTGACCAGGGTGAGGGGCTGACGGACGGTCATTTTCAGCGTTTCCAAGCCGAAATAATCGTCGATATCGCGTTTATTTACCAAAATTTTGCCTTCCCCGGGCACGAGACGCACACGGGCGACCGCGGACTTCCTGCGGCCAACAGCATTGAAATCATTAGCCATGGTTGTTGCTCCTTCCGCTCAGCTTACTTGATGAGTTCCAGCACTTCGGGCTTCTGCGCGGCCTGCTCATGTTCGGGGCCGGCGTAGATGCGCAGCTTGGTGGCCATCTGACGGCCCAAGGGGCCCTTGGGCAGCATGCCAACGATGGCATGACGTACGGCAAATTCGGGCTTTTCAGCAATCAGCTTGCGGTATTTGGTCTCCTTGAGGCCGCCGGCATAGCCGGAATGATGGTAATAAACCTTCTGGTCCAGCTTTTTGCCGGTCAGAACGATCTTGGAAGCATTGATGATGATGACGTGATCACCGGTATCCACGTGGGGGGTATAGATGGGCTTGTTCTTGCCGCGCAGGATATTGGCTACCTGGCTGGCGAGACGACCAAGCACCATGCCGTCTGCATCAACGACATACCACTTGCGCTCAACGTTTTGCGCGTTTGCCATAAAGGTATTCAAGTGAATTTCCTCCTTGAAACTGGATAACTTTGTGTTTGCCTTCCTGTGATGGTCGCACATTCAGGCGATCGAACAATAGCACCCGGGGCTAGCGGAGTCTATTGATGCGTCGAATAGTATACGGGATTTCCCATCGTTTGTCAAGAAAAATTTCAAATTTTATCATCGATTTTTGATATTTTTCTTGCGTTTTTCACAGAGGGAAGAGAAGCGTGCAGAAAAAATAGGGGAGCCTTCGCTTTCCTGATGCGTTGGCTCCCCGATGAGGCGGAATCATTCATCCATCCTTTATAAAGTCACACCGCTTTTGAAGATCGCGATTTCGCGGTAGCCGCGGCGTTCGGCGGCGGTTTCCCTGCCGCTGGCGGTATCCAATACCAGTTGGAACAGCTCTTTCGCCGCTTCGTCCATGGTTGTGCCCTGGAGCAGCCGCCCCGCGTTAAAATCGATCCAGCTGTGCTTTTTTTCCGCAAGCGCCGCGTTGGTGGCGACCTTCAGCGTAGGCGCGGGGCCGCCAAGCGGGGTGCCGCGCCCGGTGGTGAAGAGGATCATCTGCGCGCCGGAGGCGGTCAGGCTGGTAACGGCGCAGATATCGTTGCCGGGGCCCCAAACAAGGTTCAGGCCCTTGTGAACGACGGGCTGCGTGTATTGCAGCACGTCCTGCACTTCGCCCAGGCCGCCTTTCTGCGTGCAGCCAAGGGATTTTTCTTCCAGCGTGGTGATGCCGCCGGCCTTGTTTCCGGGGGACGGATTCTCGTAGACGGGCATATGGTTATCCTGGTAATACTTTTTGAACCCGTTCACCAGATCGCAGGTTTTTTGGAACACGGTTTCATCCTTGCACCGGGCCATGAGCAATTCTTCCGCGCCGAACATTTCGGGCACCTCGGTCAGCAGCGCTGTGCCGCCCGCGGCGCAGACGCCGTCGCTGACCGCGCCGAGCAGCGGGTTGGCCGTGATGCCGGAAAAGCCGTCGCTGCCGCCGCATTTGAGGCCGATCACCAGCTTGGATACAGGCTGGGGCGTGCGCTGGTCGCGCTTCAATTCTTCCTGCAATTCCGCGACCAGCCTGAGCGCTTCGGCTTCCTCGTCCTCCCAGTCCTGGCAGGTGAGGAATTTGACCCGTTTTTCATCGACCGGGCCAAGATGCTCTCTGAACGCATCAACGGTGTTGTTTTCGCAGCCGAGGGCCAAGATGAGCACGCCGCCGGCGTTGGGGTGACGCGCAAGGGCGCACAGCAAGTCTCTGGTGCGGGCGTGATCCTCGCCCAACTGACTGCACCCGTAGGGATGCGTAAAGGCGTATACGGGGCCAGGGCCCAGCTTGCTGCCTTCGCAGGCGATGCGCTGCGCGGTATGGTTCACGCATCCGACCAGGGGCAGCACCCAGATTTCGTTGCGGACGCCGACGCGGCCATCATCCCGCGCATAGCCAAGGAAGGCGCCCTCGAAGGGGGCTGCCTGATGAATGGGCTCCGGCGCGAAGACGTAATTTTTTTCGCCGCTCAGCGCTGTTTTCAGGTTATGGGAATGGATCCATTCCCCTTCCCGGATATCGGATTGGGCCGTGCCGATGGGACAGCCGTATTTGATGACCTTTTCTCCCTTGGCGATGGGCCGCAAAGCGATCTTGTGCCCGGCGGGGATGCCTTCCCGGGGAGCGATCAAAACGCCCACGTTGTCCAGCGCATGAAGCTTGATATAATCGCTCATGGATTATTTCTCCCACGTTTTGCGCATCGCGGCGCGGATACCGATGGCTTTGATATCTTCCAGCTGTTCCGTCACTTTTTCTTCCAGGCCGGGGATCAGCGTCAGATCCTCGCCCCAGAGGGCCGTATTGGAGAGCGCGGCATGCGCGTTCGGCGTGCTCTGGCTCGCAAAGAAGGAAAGCACGTGCGCGTCGTCCTTGACCGGGTACGGATTGCCGCCGCGCAGGCCGGCGTATTCGCCGGCTTCGTTCGCCTTGATCCCGGTATAGAAGCAGATCAGGGACGAAAGGCCGAAAGCGAGGCAAGAAGGGATCGCGCCTTTGGATTTCTGATAATCCTTCAGGGTGGGCAGCACGCGGGCCGTCCACTTGCTGACGGAGTTGAGGGCGATGGACAAAAGCTCATGCCGGTTAAAGGGGTTTTCAAAGCGGAGCAGGACAGCCTGCGCGAATTCTCGAACGACCTGTTCGGGCAGGGGAACGTTTGGCATGATCTCGTCATAGAGCGCGCGCTCCAGGAAGGGCCGCACGTCCTTGTCCGCCATGCATTCGCCCACGGTGTCCAGGCCCGCCAGATACGCGCCGAGCACCATGGTGGTATGCGCGCCGTTGAGCATGCGGACCTTGCGCAGCTTATAGGGCTTCACGTTGTCGGTAAAGATGACGGGGTTTGCCCGGTCAAGCGGCAGTTCCGTTTGGACCTGCTTGGGGCCTTCGATCACCCAAAGGCCGAAGGGCTCGGCAGTGTCCAGCTGCTGATCCTCGTAGCCGAGCTCCTCAAACAGCCCGGGCAGCTCCTTGCGGGGGAAGCCGGTCACGATCCGGTCCACCAGGGTGGAGCAGAAAATATTGTCGTTCTTGAGCCATGCGATGAAATCATCGCCCAGGTTCCATTGAGCGGCGGTTTTGAGCACCGCGTCTTTGAGATGATATCCATTGTCGTCGATCAGCTCGCAGGGAAGGATGATAAAGCCGGGCTTTTTGAGCAGGAAGCGTTCATGCAAAAAGCGCGTCAGCTTGCCGGGATAGGAGGCCTGGGGACGATCGTCATAGCCGTCTTTGCCGGTATAGACGATGCCGGCCTCGGTCGTATTGCTGACGATGAAGCGCAGGGTATCGATTTTGGCCAGATCCAGGTAGCTTTGGAAATCCGCGTAGGGCTCCACGGTCTTTAATACCGCGCCGACCACCTTGACCTTTTTCACGTCGCCGTTTTCTTCCCTGCCGCGCAGCATCACGGTATACAGGCAATCCTGCTCGCTCAGCAGCTTGCACATTCCTTTGTCAAGAGGCTGCACGATGGCAACGCCCAGGTCGCAGCCGCATTGGGTGTTGAGGTTGTCCAGCATTTCATCCACAAAGGCGCGCAGAAACCCGCCTTCGCCGAACTGCATCACGCGGATATTTTGGGGACGTTTAACCTGGGGCGCCAAAGACTGATTCAAACGGTCCATAAGGGCATCTTCCTTTCTTTTCGCTCAGGCCGCCGCCGGATGGGAGGCGGAGCCTGCGATTTCATTTGACAGCTTAAATGCCAAAGTATTTTTTTGCGTTGCGGTAGCAGATATCCTTGACCAGATCGATCAGGAATTGCGTATCGTTCGGGTATTCGCCGTTTTCCACCCATTGGCCGATCAGATCGCACAGGATGCGGCGGAAGTATTCGTGCCGGGGATAGCTGATGAAGGAACGGCTGTCGGTCAGCATGCCGACAAAGGTGCCCAGCACGCCCAGGTTCCCCAGCGTCTTCAATTGCTCGCGCATGCCGTCCCTCTGGTCCAGGAACCACCAGGCGCTGCCCATCTGGATCTTGCCTTTGACGCCGGACTGCTGGAAATTGCCAAGCATCGTGCCGATCACATGATTGGAGGCGGGGTTCAGGGAATAAAGGATGGTTTTGGGAAGCTGCCCCTGCGCGTCCTGAAGGTCCATCAGGCGGCTCAGGTTATAGGCGATGGGCTGATCCTGAATGGAATCAAATCCAACGTCCGGCCCGTAACGGCGGAACATGGCGGTGTTGTTGTTGCGCATTGCGCCGATGTGGTATTGCTGCGTCCACCCGCGCTGCGCGTACATGGCGCCAAGGCCCGCCAGCACCACCGTGCGGTAGCTGTCGATGTGCTTTTGCTTCATTTCGCCCCCGTCCAGGGCGGCGTGGAAGGCTTTGTCCGCCTGCTTGAAGGAGGGCTCGCCGTAGCACACCGTATCCAGCGCGTGGTCGGAAATCCTCGCGCCGCAGGCATGGAAATATTCCACGCGGCGTTCCAGCGCGGTCAGCACGTCAACGGTCGAATGGATCTCCATGCCCGCCACCCGGGCCAGCTGCTGGATGTAATCCACGAATCCGGGGCGCTCGATGTTCAGGGCCTTATCCGGACGGAAGGCCGGATATACCCGGGCTTTCATGGACATGGATGCGGCGATGGTCTGGTGGAAGGAAAGATCGTCGGTCGGATCGTCGGTGGTGCAGAGGTAATCCACGTTGAAGCGGTCGATCAGGCGCTGCGCACGGAAATCCTCGCCTTGCAGCATTTCGGACGCGATATCATAGATTTCGCCGGCTGATTGCCGATTGAGCGGCGTATCGATGCCGAATACTCTTTGCAGCTCCAGGTGCGTCCAATGGTAAAGCGGGTTTCCGATGGCGCGGGAAAGAGCGTCCGCGAAGGCGATGAATTTTTCCCTTGGATCGCCGTCTCCGCGGATCAGGCTTTCATCCACGCCGAAGCTGAGCATGGCGCGCCATTTGTAATGATCGCCGCCCAGCATCAGGCGGGTCAGGTTTTCAAATTTGATGTTTTGCGCGATTTCACGGGGGGACAGATGGCAGTGATAATCAATGATGGGCATGCCCTTTGCCGCTTCATGAAACAGCGTTTTCGCGGTCGGCGTTGTCAGAAGGAAATCATCATCCAGAAAGGAGCGCATAACAAACCAACCTCCTCGTTTCTTCCAGTTTCAAGTATAAGACGTATAAAATAGAAAGTCAAGAACCAAAGAGGCTGAAAATATACCGTTTGGCGACAAGATTTGGTTCTTTGTCCTTTCCGCAAATAAATGCGAAAGGAATACAGCCGCTCGCCTCCGTCGGCCCGTTCCCGAATTGACATGCCACGGCAAAACGCATATAATAATTTGCGTTTGAGCAATTTTTTGGCGTTTTTTTGCCGGAGGTGGGGAATCATGAACCAGAACGTAAAAAAGTTTGTTCAGGGGTGCCATGACGGCATCCCGATCGGGCTTGGGTATCTGGCGGTATCCTTTTCTTTCGGCATCCAGGCGATTATGGCGGGGCTGACGGTGGGACAGGCGGTCATGATGTCCGCGCTGAACCTGACCAGCGCCGGGCAGTTCGCCTCTTTGGATATCATCGCCGCCTCGGGCAGCTATATCGAAATGGCGCTCAGCCAGGCGATCATCAACCTGCGCTATTGCCTGATGAGCGCGAGCCTGAGCCAGAAGGTGGACCGGGAAAAATCCTTCTTGCATCGCTTCCTCATGGCCTTTGGGGTGACGGACGAGGTATTCGCCCTGTCGGTCTCCGTAAAGGGCGCGCTGTCTCCGTTTTATTCCTATGGGCAGATGGCGGTCGCGATCCCGGGCTGGACGCTTGGCACGCTGCTTGGGGCGATCGCGGGCAATATCCTGCCCGCCAGGGTCCTGAGCGCCCTTGGCGTTGCGCTCTACGCGATGTTTTGCGCCATTATCGTGCCTCCGGCAAAGAAAAACAAGGTGCTGTTCTGGATCATTCTGATTTCCATGGCGTCCAGCGTGATCGTCGCCTACGCGCCGTATCTGATGAATATTCCCGCCGGCTATCGGGTGATCCTTTTAACGGTGGCGATCGCTGCGGCGGCAGCCCGTCTAAGGCCCATCGGGGAGGAAGAAAAATGAGCGGAAACGTGTATGTTTACATCATCGTGATGGCTGTCGTCACCTATTTGATCCGTATGCTGCCGCTCACCCTGATCCGGGGCGAGATCAAAAGCCGGTTCCTCAAATCCTTTTTGTATTATGTGCCGTTTGTGACCCTGTCCGTGATGACGTTTCCGGACATCCTGTCCGCCACGTCCACGCCCTGGTCCGGCCTGGCGGGGTTCGTTACGGCAATGTTTCTTTCCTATAAAGAAAAAGGGCTGATTTTCGTATCGCTCTGCTCCTGCGCGGTGGTGTTTGTGCTGGAGCTTGTGCTGGTGGGAGGATAAGGCATGTGCGGGCGGTTCTTCGTGGTGGGCGAAAGCGAAAATGAGCTGCTTGCCCGGATGATCCGGGAAGCGGACAGGAGGAAAGCGGCGTTGACGGGGGAGGGCGGCGTCGCGATGGGCGAGGTGTTCCCAGCCAGCGCCGTGGCCGCGCTGGCTGTCGGGAAAAGCGGCCGGATCGGCGCGTTCCCGATGCTTTGGGGATTCAAGCGCCCCCAAGGACGCGGACTCATCATCAACACCCGGAGCGAAACGGCGCTGGAAAAGCCCATGTTCCGCGCGTCCATGCTGGACAGGCGCTGCCTGATCCCGTGCAGCTGGTATTTTGAATGGGAAACGCGGAGGGGCCAGACGGATATCCTGGACGATGAAATGAGCTTTCAAACGCTGAAAACGGCGTCGGACAAGCAGAAAAAGAGCCAACAGGCCGTGAAAATCAAATACGCGATCCGCCCCAAAGCGCCCGGCATCATGTACCTGGCCGGCATTTACCGCTATGAAAAGGACAGTCCGCTGCCCGCCCTTTCCATTCTGACAAGGACAGCCGCGGAGGACATCGCTTTCATCCATGACCGGATGCCCGTTATTTTTTCGGAAGCGCATAAAGCGCTCTGGCTCGACCGCTCCTGCGATCCCCAGACCGCGCTGCTTTCCTGCGAAACGGATATGACGCACAGAGCCGCGTGAAAAATCTTTTTCTTTTGTCAAGGAAAAACGCTTGACAAGGGACGGAAAACGTGTATAATATCCCCGTGTCAAGCAAAATCACTTGACGGGAGGGCGCGATAAGCATGAACGGCGCGGCCGCCATGGAAAAGAAAGTGATGCTGTGCTGGCTGCTTTCTTTTTACGGCGAAATGCTGACGGACAACCAGCGGGAAATGGCCCGGCTGCATTGGGAGGAGGATTACTCCCTGACGGAGATCGCGCAGCAGTTCTCCGTATCCCGCCAAAGCGTGTTCGACACCTTGAGCCGGACGGAAAAGCAATTGGAAACGCTGGAAGAAAAGATCCGCATGCTGCGCTTTTTCAGAAGGATCGAAGACGGGCTGACGGCATGCCAAAAGGAGCTTGACCGGGTCCAAACGGATCAGGAAAGCCAAACGCATCTGAACGCCGCCCGATCCCTGATCGAAAAGCTGCTGAACCAGGAGGAATAATCATCATGGCCTTTGAAGGGCTTTCCGAAAAACTGCAATCCGCTTTTAAGAAGCTGACGGGCAAAGGCAAATTGAGCGAGCAAAACATCAAGGATGCGATGCGCGAGGTGCGCATGGCCCTGCTCGAAGCCGACGTCAACTACCTGGTCGTCAAGGATTTCATCAAAAAAGTCACGGATCGCTGCATCGGCGCGGAGATCCTGGCCAATCTGAACGCGGGCCAGCAGGTCATCAAGATCGTCAATGAAGAGCTGACCGCGCTCATGGGCGGCACCAACGCAAGGCTCACCTGGTCGCCCTCGGTTCCCACGATCTATATGCTCTGCGGCCTGCAGGGCGCCGGTAAAACCACCATGGCGGCCAAACTGGCCGGATACCTGACCAAGCAGGGCAAAAAGCCCCTGCTGGCCGCCTGCGATATTTACCGCCCCGCCGCTATCAAACAGCTGCAGGTGGTGGGCGAGCAGGTCGGCGTGCCCGTGTTTGAGAAGGGCACCCAGAGCCCCGTCAAAACCGCCAGGGAAGCGGTGGAATACGCCCGATACTATGGACAGGACGTGCTCATCATCGATACCGCCGGCCGCCTGCATATCGACGAAGCCCTGATGCAGGAGCTGGAAGACGTCAAAGCCGCCGTCCGGCCTCAGGAAATCCTTCTGGTCGTGGACGCCATGACCGGCCAGGACGCCGTGAACGTCGCCAAATCCTTCGATGAAAAGCTCTCCATCGACGGCGTGATCGTGACCAAGCTGGACAGCGATACCCGCGGCGGCGCGGCGCTCTCCGTCCGCGCGGTGACGGGCAAGCCCATCAAGTTTGCCGGCACGGGCGAAAAGCTGGGCGATATCGAGCCCTTCCATCCGGAACGCATGGCATCCCGCATCCTGGGGATGGGCGATATCCTGACCCTGATCGAAAAGGCCGCCGCCACGGCGGAAGCCGAGGCCGCCGAAAAAGCCGCGGCCAAGGGAAAAAAGAACCCCGCGGACTTTGACCTGAACGAATTCCTGGATCAGATGCGCCAGATCAAGAAAATGGGCCCGCTGCAAAACGTGCTGGGCATGCTGCCCGGCATCGGCAGCAAGCTCAAAAACGTGGAAGTGGACGATAACGCCTTGAAGAAGCCCGAAGCCATCATCTGCTCCATGACCTTAAAAGAACGCAAGAACCCCGCCATCCTCAACGCTTCCCGCCGCAAGCGCATCGCCGCCGGCGCGGGGGTCACCGTGCAGGATGTGAACGCCCTCATCCGCCAGTTTGAGCAGATGCAGAAAATGATGAAGCAGATGATGGGCAACAAACGCGGCATGATGCGCGCCATGAAGAACATGGGGGGCAATTTCCAGTAACGCCGCTTTTCCGATCCGCAGGTTATCATATCCATATGATTACCATACATTACAATCATTTCAGGGAGGAACATTACCATGGCTGTTAAAATCCGTCTCAAGAGAATGGGCATGAAAAAGCACCCCTTCTACCGCATCGTGGTCGCTGACGGCCGCAATGCCCGCGATGGCCGTTTCATCGAAGAAATCGGCTACTACGATCCCATGAAGCAGCCCGCCGAAATCAAGGTGGACAACGAAAAGGCCCAGCAGTGGATGAAGGATGGCGCTCAGCCCACCGACACCGTGCGGGTGCTGCTCAAAAAGTCCGGCGCAATCGAAGGCTGATCGCCTGATCCGCCGTCAGAAAGAAAGGAAAATCCATGCGGGAACTTGTCCTTTTCCTGGCAAAATCGCTGGTTGACCAGCCGGACGCGGTTCAAGTGATGGAGACCGAAGGGCCGGAAGCCATTATTCTGGAGCTGAGCGTGGCCCCGGATGATATGGGCAAGGTCATCGGCAAGCAGGGGCGAATCGCCAAGGCGATCCGTACGGTGGTCAAGGCCGCCACGGATAAGAATGCCAAGCCGGTGTTTGTTGAGATTCAGTGATGCCAATGAAGGGCGGCGGAAATCCTGCCGCCCTTTTCTCATAGGATACTATCGTTGAGGTTTTTACGATGCTTTCAGATTTTTTGATGATCGGTCAGGTGCTGCGTCCGCAGGGCATCAAGGGGCTGGTCAAGGTGAAGCCCGAAACGGACGATCCAAATCGTTTCCTCGATTTGGAATTTGTATATATCAAAAAGGGAGACGCCTTCCAAAAAACGCCCGTGGATGAAATCAGCGTTCGGGACGACGGGGTATACCTGCGCTTAAACGGCGTAAAGGACCGGGACGAAGCGGAAAAGCAGCGGGATACGGTCCTGTATGTGGATCGGGCGCACGCGGTCGCGCTTGGCGAGGATGAAACGTTTATCTGCGATCTGATCGGGTGCAGGGCCGTGGACCTTAGGGGCAGGGAGATCGGCGTCGTCAAAGATGTGCTGCAGCCCGGCGGCAACGACGTGTACGTGATCAAGACCCCCAAGGGCGATATGCTGCTGCCCGCGCTCAAGCATGTGATCCCCGCCGTGGACGCGCAAAACGGCGTCATCACGATCGATGAAAAACGGCTGCCGGAAGTGGCGGTTTGCGAATGGGAGTAAGAAATGGCATTGCCTGTATTGGACAATCATGACGCCCGCATTCGGTATTATGAGCTGATGCTGCGCGGCGAACTGAGCGATCAAAAGGAGATTCCGCTGCCGGCAGGCTTTCATTACGCGAATTACGCAGACGGAGACCGGGACGTGTGGATCGCAGTCGAAATGAGCGCCAGGGAGCTTGATTCTTACGCGCAGGGCGTGGAGGTCTGGGAAAGGTATTTTGCCGGCCATACCGCGCTGCTGCCCGCGCGCATGGTGTTTATCGAAAACGAAGCGGGCGAAAAGATCGCCACCGCGACGGCATATTTCGATATTCGCGGCATCGATTGGAGCGGAGACGGCTGGCTGCATTGGGTTGCCGTCAAGCGCGAATGGCAGGGGAGGGGCCTTTCCAAGCCTCTGGTTTCCCATGTGCTGCAAATCATGAAGCAGCTGGGCTGTACCCACGCCAAGATCCCCACCCAGACAACCACATGGGTAGCCTGCAAAGTCTATCTCGATCTTGGATTCAGGCCCATCGAAAAAAACTATGTGCGCTGCCGGGACGGCTGGCGCATCGTCAAACGGCTGACGGACCATCCGGCGCTTGAGGAGCTGACGCCCGCAGCCGATGAAGAGGTGCTTCATGACGATTGATATTCTGACGATCTTCCCCGAAATGTTTGAAAGCGTGCTGAACGCCAGCATTCTGGGCCGTGCACGGCAGGCGGGGCTGATCGAGATCGAAACGGAGGATATCCGCCCGTATTCCCTTTCCAAGCATAAGAATACGGACGATTATCCCTTCGGCGGCGGGGCCGGCATGCTCATGATGGTCCAGCCCATCGCGGACTGCATGAAGGCTGTCTGCGAAAGGCGGAAAGTGCCCTGCCTGTCGAACCTGGAGCCGCATGAAAGCGTCCCCGTCAAACGCGTATATCTGTCGCCCCGCGGCGTTCCCTTCACACAGAAGCTGGCCCAGGAGCTGGCGCGGGAGGAACACCTGATCCTGCTCTGCGGCCATTATGAGGGCGTGGACCAGCGGGCGCTGGATAAGTACATCGATTTGGAAGTGTCGGTGGGGGACTATGTGCTTACGGGCGGGGAGCTGGGGGCCATGATGATCGCGGACTGCGTCGCCCGTCTGATCCCGGGCGTGCTCGGAAGCGAGGAAAGCTCCAAGGACGAGAGCTTTTCGGATGCAGGGCTGCTGGAATATCCCCAGTATACGCGGCCCCGGGAATTCGAGGGCATGGCCGTCCCGGACGTGCTCTTGAACGGCGACCACGCCAAAATTACCGCCTGGCGCAGAACCAAGGCGATCGAAGAAACGATCAAGCGCCGCCCGGAGCTTTTGAAGCGGGCGGCGCTGACGGACAAGGAAAAGAAGGAATACGAAGCGTTCCTGAAATAACGCGTCAAATGCGGGCCTTCAGGAAATCGATGGCCAATGCGATATCGGCGGCGGGATTTTCGCCGACCTCGCGCTCGATGGTCAGGAAGCCGTGGAAGCCTTCCTCCTCCAGCGCGTTTAGATACCTGTCCCACGGCACCTTGCCCTGGCCGAGCGGCAGCTCCAGATAGGCGGGGCCGTCCTCCGTCTGGTTATTGCCATGCATGGTTTCGGCGTAGATCGCTTCCGGGTTGGTCTTTCTGCACATGACGCCGTCCTTGGCATGGGTATGCACGATGTAAGGCCCCAGGTTGTGCACGGCCTCCACGGGATCATCCCCGGCCACCATGACCAGGTTCGCGGGGTCCAGATTGACGGATACGCCCTTGGAATGCAATCCGTCCAGGAAGGAACGCAGGGTCTTGGAGAGCTCAGGCCCCGTTTCCACGGCGAATCTCGCTTCCATCCGGTCCGCGTACGCGGCCAGCTCGCCGCAGGCATCCTGCATAACGGCGTAATAGGGGCTGTGGGGATCGCTGGGCACCACGCCGATGTGCGTGGTCACGATGTTCGTTTCCAATTCCTTCGCCAAATCGACGATCAGCTTGGAGCGCCGGATCAGCTCCGGGTTCTCCTCCCTGCGCGCAAAGCCGCGGCCCAGATCGCCGCACAGCGCGGAAATGACCAGGCCGTTGTCCTTGACCATGTTCAGGAAATCCCTGCGCTTTTGGCCCGTCAGGTTTTCCGGGGACATCTCGCCGCTTGTCGCGTAGACCTGAATGCCCTGCGCCCCTAATTCCTTCGTCAGCTTCAGGGCTTCCGGAAAGGGCTTTCGGAAGGAATCCAGAATAATACCGATAGAAAATCTGCTCATTTGAACCTCCTTGACGATACGGCTGTTTTCTCTGCCGCTATTATATACCATACGGCGCATGGAAGACAAGCGGGAATTTCCCGATCGATAAGCCGTACAGCGGAAATACAGGCCGATCCCTTGTGCGATGCGGAATGATGGCGCTATAATAAACAGAATACTGTTGAAAGGACGCGTGACCAAGATGAAATTAGGTGTGATCGGCTGCGGCAACATGGGCGGCGCTATGATCCGCATGATCGTGAAAGCGGGCATTTTGCAGCCGGAAGAGATCCTGGCCGCCGATATCAGCGAAGCGCAGCGAAAAAAGCTCGAAGCGGATACGGGCATCCAAACGACCTCGGATAACTGCGAAGCGGCGAAGTCAGGCTGCCTTCTGCTGGCGGTCAAGCCGCAGTTTTTGCCAGAAGTAGCCGCGCAGATCAGCTCCGCGATCGGGAAAAATACGCTGCTGCTCTCGATCGTGGCGGGGTATTCGCTGAAAATGCTGGGCGACGCCCTGAAAAACCAAGATCTCCATATCATCCGCATCATGCCGAACACCCCCGCGATGGTGGGCGAAGGCGTGCTCGCCGTCTGCCGAAACGATAAAGTGACGAAGGAGGAATGGCAATTCGCCTTTCGCCTCCTTTCCTGCATGGGGCTTGCCGAGGAAGTGAGGGAAAACCTGATGGACGCGGTCACGGGGGTCAGCGGATCCTCTCCGGCGTTCGTATTCCTGTTCCTGGAAGCGCTGGCGGACGCGGGCGTTCGCGCGGGCCTTCCGCGCGCCATGGCGCAGCGCTTCGCCGCGCAGGTATTGATGGGCAGCGGTAAGCTCGCCCTGGAAACCGGCCTGCATCCCGGCGCGCTCAAGGATATGGTCACGTCCCCGGCGGGAACGACCATCGAAGGCGTTGCCGCCCTGGAAAAGAGGGCCTTCCGTTCCGCCGTCATGGAGGCTGTGGACGCGGCGGTTCAAAAATCAAAGAGCCTGGCAAAATAAGCCATGGGGGCATAAGCGGAGGAAACCATGGAAAATACTGGTTTCCTCCGTTTTTTGAATTGCGCGAAACTTTACCAATTTTGCCGCTTTCTGATATAATTTGAAAGGATTCTTGTTATGAGAGTTGGGGCCGAGTATGGAGAACGCGGTTGCTTACCTGAGGGATTTCAGCCTGGGCAGCATGGCGCTGCGCCTGTTTTTGGCGCTTGCCGCCGGCGGGCTGATCGGCTACGGCCGTTCCAAACGCGAACGTCCCGCAGGCTTCCGCACCTACATGCTCATCAGCATCGGTGCGGCAATGAGCACGCTGCTTGCCCTTTACCAGTACAAAATGCTGACGGGCGCGTGGGCGGATACGGCGGCGCGGGTGAGCCTCAAGTTTGACGGCTCGCGCATGGCGGCGCAGGTCATCACCGGTATCGGCTTCTTAGGCGCCGGCATCATCGTGAAGGCGGCGCATCAGCAGGTGAACGGCCTGACCACCGCGACGGGGCTGTTTGCTACCGTATGCATCGGCGCGGCTGCGGGGCTCGGGTTTTATGAAGTGGTGCTGCTGGCCCTGCTCATGATCGTGCTGGTCCTCAACCTGATGGCTCCGCTGGAAGGCGCCTTCAAGCGCAGGCTTCGCAATATCACCCTGAACGTGGAATTCCATTCGGTTGAGGATATCGCCACCATCACCGAGCTAATGGAAAAGGAACACGCGCATATCTTTGACATCGATATCGAGCGCACGGAACGCAAAGGGGGGAAAATACCCCAACGCGATTTTTATCCTGAAGCTGAGCAAGGAAAACCATTCCCACTCCAGCATGCTTTCCTCGCTGGCCGAGCTCAAATGCGTCCATTCCGTACAGGAACTGATTTCGTAACGGGGAGGAGCGAAAAAATGCTTTCGATTTTCGACGGCGTTCGCGCCCTCGGCCTGCCGGCCATCGTGCTCAAAATGGTGCTTTCCTGCCTCTGCGGCGCCCTGATCGGGCTGGAGAGATCCGCCAAGAACCGGCCCGCCGGGTTACGCGCCCATATCCTGGTATGCTTAGGCGCCGCCGTCGCGTCCCTGACGGGGCTGTACCTCTATTTGGGGCTTGAGGTGCCCTCCGATATTTCCCGTATCAGCGGCCAGGTGATTTCCGGGCTGGGCTTCATTGGCGCGGGCACCATCGTGATCACCAAAAAGCTCTCCATCAAGGGCCTCACCACCGCCGCGGGGCTCTGGACGACCGGTATCATCGGGTTAGCCCTGGGCAGCGGGTATTATGAAATCGCCCTGATCGGGTGCGTGCTGGTGCTGCTGGCGGAAACGTGGTTTGCCCGGCTTGGCGAGCACATTGAGCATCATCCGGCGTTCACCGTGGAGCTTGCCTACGACGAAAAAACGTCCCTGGATAACGTGCTGCGCCTTTGCAAGAATAAGCACATGGCCATCAGCTCGCTGCGCATCCATTCCTTGGAAGATATGGAGGATGAAGACGCCGATGCGCGCTATACCGTCAATATCACCCTCCGCGGGAGCATGAATCAGGGGGAACTGCTCAAATTGATCCGGCTCATGCCCGGCGTGATTTCCATCGTTGTGTTATAGGCATCTGTCATGCTTATCGTTCTGGCCGCGGTTTCCTGAAATCGCAGCTTGATTGAAATGCAAAAAAATATAATAAACATTCCGAATATGGCCGGGAAGCAAACGTTTTGAACATTGACCAGGCCCAAATGGTTGTGATATAATGTATTTGGTAGAGGTTGGGTTTGCCTCTGCCAACCAATGATTCATCATCAAATTGATAGAAAAGGGGTTCAGGAAGATGGCAAAAATCGATTTGACCAAGTACGGCATTACCGACACCAAAGAAATCATCTACAATCCCGGCTATGAACTGCTTTATAAGGACGAAATGGATCCTTCCCTGGAAGGCTATGATAAGGGCCAGGAAAGCGAACTGGGCGCCGTGAACGTAATGACCGGCATTTATACCGGCCGTTCCCCCAAGGATAAATACATCGTCATGGACGAAAACAGCAAGGACACCGTGTGGTGGACCACTGCCGAGTATAAGAACGACAACCATCCCATGGACGAAAAGACCAGGGAAACCGTAAAGGATCTGGCCAAGAAGCAGCTCAGCGGCAAGAAGCTCTATGTGGTGGACGCTTTCTGCGGCGCCAACAAGGATACCCGCATGGCCGTGCGCTTCATCATGGAAGTGGCCTGGCAGGCGCATTTCGTGCGCAACATGTTCATTAAGCCCACGGCGGAAGAAGAGGCTGATTTCAAGCCCGACTTCATCGTGTACACCGCTGCCAAGGCCAAGTGCGAAAACTACAAAGCGCTGGGCCTGAACAGCGAAACCGTGGTGGCCTTCAACGTGACCAGCCGGGAGCAGGTGATCCTGAACACCTGGTACGGCGGCGAAATGAAGAAGGGCATG
>JAFXZO010000096.1 GCA_017541205.1 Clostridia bacterium | reverse complement strand
TGGGCGGCAGCCGCAGCCGCGCGCCGGAGCTTACTCCGGTGGTGGAAAAGGAGCGGGTCAGCAATTACGATCCCAACAAAAAGCAGTATATCCGCCAGCATGACCCCGAGCATGTGGCCAAGAACCGCAAGCAGCTGGTGAAGGAATCCTTCAACGGCTACGACGACGATACCGTGCGCGGCGGCAAGAAGGCCCGCACCACCAAGAAGGCCCCCTCCGCCCAGCAGATGATGGCCCCGATCAAGATCGAAAAAGCCTTCATGACCGCGGAAACCATCACCGTCAAGGACCTGACCGAGCGCATCGGCAAGCCCGCCGGCGAGATCCTCAAAAAGCTGTTGATGCTCGGCATCATGAGCAATATCAACTCCGAGCTGGATTTTGACACCGCGTCCCTGGTCTGCTCCGAATTCGGGGTGGAGCTGGAAATGAAGCTGGATAAGACGGCGGAAGACGCCCTGTCCGAAATCGACGTGGCGGACGCGGAAGAAGACCTCCTGCCCCGTCCTCCCGTCATCACCATCATGGGCCATGTCGACCACGGCAAAACGTCCCTGCTGGACTATATCCGCAAGGCGCACGTGACTGCGACCGAAGCCGGCGGCATCACGCAGCATATCGGCGCGTACACCGTCAAGCTCAACGATCGCCAGATCACCTTCCTGGATACGCCCGGCCACGAAGCCTTTACCGCCATGCGTATGCGCGGCGCGCAGGCGACGGATATCGCCGTGCTGGTGGTCGCCGCGGATGACGGCGTCATGCCCCAGACCGTTGAGGCCATCAACCATGCCAAGGCCGCGGGCGTGCCCATCGTGGTCGCCATCAACAAGATGGATAAGCCGGCGGCGAACCCCGACCGCATCATGCAGGACCTGACCAAGTACGACCTGGTGCCCGAGGATTGGGGCGGCGATACCATCATGGTGCCTGTTTCCGCCATCACCGGCCAGGGTGTGGACGACCTGCTGGAAATGATCCTGCTGCAGGCCGATACCATGGAGCTGCGGGCCAACCCGCACCGCATGGGCAAAGGCGTCATCATCGAAGCCAAGCTGGATAAGGCGCGCGGTCCTTTGGCCACCGTGCTTTTGCAGAACGGCACCTTAAACATCGGCGATAACATCGTTGCCGGTATGGCGTCCGGCCGCGTCCGCGCCATGGTCAATGACCGCGGCGAGCGCGTGCAGACTGCCGGGCCCTCCACCCCCGTGGAGATTTCCGGCTTCAACGAAGTGCCGCTGGCGGGCGATGAAATGTTCGCCGTGGCGGACGATCACCTGAGCCGTCAGGTGGCCCAGGAGCGCCGCGACAAGCTGAAGGCCGCCAGGGCCAACACCGCCAAGGTGAGCCTGGACAATCTGTTTGCGGGCATCACCGAGGGCAAGGTGCAGAACCTGAACATCATCATCAAAGCCGACGTGCAGGGCAGCGTGGAAGCGGTCAAGCAGGCGCTGGAAAAGCTGAGCAACGATGAAGTGAAGGTGCGCGTGCTGCATTCCGCCGTCGGCGCCGTCACCCAGGACGACGTGAACCTGGCTTCCGCCTTTAACGCCATCATCATCGGCTTCAACATCCGCCCGGATTCCACCGCGAAGGACGCCGCCGAAAAAGAGGGCGTGGATATCCGCCTCTACCGCATCATTTATCAGGCAATCGAGGATGTGGAAAAGGCCATGAAGGGCCTGCTCGCCCCCGAATTCAAGGAAAACCTGCTGGGCCATGCCCAGGTCCGTTCCACCTTCCACATCACCGGCGCCGGCACCATCGCCGGCAGCTATGTGACCGACGGCAAGGTGCAGCGCAACGCTTCCGTGCGTTTGCTGCGGGATAACGTGGTCATCTTTGAGGGCAAGCTCTCCTCCCTGCGCCGCTTCAAGGACGACGTGCGCGAGGTGGCCTCCGGCTATGAATGCGGCATCGGCCTGGAGAACTACAACGACATCAAAGAGGGCGACGTGATCGAGTGCTTCGTGATGGAAGAGATCGAACGCTGATACGAAAAATAACGGGGTTTTTTTGCGGGAGGAGGCTTTTGCGTCAAAAGCCCCCTCCCGCGCCCTCCCGAAAACCATTTTTCGGAGGAAGGATATGGGCGCTTCAAAGAAACGATTGTGGATTGTCCTTGCAGCTGCCGTAGTCGCGTGCGTTGCGATCTGCGCAGTGTTCGTTCTGGCTGACGCGCCTTCCAGTGATCCGGCAAAACTGACCGCATATATCAACAGACACGAATCAGAACTGATGGAGCTTGCGGCGCAATATCCGAATGAATACAAAGAAATCAACAGTTTTCACGGCGTAAAATCCGTAGATACGCGCTTTGACCATACCTGTTACGGTTTCTCATGGTCGTATTGGAAGCCGGAAGGAAGTAAATTCCTCTATTATGCACTCGATGATATGCTTGAACTTCATGGATATACGTTTTCGGACAGCGTATGTATAGACGGCATGGGAGCAAACGGACAAGGCTATATAAAATGCTTGAGACTAAAACAAAACTGGTTTTTTATTGAAAGCTATATCCCCACATAAACCCATTGATGAAAGGAACAGAGAATTGAGCAGCTTTCGCATTGACCGAATTTCAGAAGAATGCCGCCACGCCATCGACGCCATCATCCGGGAAATGAACGACCCCCGGATCGCCGGCACCTACGCCGTGACCCGCGCGGACGTGACCCGCGATCTTCGCTGGGCCAAGATCTATGTGAGCGTCCTGGAGGACGATAAGGCGGACGAAATGATAAAAGCCCTGAAAAAAGCGGCGGGCTATATCCGCCGGGAGCTTGGCATGCGCGTGGATCTGCGCTATACCCCGGAGCTTTTGTTTGAACGGGATCGCAACATTGCTTACGGCGCGCACATCGCCCAGGTGCTCAGGGAAGTGGCGCCCAGAGAGGATAAGCCCGATGACGAAGCCTGATTTTTGCGCTCCTTTGCTGTCCGCATTGCAAAATGCGAACAGCATCTTGTTATGTACGCATATCGCGCCGGACGGCGATGCGATCGGCTCCATCCTGGCCATGGGCATGGGGCTGAAGGCCCTGGGCAAGCAGGCCGTCATGGCATGCCAGGATCCGGTTCCCACCAAATACGGCTTTCTGCCGCACGCGAATGAAGTCGTGCGCGCCGACGCGCTTGCGGGAAAAACGTTTGACGCGGCCATGAATGTGGACGCCGCCGGCCTGCACCTGATCGGGGATTGCCGGGAAGCGTACCTTAAGGCGCCGGTGCGGCTCCAGATCGATCATCATCCGGATAACCCGCGCTACGCGGATGTGAACTGGGTGGATGGAAAAACGCCCGCCGCGGGCGTGCTGGTGCGCTATGCCCTGGAGGGGCTGGGCGTACCGCTGAACGAAGAGATCGCCGCCTGCCTGTACTGCGCCATCAGCACGGATACGGGCAATTTCCGCTTTAACAGCACCAACGCGGAGACTTTTGAGGTCATGGCGGAGCTCATGGACGCCGGCCTGGATATCGGCTCGGCCGCGAGGCAGCTGCATTCCCTGAAGGAAAAGCCGCATCTTTTGCTGCTCAGCCGCGCGCTGTTAAGCCTGCGCGTGTTCGCGGACGGCAAATGCGCCCGGATGCTGCTGACGGGCCGGGATTATCTGGATGCGCAGGCGGATACCGAGCACCGGGAGGGCATCGTAAACTATGCCCTGGATATTCCCGGGGTGGAAATGGCGTATCTGGCGGAAGAAAGAACGCCGGGCAAGGTCAAGGTGAGCCTGCGCGGGCTTATGCCGCATGACACATCGTCGATCGCCCGCGCGTTTGGCGGCGGCGGACATAAGCTGGCCTCCGCCTTCCAGTGCGAAGGACACATCGCCTCGGTATGCGAAGCGCTGGACAAAGCGTTTGAAGCCGCGGTGGAGAAAAACGAATGAACGGGTTTCTGAATATTTTGAAGCCTCCGGGCATGTCCTCCGGGGCGGTGGTCGCCTGCGTGAAACGCCTGACCGGACAGAGGACCGGCCACGCGGGCACGCTGGACCCGGAAGCGGCGGGCGTGCTGCCCGTGATGGTGGGCAGGGCTACGAGGCTGCTGGATTATTTTCCGGATAAGAGCAAAAGCTATGTCGCCGAGATCGCCTTTACAGGCGCGACGGATACCCAGGACGCGCAGGGCGTGATCGTGGAGAACGCGAAAAGAACGCCGCGCCGGGAGGAAATCGAGGCGGCGCTGGACGGCTTTCGCGGCGTGATCCTGCAGCGGCCGCCCGCGTATTCGGCGCTAAAGCACGACGGCGTTCCCCTCTATGCCCTGGCGCGCAAAGGCCAGATGGTGGAGACCCAGGCGCGGGAAACGGAAATCAGAAGCCTGGCCCTGGGAAGAAAAACAGAGCGGGGCGGATACATGCTTTCCATCGACTGCGGCGGCGGCACCTATATCCGTACGCTGTGCCATGATCTTGGGCAGGCCTTGGACGCGCCGGCGCATATGCGCTTCCTTGTGCGCACGCGGGCCGGGGCGTTTGGCATTGGGAGCGCGGTCACGCTGGAGGAATTGACGCAGGCGCGGGAAAACGGAAGCATGGAAGCGCACCTTTTGCCGCTGGACTATCCGCTTAAGGATCTGCCGGCGCTGCGCCTTTCCCGGGAATACTGGAAGACCGCGAAAAACGGCGGCAAGCTGCCTGCAATGCTGATGCCGGAGCTTGAGGAAGGCGGGCGCTGCCGGGTATACGCGGACGCGCTCGCGGGCGTCGCGCATCGCTGCGGCAATGTGATCCGGTTTGACGTTGGCGTAATGGGGGAATAAAGAAATGGATATTCGCTCGAAGCTTTCCAGGGTCAAGTGTTTTCTGCTGGATATGGACGGTACGTTTTATTTGGGCAGCCGGCTGATCGACGGCTCTTTGGATTTTTTATCCGCCCTGCACGATACTGGGCGGCGCTGCCTGTTCCTGACCAATAATTCCTCCAAGTCCGCCTCGTTCTACAAGGAAAAGCTGGAAAAAATGGGCGTGCCGGAGGAATTCAGGAACGTTTTGACCAGCGGCCAGGCCGCGGCGCGGTATGTCGTCAGCCGCTATCCGGGCAAAAAGGCCTTCCTGCTTGCGAACGCCATTGAAACCGAAGAGATGAAAGCCTTGGGCGTGCCGGTGGATCAGGAGCGGCCGGATTACGTGCTGATCGCCTTTGACACGGAACTGGACTATCGGAAAATGACCCTGCTGTGCGACCATGTGCGCGCGGGCCTGCCTTATATCGCCACGCATCCGGATTTCAACTGTCCGACGGAGACGGGCTTCATTCCCGATATCGGGGCCACGATCGCCTATGTGAAGGCCAGCACGGGCCGGGAACCCGACCTGATCATCGGCAAGCCCTATTCCGGCATTGTGGAGGAGACCCTGCGGGTGACCGGCCTGCAAAAGGAAGAAATGGCCATGGTGGGGGACAGGCTGTATACCGATATTGCCACGGGCGTCAACTTCGGCATGTGCTCGATCCTCGTTATGAGCGGCGAAACCACCGCCGAGATGGCGGCTGAATCGCCCATCAAGCCGGACCTTACCTTCGGCCGGCTTTCCGATATGATCGAATATCTGTAAACGCTTTTGAAAGGAGCAAGCATGAAAAAGCTGCTGCGCCACGCCTTGATCGGGGCGTTTTGGATCGGCGTGTGGTGGCTGGCCGCGCTGGCGGTCGGCCTGCCCAAGCTGTTCCCGGGCCCGGCCGAAACGGCGCAGGCGCTTTTGCGCCTTTCCCAAACGGCAGTTTTCTGGCGGAGCGTGGGCATGACGCTGCTGCGCGTGGCGCTGGGGTATTTGTGCGCCGTCGCGGCGGGCATCCTGCTCGCGGCGGGCTGCTATCGGATCAGGGGCCTGGATACGCTGCTTTCGCCGCTGCGCACGGTCATCAAGGCCACGCCCGTATCCTCCTTTATCCTGCTGGTGTGGCTGTGGCTCAGGCGCGGAACGGTGCCGCTGTTCATTTCATTTCTGATGGTGCTGCCCATCATCTGGACGAGCGTGCAGGAAGCGCTCAAAGCGGTCGATGGCGATCTAAAGGAAATGACGGCGATGTACCGCTTTTCCTGGCTTCAGCGCCTGCGCTATCTTTACGCGCCGTCGGTCCGCCCCTCGCTCATGGCGGCGTGCATGACGGGGCTCGGCTTTGCCTGGAAAAGCGGCATCGCGGCGGAGGTGATCGCCCTGACGCCGGATTCCGTGGGCAAGCATTTGAGCGACGCGAAAAATTATCTGGAATATCCCGATCTGTTCGCCTGGACGGTGACGGTGATCGTGCTGTCCATGGCGCTGGAGGGGCTGCTCAAAGCCCTGGCCCATAGGCGGGAGGGCAGAAAATGATTCGGCTTTCGCATGTATACGCGGGCTATCCCGAAAAGGACGTGCTGCGCGACGTATCCATTCCATTTCCGGAAAGGGGCGCCGTGGCGCTGATGGCCCCTTCCGGATTTGGCAAAACCACGCTGCTTAAGGTCCTCGCGGGCTTATTGCCGATTCAAAAAGGCGAGATCAGCGGGCTTGAAAACAAAAAGATCGCCTTCCTGTTTCAGGAGGACCGGCTGCTGCCCTGGCTGACGGCGGAAAAAAACGTGGAAATCGTGAGCGGGAAGGACAAAGCCGCCCATTGGCTCAAAGAAATGGAGATCGAGGACGCCGCGCGCCTGCCGCACGATATGAGCGGAGGAATGCGCCGGCGGGTCGCGCTGGCGCGCGCGCTGAGCTACGAAGGCGAGGTGCTGCTGCTGGACGAGCCCTTCAAGGGCCTGGACGAAGCGCTGCGGGAGCGGATCGCCGCGCGCGTAAAAAACGCCGCTCCCCTGACCGTGCTTTCCGTGCACGATCCCGTGGAAGCGGCGCTGATGGACGCATCGATCATTCGGCTGGATCAATTGCAGGGATCGTGACGAGCGTCGGCTCATGGCGCACGGCGGGAAGATATACGCGCATAAAATCATCCATCGAAAAGCGGATGGACGCGGTATTCACGCAGGGATGGCAGCCAAGATATTCTTCCTTCAGCAGGTCGCTGTCCATAATCAGCCGCACGTCTTTCGCGGATCCAAACAGAAGGCCCATGGGGCTGACCGCACCGGGCGATAGGTGCAAATATTCCTGCATGTGCTCGGGCGTGCCGAAGGACAGGCGGCTCACGCCCAGCTGCTTGGAAATATCCTTTGTTTTGAACGCCTTGTCCTCCCGGATCAGGAGCAGATAAAACATGGTTTTCTGCTGATTGCACAGGAACAGGTTTTTGCAGATCACCCCGCCCAATTCCGCGTCGATGGCCTGGCAATCCTCCATGGTGCGCACGGGCGCATGGTCGATGCGGGTGAAGGGGATGTGAAGACGGTCCAGCGTCCTATAAACTTCCTTTTCATTTTCCGCCCGGGCATCCATGTCCTGCGGCGCGCCGTGCTGCACAATGAACATGCTTTTTCCTCCCTTGGAGATCATCAAGGACAATCGTATCACGGCTCATTCGATACGTCAAGCATAATTATACTTTCTATACGGAAAAGGAGGAGTCACAATGGATAAGGTCAGGATCGGGATCATCGGCTGCGGCGGCATCGCGTTCGGAAAACATATGCCGTCCCTCGCCAAGGTGCCCCAGGCGGAAATGGTCGCCTTTTGCGATGTCGCGGGGGAGAATGCGCGGAAGGCCGCCAAAGAATACGGCGCGAAGGACGCCAAATGCTTTACGGATTACAGGGAACTGCTGTCCGAAAAGGATATCGACGTCGTGCATGTGCTCACGCCCAATAAGCAGCACTCCTTCATCGCCGTGGACGCTCTGGAAGCCGGAAAGCACGTCATGTGCGAAAAGCCGATGGCCATCAATTCCGCCGAGGCGAAAAAAATGCTGGACGCCGCGAAGCGCACCGGCAAAAAGCTGACCATCGGATATCAGAACCGCTTCAAGCCCGAAATCATGTATTTGAAGAAAATGGTCGAAAACGGGGACCTGGGCGAAATCTACTACGCCAAGGCCCTGGCCGTCCGCCGCCGCGGCGTGCCCACCTGGGGCGTGTTCCTGGACGCGGAAAACCAGGGCGGCGGCCCCCTGATCGATATCGCCACGCACGCGCTGGATCTGTGCCTGTATGAAATGAATAATTATGAACCGCAGATGGTGGTCGGCGCTTCCTTCCGCAAGCTGGCGGATCATGAAAACGCGGCCAATATCTGGGGCCCGTGGGACCCCAAAAAGTTTACGGTGGAGGACGCCGCGTTTGGCTTCGTCCGCATGAAGAACGGCGCGCTCATCAGCGTGGAATCCTCCTGGGCGCTCAACACCCTGCGCGCGGACGACGGCAAGATCGTGCTGTGCGGCGATAAGGCCGGCGCGGACACCCTGGGCGAAAAGAACGTGCTGCGCATCAACGGCGAAAAATTTTCCAAGCTCTATACCATGGAGCCGGATCTGAGCGCCGGCGGCGTGGATTTTTATGCGGGCACCGTCGGAAAACCGCAGGATATCGAGGCCCGGATGTGGATCGACCATGTGATGGACGATAGTAAGCCCCTGATCGTCAAGCCGGAGCAGGCTTATGTGGTCACCCAGATCCTGGAAGCGATCTACCAGTCCGCCGATTCGGGCAAGCCGGTGTATTTTGACTGATTCTTTTATTTTCAAAGATTATATCCTTCAAAAAGCGAACGCGAATATATAGACATTTCAACCGAGAATAGCGTTACAGAATCAAGGAACCTGGGAGTTGGGTTATACACTGCTTCCAGGTTTCTCCGCTCAAATCTGCGCATGAATCCGTTATAGATGTTTTTTATCGGAGATTGACATTCTGTTTTGCTGTTTTGAGTTGAGAATAGATGAAACACTGAAAAGGGGATAGATGAATGAGTGAAAAACAGAAAAAAACGAAAGCAGAAAAGGGAGGGTTATATGGTCAAATCCGAAAATCCATCAGTGATATTTCCACACAAGGAAGTGAAGCAATACAAAAAGCAATAAAAAAGTAAGCGGCATCGGGAAGCAGACAGAAAAGCTCGTTAACAATGCGAAAGACCAGGTTATCGGCGTGATCGACGCAAATGGAAACGGCAGTATCGATATTGAAGATTTTATTATTCTTGGGCTTAGAACACCGGGAATAGGGATTAACCGTGCTTCATTCCTTCGTGCCGAATTACAAAAAGAGTTTCCGAAGGATACTATTGACGATGCCGTAGAATTCAACCCCGCACATGCGGGAATATCAATTGAAACCATCAATCAGCATGCAAATCAGGTGATTGCTTATGAGCGCAGCTGTGTTACAGGTATGTCAGCTGCTTTGGGCATGCCTGGCGGTGCGGCGATGGCTGCAACGATTCCGGCTGATATGATACAGTATTACGGTTTTATGCTTCGCGCGGCTTAAAAATTATTATATTTATACGGTTTCCCTGAAATCAATGTTCAGGAAAAGGATCACGTGTTCGATTCAGAAACGCTGAATATGCTTACCCTGTGTCTTGGCGTTATGTTTGGTGTTTCTGGAGCGAATCAAGCGCTGCGCGCAATTGCGAACGCCTTGGGAAAGGGAGTGGAAAAGAAGCTGCTAAAAGCGGCATTGACAAAGGGCACAATCTATCCCATAGTAAAAAATATTTCAAAATGGTTTGGCGTTAATATGACAAAGTCCATATTCGCAGGCTTTTTCAAGAAAGCGATTCCTGTTGTCGGTGGTATAGTCGGCGGATCGATTACATACCTGTCATTTGGGCCATGCTGCAATAAACTGCGGGATTCGCTGCAAAATACCATACTATCTAACCCTGCTCAATCGCAAGATGATATAGATACAATAAATCAATTAGAAGATAAACAGTAGAAGTCCCTGCCAATATACAGCTTTCTCGGAAAGGGGTGTGGGGGAAACCGCTCTTTGGCTTCCAAAGAGCGGTTTCCCCCACAAAAATATATCCCCGGACTTTTTTACTTCGCTTTCTGGCCGATCTTGTTTTCCGTGCCGTTTTTGAGGCGTTCCAGGTTGCTGCGGTGGCGGTACACGCCCAGCGCGAGCAGGGCCAGCGCCCATACGGCCGTGGGCCAGAAGGGCTGGGTGAACATAATCAGCAGGGCGAAAGAGGCCAGCATGGTCAGGCTGCCAACGGAAATATAGCGCCAGATATAGATCACCAGCAGGCACAGCGCGGCGGCGATCCAGCCCTGGAGGGGAAAGAGGGTGGTCAGCACGGCGGCGGAGCAGGCGATGCCCTTGCCGCCCTTGAAACCGAAAAACACGGGCCAGTTGTGCCCGAGCACCACGCAAAGCCCGGCGATCATGCCGCCGTTCAGGCCGCCGATCCATTTTCCGATCAGCACGGCGATCAGGGCCTTGAGGAAATCGCCCAGGAACACCATAGCCCCGCCCTTGAGGCCCAGCACGCGCAGGGCGTTGCTCGCGCCGGTGTTGTGGCTGCCCTCCTCCCTTAGGTTATGGCCCGAATTCCTGGAAACCAGGATCCCGGTGGAGATGCTGCCCAAAAGATAAGCGATCAGGGCAATCAGAAGGTATTTCCAGATCATGGCCGCGTATCCTCCTTTTTCTTTTCACGGAGCACGAACCGGATCGGCGTGCCCTCAAAGCCGAACGCCTTGCGCAGGCAGTTTTCAAGATACCGTTCATAGGAAAAATGCATCAGCTCTTCCGAATTGATGAACAGCGCGAAGGTCGGCGGGCAGGTCCCCGCCTGGGTGCCGTAATAGATTTTGAGCTTCCTGCCGCCCATCATGGGGGGCTGCAGGGCGATCTGCGCGTCGCCAAGCACGTCGTTGAGCGCGCCCGTTCCCACCCGGCGGCTGGTCTGCTCCCACACCTTGTTGACCTCGGGCAGCACGTTCTGCGCGCGCTGGCCGGTGAGCGCGGAAATGAAGAGCACCGGGGCGTAATCCATGAATTTCAGGTCTTCAATGACCTGTTTTTTGTATTTCTCCAAGGTGCCGGTTTCTTTTTCCAGGGCGTCCCATTTGTTGACGATGACCACCGCGGCCTTGCCCTCTTCGTGGATCATGCCCGCGATGCGCGCGTCCTGCTCGGTCACGCCCTCCTGAGCGTCGATCAGCAGCAGCGCCACGTCGCAGCGGCGGATGGCGGCAATGGAGCGCAGCACGCTGTAGCGTTCCAGCGATTCATCCTCGATGGCGCGCTTGCGGCGGATGCCGGCCGTATCGATGATGTTGTACCAAACGCCGTCCGGCCCTTGGAACTGGGTGTCGATGGCGTCGCGCGTGGTGCCGGGAATATTGGAAACCATGGTGCGTTCCTGGCCCAGCAGCCGGTTGGTGAGCGAGGATTTGCCGACGTTCGGACGGCCGACCACGGCCAGTTGGATCACGTGCTCGTCCTCGTCCTCTTCCCCCTCCGCGGGCGGGGGAAGGAATTTCACGATTTCGTCCAGCAGGTCGCCCAGGCCCAGCATGTTCGTGCTGGAAATGCCCACGGGATCGCCCAGGCCCAATTCGTAAAACTCATACTGCACATCGTTCAGCCCGGCGTGATCCAATTTGTTGACCACCAGGATCACGGGTTTGCGGGTCTTGCGCAGCATGGTGGCCACTTCTTCATCGTCCGGGGTCATGCCGGCGCGGGCGTCGGTAAAAAAGCAGATCACATCCGCCATCTCCATGGCGATTTCCGCCTGGCGGCGCATTTGGGACAGGAGCACGTCTTCGCTCCTGGGGTCGATGCCGCCGGTATCGATCAGGGTGAACTTCCGTCCCGTCCATTCCACGTCGGCATAAATGCGGTCGCGCGTGACGCCGGGCACGTCCTCAACGATGGCGATGCGGCGGCCGGAAATTTTATTGAAAAAAGTAGATTTTCCAACGTTGGGCCGGCCCACGATGGCGACCAGCGGTTTTTCGGAAGGCATAAGGCACAACCTCCTTTTGAGGGAATGATATCGGTCATTGCCCAAGCAGGGCGATAAACAGGTCCGCGCCGGTATTGGGCACGACGGTCACGGGCATGGGCAGCGCGGCGCGAAGATCGGTAATGGACGTGCCGTCCAGGAACAGATCGCCCTCGGCCCGCAGGGTGTTGGCGCAAAGCAGGATCTCATCCTCGTCCGCGTCTTTTAGCTGCGCCATCAGGTCGCCGCCCGTGAGGAGGCCCGTCACCGTGACAGTCTCGCCGAAAAAGGTGTTGCGGATGGGCTGCACCGCGACAAAGACGCCCTTGGGGGCGTAAGCGTCCATCCACCGGCGCATGACCGGGGCGATGGACGCGCCGCAGGGGATGCGCACGCGGCGGTTTCGCGCGGGCAGGGTGTTTTCCTCGGCGGCGGCTCGCAGGGAGTTTTCAAACCTGCGCAGCAGCCCAACCCCGTTTTCCAGCTGCGGATACCCCTCGTAT
>JAFXZO010000095.1 GCA_017541205.1 Clostridia bacterium | reverse complement strand
GGGGACTGCATGCTGATATTGTGAGGAGAAAGCAAGCCATGAAAATCAAGATACAGACGGGCTATCGCGCCGATCTAATGGAACTGGCCGAGGGCGTCAACGATTTGATGGCCGATCTTGAGGATGTCCGCGAGGACGCGCTGGAGCTCCTGGAAAAAGAAAACAGCGAGGAGGTCCGGCGGGATATCAGCCGCATGGACGCGGCGCTCAAAGCCCTTTCCGAAGCGGCGGATCAGCTGGAGGATGAGCGCGCATGAGCCGGGTCGTGGTGGCGGGCGGGATGAATCTGGATCTGCTGGGCGTGCCGGACGGCCCGCTCCTGGCCCGGGATTCCGCGCCGGGAAAGATCACCATGCGGCCCGGCGGCGTCGGGCGGAACATTGCCGCCCGGCTCAAGGCCCTGGGGGCGGACGTATCGCTCATGACCGCGCTGGGCACGGGCGAGCGCGCGAAGCTGCTGGAAAAAATGTGCCTTTCCTCGGGCATCGACCTGAGCCTTTCCCTGCAAACGGACTGCCCCGCGCCCTGCTATCTTTGCATCCACGATGAAACGGGCGATATGGCCCTGGCGGTCAACGATATGTCCGCCATGGACGCGTGGACACAGGAAGCTGCCGCGGCGCGGATGGACGCGGTGAACGCCGCCGACGCCTGCGTATTGGACGCCAATCTGCCCCAAGCCGCGCTTTTGCATATCGCCCGGCATGCCAGGGTGCCCCTGCTGCTGGATCCGGTCAGCTGCGCCAAAGCGCCGCGGGCCCTGCCCGCCCTGCCCTATCTCACCGCCGTCAAGCCCAACCGCCTGGAGGCCCAGGCCCTGACCGGCGAAAAGAACGTGGAAAAGGCGGCGGAAAAGCTGCTGAGCGCGGGGGTGCGTTTTGCGTTCATCTCCCTTGGCGCGGAGGGCGTCTATTACGCGAGCCGGGAGGAACGCGGCTATCTGCCCGCGCGGCCCTTGCCCGCCGTGCCCGCGACCGGCGCGGGCGACGCCCTGTGCGCCGGGCTGATCCTGGCCCTGATGCGGGGCGGCAGCCCGCGCGATTGCGCCATCGCCGGATGCGACGCGGCGTACCAAGCTTTAATGCAGGGATAAATGAGCAGATTTTGTATTTTTTGATAAAAATATCGTTTGCTTTGAGAAATATACTTGCGTTTTTGACAAAAAGAGGCTATAATTGTCTGCGGTTGGCTGTATCGGGTCTGTGGTTGAAAGCCGATGCCAGTCGCAGGCAAAACGGTCCACGTAAGCCGAATAAAATTTCGGTGAGCATGGTGCGGTCTAGATGTAAGCCCGGCCGCGCGAAAGCGCGAGAGGATGGCGTGAGGACGCAAAAGCGCAGAGCAATATCCCGGCCGGCGTGTGTGGGGTCAAAAACCAGGTCAGCCGCAGCTAACCATACTTCAAATTAATCAGGGGGTCACAAAAACCATGTATCAGGACAAGACGCTGGTATGCCGCGACTGCGGCAACGAATTCGTGTTTACTGCCGGCGAACAGGAATTCTATGCAGAAAAGGGCTTCCAGAACGAGCCCACCCGCTGCCGTGAATGCCGCCAGGCCCATAAGGCTGCCCGCAACAACGGCGGCCCGCGGGAAATGCATGACGCGATCTGCGCCAACTGCGGCAAGCCCACTCAGGTTCCCTTCCTGCCCAGGGAAGACCGGCCCGTGTATTGCAGCGAGTGCTTCGCCGCTATGCAGCGTCGCTAAGGAGTCTATACTATTTTTTCTTCATAGAACAAAAATAGTATTGCGAACCAAAGACAAGCAGGCATCAAAAGGCGTCCCTTTACCGGGGCGCCTTTTCGAGCCTGCCGAAACGGAAGGAGGAATCATTCGCTTTTTCCAAATGATCTTTAATGGTTTTCTAATCTTCCTTTCCTGGTCTTCTTATAATTTTGCGCTACACTAACCCTGTCATCGGGAAACGATGGCAAAAGGAGGAGAAAAAAATGAAGAAGCTTCATAAGAGCAATACGCAGAAAATGGTGGCCGGCGTTTGCGGCGGCATCGGCGAATACTTCAACGTGGACCCCACCCTGATCCGTCTGGGCTTCGTGGCGCTGTCCTTCGCCTTCGGCGGCGGGCTGCTCGCGTACATCATTGCGGCGATCGTGATCCCCAGCGAAACGGCTGAATAAGAGCAAAGAGATAACTTGAGGGGAAAACGGAGGGGAAGACGATGAAACTTCTTGGCAATCTGCTGTGGCTCATTTTGGGCGGCTTCATCAGCGGCATCCTTTGGCTGCTTGCGGGCCTGTTCTGGTGCCTGACCATCATTGGCCTCCCCATCGGGGTGCAGTGCGTCAAGTTCGCGTCCCTGTCCTTTGCGCCGTTTGGAAAAGAAGTGGTGTATTCGGACAGCGCGGTTTCGTTCCTGGTGAATGTGGTCTGGTTCCTGTTTTCGGGGATGGAGCTGGCGCTCGTCAATTTTGTGATCGGCGCGCTGCTGTGCTTGACCGTCGTTGGCATCCCGTTCGGAAAGCAGTTCTTCAAGATCGCCAAACTGGCGCTGGCGCCGTTCGGGGCGTCCGTCGTCTGAAACGCGTGATGCGCTTTCGGCCAAAGACCGCGGACGGTCGGGCCGGCGGGGCACAAACAGCTGCAATGCTTACGCCATACGCGAATGTATTCTTTCCGTGTTTCGCTTGACCGGGCAGGCCGATGGGGGTACAATGGCCCAAGGAGCGAGAACAGGGAGGGAGCAGCGTGCGGATCCGTTCTGCCGCGCCGGAGGACGCGGAGGCTTTGCTGGCCATCTATGCCCCGTACGTCACGGATACCGCCGTGACCTTTGAATACGAGACGCCCACGGAGGCTGAATTTGCCCGCCGCATCGAAACGATCCTGGAGGCGTACCCGTATTTGGTCCTGGAGGACGGGCGGAGCATCCTGGGCTACGCGTACGCGGGGCCGTTTAAGGCGCGCGCTGCCTACGCCTGGGCCGTGGAAACCACGATCTATCTGCGCCCGGACGCGCGGGGAAGGGGCTATGGCCGCATCCTGTATACGGCCCTGGAGGATGAACTGCGCAGGCGGCGTTTTCTCAACGCGTATGCCTGCATCGCTTTTATCGACCGGGAGGACGAATACCTGACAAAGGACAGCCCGCGTTTTCACGCGGCCTTGGGCTACCGGGAATGCGGCCTGTTCAGAAAGTGCGGCTATAAATTCGGCCGTTGGTACGATATGATCTGGATGGAAAAGCATTTAGGCGGGCATGACGCGGATCCCGCCCCTGTTCTGAAATAACGGAGACGATCGTATCAAGGAGTATTCTCGCACAGCAAAATGAAAACAGCGTGGGACCCCGCCGTGTGGCAGGATTCCACGCTGTTTTATTTCCAAGGATCAATAACTCAGCATCAGGGTGCCGCCGCTGGTGGATACCGAAACGCCGAGGCCGGAAAGGAACTGGGCGTCCACGTACGGGGTGCTGTTGTACACCAGGGCATGGGAGGTATAGGATTGCCCGTCGATGGTCAAGGAGGTAATGCTGGTGCGGGAATAGTCCACGCCGATGGTATGCCCCAGGATCTTGAATTTGCCGCCGGACTGGCTGTAGCCAAGGCATCTGCACACATCCAGGAAACCGATATAGGTGCGCCCGTTATCCCCCTTATACCAGTCGACCGAATAGGATGTGCCGTTCACGCTCACCGTGCCGCCCTGGCGCGAGAGATTCTTCACATCCTTCGGCGCGGGAGCATCGGTCGGCGGGTTGGTGGGCGGATTGGTGGGCGGATTGGTGGGCGGATTGGTCGGCGGATTCGTCGGCGGGTTCGTGGGCGGGTTGGTCGGCGGGTTCGTCGGCGGGTTTGTCGGCGGGTTTGTCGGCGGGTTTGTCGGCGGGTTTGTCGGCGGGTTTGTCGGCGGATTGGTCGGCGGATTCGTGGGCGGGTTCGTCGGGGCCTGATACAAATAGGTGAAGAAGACCACGGCGGGATTCGGCACGCCCTCATCGCTGACGCTCACATACACATAGTTCTGGCTGATGAGGCGGTAGTTTTGGCCCACCATCCCCGCGGATGCGTAGACAGCCATGGAATGGCCGTATTCTATGGTCACGATGGTTTCGTTGAGCAGCACGCCCTGTTCATCGATGTACCGTACGGGGATCTGGGCCAGCTTGGTTTCCGGCTTCGGGGTGGGCGTCGCGTTGCGGAAGTAGAAGACCACGCTGCTCGGATTGGCCGTGGCCCGGGTATCCACATAGACGTTCACCGTGGACGCGCTGACGAGCTCGTAATAATCCGGCACCAGGTAAATATTCACGGGGATGCTGGTGGTCCGGCCGGTGGGCAGGGTCACGGAGGACTGATAGAGGATCGCGCCGGTAACCGTCATGTAATAGACGGGAATGGTCACGGACGTGGGCGCGGGCGTCGGCGTTCCGATATACTGATAGCGGAAGGTCACGGAGGCGGGGGAGGCCACGCCGTTGCGCACCGTTACGTTATAGGAACCCTGAGAAATCAGCGTATAGCCCGC
>JAFXZO010000094.1 GCA_017541205.1 Clostridia bacterium | reverse complement strand
CGAAGGGGTCCCACCTGTTCCCATACCGAACACAGAAGTTAAGCCCTTCAGCGCCGATGGTACTTGGCTGGACACGGCCCGGGAGAGTAGGTCGTCGCCGGATTCCATGAAGAAGCGATTCGAGAGGATTGCTTCTTTTTTTTCTGCGGCAATCCGGGCATTCTTGACGGGCCGGCATTAAACCGATATAATAAAACCAGAAAAAAGTTCAAAACCAAAATAGACTTTCCACTCTGATCCGATTGATCCAAAGACCGTCAGAAAGGATGAACATCATGCGGAAAACGAAAATCGTATGCACCATCGGCCCGGCCAGCGAAAAAGAAGAAGTCCTGGAAAAAATGATCGAGGCGGGCATGAACGTTGCCCGGATCAATTTCTCTCACGGAACGCACGAAGAACACGCGCAGAAGATCAGCAGGATCATGGAAGCGCGCAAAAAACTGAACGCGCCGATCGCCATTATGCTGGATACGAAGGGGCCGGAATACCGCATCCGAACGTTCGTCAACCAGAAAGTGACATTGAAGGAAGGCGATATGTTCACCCTGCGCGTGGACGAAGTGCCGGGCGACGAAACGCAGGTTTCGGTGAATTATACGGATCTCAACAAGGATTTGAGCGTGGGCGACCGGGTGCTGATCAACAACGGGCTGATCGCCATGGATGTGAAGGAAATCGACGGCCCGGCCATCCGCTGCCAGGTCGTGATCGGCGGAGAACTGTCCGACCGCAAGAGCATGTCCTTCCCCGGAAAGGTGCTGAACCTGGTTTATCTGAGCGAGCAGGACAAGGCGGACCTGCTTTTCGGCATCCGGCACGACGTGGATTACGTGGCCTGCTCCTTCGTCTCCCGCAGGCAGGACCTGCTGGACGTGCGCCAATTCCTGGACGCCAACGGCGGCGGGCATATCAGCCTGATCGCCAAGATCGAAAACCAGTCCGGCATCGACAACATTGAGGAAATCTGCACCGCCTGTGAGGGCATCATGATCGGCCGCGGCGATATGGGCGTGGAGATCCCCTATGAGGAATTGCCCGCCGCGCAGAAGCACCTGATCGATAAATGCCGCCTGATCGGCAAGCGGGTGATTACCGCCACGGAAATGCTGGAGAGCATGATCCATAACGCGCGTCCCACCCGCGCCGAAATATCGGACGTGGCAAACGCCGTTTACGACGGCACCAGCGCGATCATGCTTTCCGGCGAGACGGCGGCGGGCAAGTATCCTGTGGAGTCCGTCGCCGTGATGGCCAAGATCGCCGAGGCGACCGAGCGCAAAATCGACTATGCCCAGCGTTTCCGTACCGCCGAATTCATCACCCATAACACCGTGGACGCCATCTCGCACGCGACCTGCGGCATGGCGATCGACATCGATGCCAAAGCCATCGTGGTCTGCTCCCTGTCCGGCGGAACGGTGCGCATGATTTCCCGCTTCCGCGCGCCGATGGATATCCTGGGCCTGACCACCAGCGAACATGCGATGCGCCGCCTGGCCCTTTCCTGGGGCGTGACCCCCGCGCTGGTCGACGCCTACAACTCTACGGACGTGCTGTTCTATGTCGCCGCCCAGAAGGCCAAGGAACTGCTGCATTTGCAGCCCGGGGACAAGATCGTGATCACCGGCGGCCTGCCCAACGGCACATCCGGAAACACGAACCTCATCAAAGTGGAAACGATTTAATGCCGAATCTCATATTGCCGCGGCACGGCGAAAACGGCACAGGGCTTTCATTTCGTGTTCCAAAGGAGACAGGACATGGAAAACCGCTTGTTTTTTGATAACGCGTATTTCATTATCGGCACTTCATACGCCGGGAAATCCACCATGGTCAAGGAACTGGCGAAAAAGCATGGCGGCGTAGCCTGCGAAGAAAACTATCACGATCATTATCCGGGGGAGCTTGACGCGCGGGAATTTCCCTGCCTGACGTATACCAGGGATCTGAAAGACTGGCATGATTTTATCAGAAGATCGCCGCAGGAATACAAAGCATGGATCGACGGCGCAAAAAAGGAATGCGAGATCCTGGAGCTCAGAATGCTTCCGGATATTTGCAGCCGGGGGAAACCGGTATTTGTCGATACCAATATCGGGATCGAAACCTTGAGAAAAATCGCTCCGAAGGACCATGTCGTGGTGATGCTTTCCGATCCGCAGATTGCCGTTCGCAGGTTCTTCGATCGGCCGGACCCGGAGAAACAGTTCCTGTACAGGCTGATCCTGGAAGAGCCTGACCCCGAAAAAGCAATGGATAATTACAGAAAGGGGCTGGAGCTGATTTGCTCGCAGGAATCGTATGACGAACTGCTGCATGCGGGGTTTCCCGTTGTTTTTCGGGATGAAACCAGAACGATCGGGCAAACCGTGGCTTTGGTGGAAGAAGCCCTCGGGCTGTGAGGGGAGGGGCGGGGGGATACGCGCTTCCCGCCCCCCGCTTTAATTTTTCGCACAGACAGGACAATGGATTTTCATGCCGAATATAGAAACGGATGGATTACATGCCAAGGAGGAGATTGCCATGAATTACGGCTATTTTGACAACGCAAAACGGGAATATGTCATTACCGATCCCCGCACGCCCATGCCCTGGGCGAACTACCTGGGTTCGCCGGAGTACGGCGCGATCGTGACGCAGAACGCGGGCGGATACAGCTTTGTAAAGTCCGGCGCGGCGGGGCGCATCCTGCGCTATATGTTCAATCAGTTTGACGAGCCGGGCCGCTATCTGTACCTGCGGGATGAAGCGGACGGCGATTTCTGGTCCGCCTCATGGCGTCCGGTGGAAAAGCCCCTGGACCAGTTCGCCACCGTGACCCGCCATGGCACGAGCTATACGGAAATCGAATCCACCTACCGGGATATTGAAACCAAGGCGCTCTATTACGTGCCCATGGACGCGACGCACGAGGTCTGGCGCTTGCAGGTGGAAAACGTCGGCGATACCGCGCGCAGGATCGGCGTGTTCGGCTACTGCGAACTGACCACCGACAGCTTCTACACCCAGGACCTGGTGAACATGCAGTATACCCAGTTCATCACCAAGACCGAATTCCATCAGGACCATCTTTTGCAGCGCATCAATCAGTATTGGTATCCGAAGGAAAACGGCGAAAACGGCCTGGAACGCTTCTTCGGCCTGGCCGGCGCGGATGTGGTGAGCTATACGGGCCGCCGCGAGCGCTTCCTTGGCATCAACCGCTTCCATGCGCCCCAGGGCGTGATCGACGGCAGGCTGGATGATTCCCTCAACTTCAACGGCAATCCCTGCGGCGCGCTGCACACCGTGCTGGAGCTGGCCCCCGGCGAAAGCAAAACCGTCGCGTTCCTGCTGGGCCAGAAGGGCGAAAAGGAAGCGGAAGCGCTCATGCGCCGGTATCAGGATACCGCGTACACGGTGGACGCCGAAAAGCGCACGCTGATCGATTACTGGCACGGCAAGCTCGCGAACCTGACCGTGCATACCCCGGACGATAACCTGAACACCATGGTGAATACCTGGAACGCGTTCCAGTGCTTTACCACCTTTGTCTGGAGCCGCGCCGCGAGCCTCATTTACTGCGGTGAACGCAACGGCTACGGTTATCGCGACACCGTGCAGGACATCCAGGGCATCATTCACCTGGATCCCCCGATGGCGAAGGAGCGCCTCCGTTTCATGCTTTCCGCCCAGGTGCATCACGGCGCGGGCCTGCCCCTGGTCAAGTATTCCCATAACCCCGGCCACGAGGACACCCCGGAGCAGGACAGCTACGTGAAGGAGACCGGCCATCCCGCTTACCGCGCGGACGACGCCATGTGGCTGTTCCCGACCGTGTATAAGTACGTGGCCGAGACCGGCGATAAAGCCTTCCTGGACGAAGTGATCCCCTTCGCGGATTATGACGAGGGCACCGTGATCGAGCATCTGAAGCGCGCGATCGATTTTACCATGCATCATTTGGGCGCACACGGCATGCCCGCCGGCCTGCACGCCGACTGGAACGACTGCCTCAAGCTTGGCGCGCAGGTCGAAAGCAGCTTTGTGGCGTTCCAGTTCTATATGGCGCTGCGCCAGCTGGACGAGCTGCTGCCCAAGCGCGCGGAAAACGAGGAATACCGCGCGTGGCTCAAGGAAACCGCCCAAAAGCAGCTGGCCCTCATCAACGAGCATTTCTGGGAGGACGACCGTTTCCGCCGCGGCTATACGCAGGATGGCGCGGTCATCGGCTCCAAGAACGATCCGGAGGCCGCCATGTGGCTGAACCCGCAGTCCTGGTGCGTCATTTCCGGCGCGGCGACCCGCGATCAGGCCGTCAAGAGCATGGACAGCGTGAATAAACTGCTCAACACGCCCAACGGCATTGAATTGATGGCCCCCTGCTACCGGTATCACGCCTTTGACGGCGCGATGATGCTGCTCTTTAACCCCACCACCAAGGAAAACGGCGGTATCTTCTGCCAGGCCCAGGGCTGGGCCATCCTGGCCGAGGCGCTGCTGGGCCGCGGCGGACTGGCCTTCCAGTATTTTAAGGAATCCTGCCCCGCCGCGTATAACGACCGCGCCGAGATCCGCGAGGTGGAGCCCTACGTGCACTCCCAGTTCATTGAGGGCCATGAAACGCCGCAGCCCGGCCGTGCGCACGTGCATTGGCTCACCGGCACCGCGTCCACCGTGATGGTTGGCATGGTGGAAGGCATCCTGGGCCTGCGTCCCACGCCGGACGGCCTGCGCATCAGCCCCGCCATCCCCGCCGAATGGGACGGCTTCACCATGGAAAAGACCTTCCGCGGCAAGCGCCTGCATATCATCGTGGATAACAGCGCGCATCATGAGGGCGGCGTGCAAAAGCTGCTCGTGAACGGCAAGGAAGCGGCCGGCGGCGTCCTCACCGACGATATGATCCATGACGGCGACCAGATCACCGTGGTCATGTAATACTGTCCTTCTTTTATGTTTCATATTGAGAAGGGAGAAATAAGAACAGGAAAGAACGGCGGGGCTTAGCCCCGCACCCTACCGGAGAGGCCTCCATCGTCTCCTTTTACCCTTTGCAATATGACTCTTAATCATTGAATGAAAAAGCTGGGAGGGGGAGATCCTTCGCTTATCACTCCGCTTCGCTGCGTGATGCTCAGGATGACACGAGTAGCTTGTGTCATTCTGAGCCAGCGGAGCGATCGCGAAGCGCCCGCGAAGAATCTCCCCCGTTCTTATCATTCATGCTTTTAGAACGCGAATAGTATAATGCGGTTTTCAATCCTGTTTCTTTTCCAAAAGATCAACAGGATCACTTGAGAACAGGATCAGCTGTATATACAGAGAAAGCGTCCCGCTTTTTTCCGTCGTGGAAGAAGGCGGGACGTTTTTACTCACAGGTTGGATTGACGGGCAGACGATCCGGATGATTTCCCCATAGGCGGGTTTCTCGGAAGGGGGTCTGGGGGAAACCCATTCGTTATTCCCTGTTCAGCCACACGCGCATTTCGCCAAGGCCCCGGTTATTCCAGGCAAAGTAAGGAACGAGGGTGAGGGTGACGTCCCGCGTTTGCTCGGCGCGGAAGGGGGCGTAGAGGGGCGTGCCTTCCGGGACGAGGACGCGCTTGGCGGGCAGGGTGACCGCGGGGAAGGGCAGGCCGCCGATGGCAAGCGGCGCAACCAAAGCGTTTTTCACATCGCCGGGGCGGACGCGCAGCAGATGCAGGTCCTTTCCGTTGTCCGCCTCCTCCGCACAGTAGACCCAAGGCCCGCGGGAGAAGCAGAGCTGGCGCGCGGTTTCGCGCACGCGGGGCGAGGCGGCGACGGCGCGCACGGGCATGGAGAACTCCGCTTGCACGGTGTCCCCGGCCTGCCAATGCCTTAGGATCACGCAATAGCCGTTTTCGTTTTTCGCTTCCGTGTCCTGTGGGCAATCGAGCTTGTTTTCTTCCGCCCAATCGGGCACGCGCAGGGCGATCGCGCCGTCCGCTTCGCCGGAAACCACGGTCAGCAGGATCTTCCCGTCCCTCGTCAGGTCGGCGTCCAGGCGCAGGACCAGCTCCCCGCCGTTGAGCCGCGCCTTGATCTCACAGCCGATATAGAGGTGGATGTACAGGGCGGACGCGGATTGCGTCACGATGTACTGGCCCAGGGAGGAAACCAGCCGCGCGATGTTCGGCGGGCAGCAGGCGCAGCCGAACCACTTCTGCCGGACGGGCTTTACGTGGCGCAGCCGTTCGTCCTTTTCGCAGGCGGCGGGATCGACCTCCAGGGGATTCACGTAGAAAAAGCTTTTGCCGTCCAGCGCCATGCCGGAAAGCACGGTATTATAGAGCGCGCGCTCCATCACGTCCGCGTATTCCGCCCTGGGCTCCAATTGCAGCATGCGGCGTGCCCAGAAGGCCAGCCCCACGGCGGCGCAGGTTTCGGAGTAGGCGGTATCGGAGGGCAGATCAAAGGGACGGGAGAAGGCTTCGCCTACATGGGTGCCGCCCACGCCGCCGGTCACATACATTTTTTCGTTCACCGCGGAGCGCCAGAGGCGTTCGCAGGCGGCCTTCATGGCTGCGTCGCCCAGCAGCCGCGCTTCGTCCGCCATGCCGCTGCAAAGGTACATCTGCCGCACCGCGTGGCCCGTTGCCTCCTGCATCGCCCGTACCGGCATATGCGCCTGGTAATATTCATAGCGCTTTGCTTCGATGGGCAGCTCCTTCAGGCCCTCGCGCCTTCTGCGCTCATTTTCCTCGATCGCGAAGGTGCTGGGCTCCGTGCCGCGCACATCCAGGAAATAAGCGGCCAGATCGCGCCATTCCGTTTCGCCGGTTTCCTCGTACAGACGCAGCAGCGCCATTTCGGCGATCTCGTGGCCGGGGCAGCCGCGTTCCCTGCCGGGGGCAAAACGCGCCATGATGCAGCGGGCAAAGCGCCTGGCGGCGTTCAGCAGATCATCCTGGCCCGTGGCCTGGCGCCAGGCGACGGCGGCCTCGGTCAGATGGCCGAAGCAGTACAATTCATGGTGGTCCTTTAGGTTGGTGAAGCGGTTTTCCCGGCCCGTCAGGGTATAATAGGTATCCAGGTAGCCGTCCTCCTCCTGCGCGGCGCAGATCATGTCCACGGCCTCCTGGGCCTTCTTTTTCAGCTCCGCGTCCGGCTTCAGGATCAGCTGATAAGCCGCGGCCTCCAGCCATTTGTAGCCGTCGCTGTCCTGGAATACGAAGCCGTAAAAAGCGTCCGGGTCCGCATGCTCCGGGTCCTCGGGCAGGGTTTCAAAATGCCTGGTGGGGCGCGGGACGTAAGGCTTGCCCGCCTTCATGGCGGCGACGGCCTTTGCGGCGGCGCGCATGTTGTGCGCCCACCAGCTGGGCGCGGCTCCCGGCACGCGGTCGTGCAGCGCTTCCCACTGGTAGGGGATCACCGCGTCGCGGATCAAAAGGATTTCCCGCTGCCAGAAAGGATCGGTCACGCTGACGTTTTGCAGGGGAAGGGGCGCTGAAATCTGGTTCTTCATTCGGATTCCCTCCATTAGGTCATGTCCTGCCTGTATTATATTGGATACGCGCGCCCTTTTCAAGCAGGTTTGTGCATTTGGACGGAAAACTGCTTGTCAGGCGGGTCAAAAAGGAATAGAATAAGATCGATCGGAAGCGAGGAAGGAAGGACGCAGCATGAACGTGATCCGCGCGACGGAAACATGGCAGCAGGCAGGGGCGTATTACGTGCGCATCCAGGCCATGGCGAAAAAACATCACATCACCCTTCGCCAGGAATTTGACGCCCACGATACGCCCGAAACAAAATACATCGTTGTAACGGAGGATGATTTTCCCATTGCCACGGCGCGCATGTACCCGCTGGACAAGCAGAGCGTGATGATCGGCCGGGTGGTCGTGCTTCCCGAATACAGGCATCAGGGAATCGGCACCCGGGTCGTCCGGGAATGCGAACGGTGGGCCGCGGAACTGGGCTATGCCAAAACGGTGCTGGAAAGCCGGGACAATAAAGTGGATTTCTATCTGCAAATGGGCTATGTGACCTGCGGAGAGATGACGGACGGCGATACCTTCCGCTGCGTGCGGATGGAAAAAGAACTGAGCGCAGGGGAGAAAAAAGCCATGATCGAAACGGAACGGCTGATTTTGCGGGAATATGCCCCGGATGATTTTGACGCGCTTTACGAGATCCTTTCGGACCCCGAGACCATGCGCCATTATCCCGCGCCGTACGACGAAAACAAAACCCGGCGCTGGATCGAATGGAACCTGGAAAACTATGCGAAATACGGCTTCGGCCTGTGGGCGGTGACGCTCAGGGAAACGGGCGAATTCATCGGCGACTGCGGCCTGACCATGCAGCTGATCGACGGCGAATCCCTGCCCGAAATCGGCTATCACATAAACAAGAAATACTGGCGGCGCGGCTACGCGAAGGAGGCCGCCCGCGCAGTCAGAGATTGGGCGTTTAGAAACACCGGCTTCGACTGCCTGTATTCCTACATGAAATACACCAACTCGGCCTCCTATTCCACCGCCCTTGCCAACGGCATGCACAAGGTGAAGGAATACGCGGACCCGAAAAACGAGATTTCCTATGCTTACTGCATCACCCGCGGGGAATGGGAACAAAAATACGGCAAATAACGCTTTCCAAATGAGAACCCGCGCGTCCGGATCGCCGGCGCGCGGGTTCTTTTCATCGTCGTCTGTTCAGATCACACGCATATACTTTTTGTTCAGCTTGCCTTGTCTGCCGAGGGCAACCAGGCGCTGATAACGCTCCACGGCTTTTTCCATGATCGTTTCCCATGGAACGGGGATGGTGTCGCACGCGTTCTGGCCGATCTGGCGGAGCTTTTCGGGCTCCTGGAGCGCCTGCAGCATGACCCGGGCCAGGTCCTGCGCGTCGTCCTGGCACAGATACCCGTTTTCCCCGTCCCGGATGATTTCCGCCGCGGTGCTGCCCCGCACCATGACCGACGGGGTGCCCATCACGGCGGCTTCCCGTACCACCATGGGCGCGGCGTCGTAGAGCGAGGGGAAGGCGAAAAGCGCCGCGCGGGCATACAGCCCGTCCAGCAGCGCGGCGTCCGTGATATGCCCGGCCAGGTTTGTGCAGGGACGCAGCCCAAGATCGCTGATCTTGCGCTCGATCTCCCGCATATCCGGGCCCTGGCCGGCCAGGATCAGATGGAACCGCTGGCCCTGGGCTTTCATGAGCGCGCAGGCCTCCAGGACGCACAGGATGTTCTTTTTCCAGTTCATCTGCCCCACGAACAGGATCAGCGGGTCTTTCCTCAGGCCCCAGCGGCGGTTGACCTCCTCGATGGCGGCGGGGGTGGCCCGGCGGCGGGTGACGCCGTTGGGCATCACCTGGATATCGCCCTCATAGCCGTAGGTGCGCAGCACGTCCGCAGTGCTGCTGCCCACGGCCCAGACCTCGTCGCACCGGTCGTAAAAGTCCACCACGAATTTGACCCCCATTTTGGCCAGGGTTTCCGATTTGGTGGCCTTGAGGAAGTCGTCGTAATATTTGGAATGAAAGGTGCCGACCAGGGGGAGCTTGCGAAGCGCGGCAAGCCGCAGGGCTTCGGAGCCGGCGGTAAACGGGCTGTGCGCGTGGAGCACATCCAGCGGCACCATGCGGATGCGCTTGCGGTAATGCGGGTCCCAGGGCGCTTCGCCGGTCCTGTATTGCTTCATGCCGGGCAGCTCCCGGGCGATAAAATCCACGATTTCAAAGGGATAGCCGCCGCGGAAGCCCGTATCGTACATGGGCGTGATCACCGTCACCTGATGCCCCATCCTGCACAGCGTTTCCGAATACGCCAGGGCCACGCGGCCGACCCCGTCCACGACGGGCAAAAATGTATCCGTAAATTGACCGATTCTCAGCATACCGTATCCTCCCGCGCTCTATTATCTCATAAACGAGGAAATAATGCAAATCGGCGCTTTTCATTCTGAAGCCGTTAAGCAGCGAGTTTTTATGTAAACCAATGCCCTGAAAAATAGCTTTCTTGGAAGGGGGTCTGAGGGGAACCGTTCTTTGGCTCCAAAGAATGGTTTCCCCCAGGAATCTCATCCGTTTTATTCGTTCCCCATCTCCTCGCGCAGCCATTGCGCGAGGGTGGTATAGCGCGCGGCGATGTGGTTGTTGCGCACCATGGCGGCGATCGCGTCCTCACGCCCGACGAGAACGACCAGCCTGCGCGCGCGGGTCAGGGCGGTGTAAAACAGGTTCCTTGTCAGCAGCTTGGGCGGGCCGCCCACCACGGGCATGACCACGCAGGGGAACTCGCTGCCCTGGCTTTTATGGACGGACAGGCAGTAGGCCAATTCCAATTCCTCCAGCTGCTGATAATCGTATTCCACGGTGCGCTCGTCGTCGTAGCGCACGGTCACGATCCTGTCCTGCGTATCCACGCGGCTGACGAAGCCCACGTCGCCGTTGAACACGCCCTCGCCCTCCGTGCCGTCGTCGGCCGTCCAGGGCAATTGATAGTTGTTTTTGACGTGCATCACTTTATCGCCCGGGCGGAACGCGGTTTCGCCATAGAGGATTTCGGGCTTGCGCGGGCCGGGCGGGTTCAGCGCGGCCTGGAGCATTTTGTTCAGCGTCCAGACCCCGGCCCCGGTTTTCTTGGTGGGGGAGAGCACCTGAATGTCCCGGGCGGGATCCTTCGTGCCCAGGTACGCGGGCAGGCGGCGCTGGCACAGGGCCACGATGGCTTGTGAGGCCTCCTCCGGCAGCGGGCGGCGCTCAAAGAAAAAATCGCTGCCGCGCTGGTTCAGGATGGGCGCCTCGCCGTGATTGATCCGGTGGGCGTTGAGGACGATCAGGCTTTCTTCGCTCTGGCGGAAAATATCGGTGAGACGGACGGAGGGAATGACGCCGCTGAGCAGGATGTCCCCCAGCACGTTGCCCGCGCCCACGGAGGGCAATTGATCCGCGTCGCCGACCAGGATCAGCTTGGTGCCGGGCCGCAGCGCGCGCAGCAGGGAACGCATCAAAAAAACGTCCACCATGCTCATTTCGTCCACGATCACGCAGGAGCAGTCCAGGGGGTTATGCTCGTCCCGCATGAACTTGCCTTCCTCGCCGGCGAATTCCAAAAGCCGGTGCAGGGTCTTCGCCTCGCGGCCCGTCGCTTCGCTCATGCGCTTGGCGGCGCGGCCCGTCGGCGCGGCCAGGCTGACGCCGCCGCCCAGCAGCGAAAGGATGCAGTTGATGATGGTGGTTTTGCCCGTGCCCGGCCCGCCGGTGATCACAAGCAGCCCGTGCCTGACCGCTTCCGATACGGCCTTTCGCTGCAGGGCGCTGAACGTGATATCGTTTTCCCGTTCATAATCCCGGATCTTTTGCTCCGGTGCGCTCCGGTTTTTCTTGTTGACCGCGCCCATCAGCAGCTTTAAGTACCGGGCGATTTCCTTTTCCGCGTAGTAGTAAGGCGCAAGCAGCAGCGATACGCCGTTTTCCGTTTCCAGTGCCACGATTTCCCGGGCAAAAAGCAGCGCGTCCAATTGGTGCGCAAGCATTTCGCCTTCCGTGCGGAGCCCCTGCGCCGCGCGCTGCAAGAGCGTCTCCCGGGGAAGGTAGGTATGCCCTTCGCCTCCCGCCGCCTCCTGGAGCGCATATTTGATGCCCGCGCGCAGTCGGTATTCGCTGTCCGGCGGGATGCCCAGCGACAGCGCGATCCGATCCGCCGTCATAAAGCCGATGCCTTCGATATCGTCGATCAGGCGATAGGGGTTTTCGCGGATCTTGCGCTGCGCGTCCGCGCCGTAATAGCGGCTGATTTTCACGGCCAGATTGGAGGGAACGCCGTAGCTTTGCAGGAAGACCATGGCTTCCCGCGCCGCGTACTGCTCTAAGAAGGAATCCGCCAGCTGCTTCGCGCGCTTTTTGCCGATGCCCGGCACCTCGGTCAGCCTTTCCGGATGCTCGGATAAAACGTCCAGCGTGCGCTTGCCGAATTCCTGCACCAGCAGCTTGGCTGTAGCGGGCCCGATGCCGCGGATCAGGCCGGAGCCCAGAAAACGCTCGATCCCAAGGAGGGTGGTGGGCTTGAGGATTTCGCAGCCCGCCGCCTTCCATTGCTTGCCGTATTGCGGATGCGACACCCACTGGCCCGTCAGCCGCACCTGCTCGCCCGCCGCCAGCGCGGGCAGAATGCCCACCGCCACCGCTTTTTCACGCCCCGTGCGGATCTCGACAACCGAATAGCCATTCTCCTCATTGCGGAAAATGGTGCTCTCGATCACGGCTTCCAGGCCGTTTTCACGGGTTTCCGGGCTTACTTCGGCTGGCATGGGGGCCTCCTTCATATGTATGCGGGGTTCCTTCACATTATACCGGATACGCCCGGGATACGCAAGCGACGGCAAAACAAAAAGCGTTCCGCCCGCCCGTCAGGGAGAGAGGAACGCTCGGGTTGTTTCGGTCAGTCCACCGTGTAGGGCAGCAGCGCGATGGCACGTGCGCGCTTGATGGCCTCGCCCAGCTGACGCTGGTGCTTGGCGCAGTTGCCGGTCATGCGGCGGGGCAGGATCTTGCCGCGCTCGTTGATAGAGCGGCGCAGGCGGTTCACATCTTTATAGTCGATGTATTCAATCTTGTTCACGCAGAAATCGCACACCTTACGGCGAGGGCGCTTTCCACGGGGACGCGGGCGCTTATCACCACGATCTTCAGACATTTTCGTTTCCTCCTTCGATAAGATTTCCGATCAATAAGGCGATCAGAAGGGCAATTCTTCCTCGTCTACCTGCACAAAGCTGCCGCCCTGGGGAACGCTGCTGTAGTTTGCGCTCGGCTGGGGCGCGGGCGCGGCAGGCGCATACGCGCCGGCGGCTTCGCCCTGTTCGCCGCGGGGCGTCAGGAATTCCACGTCGTCCGCCTGCACTTCGAGGCTCGCGCGGGTCTGCCCGTCGCTGCCCACATATGTGCGGCAGGAAACGGAACCGACCACGCTGACCTTCCGGCCCTTGGCCAGATACTTGGCGCAGTTTTCACCCAATTGCCGCCAGGCGCTGACGCGGAAGAAATCCGCTTCGGGCTGGCCCGCCTCGGCATTGCTGCGGCGGCGGCGGTTGACGGCAATGGAGAAGGAGCACACGGAATCGCCGGTCGAGGTGGTCCTCAGTTCAGGATCCCGGGTAAGATTGCCGATCAGAAATACCTTGTTCATGTTCGCTCCTCCCGATTATTCGGCGGCAGGGGTTTCCACGGGCGCTTCCGCAGCGGGTTCTTCAGCGGCGGGCGCTTCCACGGGCGCTTCCGCGGGGGCTTCCACAGCGGGAGCCGCGGGCGCGGGACGCACGGCGCGGGGCTTGATGCCCACTTTGCGCTCGATCAGCCGGATCACCTGGTAGCGGATGACGCTGTCGGAAATCTGAAGGTTGCGCTCCAGTTCCTTGGGAAGATCAGCCTCAGCCTGGAAATTCACCAGCACATAGTAGCCCTCGGTCTTATAATCGATGGCATAGGCCAGGCGGCGCTTGCCCCATTCTTCCACCTTGTCCACGCTGCCGCCATTGTTGGCGATCAGATCGTTGAAACGGGCGATCAGGGCTTTGCGGGCTTCTTCCTCCACAGCAGGATCGATGATGTACACCACTTCATACTTGTTCATAAACTTTCACCTCCTCATGGACGTATGGCGTCCTATCCTTGTAGGACGCAAGGATGTGCCAAGAATGTATTTTAGCAGAAAATCAAACGGAATGCAAGGTCTTTTTCTGAAAATAGGACAGAAAATTTGACAGAATTCCCGAATGCGGGTATAATTTTTTCCGTTCTTTTTTACGAAAGAGGGGAAAAAGAGGATGGGGGCGCAAAAACCGCTCGAATCGGGCTTTTCCGCGGAGGGGTTCATCATTGACCAGGACTGCTTCCATGCCTGTACGTACCGCACGATACCGGCCAGCCTGAACGGCTGCGGCTGGATCGCGGCGTATAACCTGCGCCTGTTTCTGGGCCACGAAGCCGCCTGGGATCAGGTGCGCAGGGAAATGGACGAAATGCATTTCCTTCGGATGCCGGGGCCGACGCTCATGTGCGTGATGCGCAAGTATCTAAGCAAATATGTGCCCGAGCACCGGGAGAGCGTGGGAAGGGAAAATGCTTTCTCCGCGGCCAAAGCAAGCCGCGCCGGCATCATCCGCTACCGGGAGGGGATGGAGCCGCACTTCGTTTCCTACATCCGCGTCGGGGAGGACGCGTTCCGTTTTTTTAACATGGCCGATGATTTTGAGGACTGCGTGATGCCCATGGCGCAGTTTTTTGCCGGCCACTGCGCGCCCGGCACCGTGATCGCCCTGACCGTTTGATCAGGGAAGGATGGTCACGGGCGTCCCGAGCGGCGTCAGATCATACAGCCGCTTCGCGTCCGCGTCGGAAAGCGCGATGCACCCCGCCGTCCAATCCCTGTCCGCGCCGCCGCCGTGCACATAGATTTCGCCGCCCAGAGGAGAGCCCCAGGGCGGTCTTTCTTTGCTTTCTTCGCGCTGCCGGATCAAACGCAGCAGTGCTTCGTCCGCCCCGTTTCGCAATGCGTCCCAGGCGTTCGGATAGCTCAAACCGAGGGACGGTCCGTATTTGCCGAGCTTTTTGAGGCAGATGAAATAGCCGCCCTCCGGGGTCTTGCCGTCCCCTTCGCGGTTTTTGGGGCCGATGGGGCTGGAGCCCAGGGCGATCCGGCATGAGAGGAGCGTATCTCCCGCGCCGTCCATTAGCGTCAGCCGCCGGGCCGCTTTTTCCACCAGGATCCGCATCGCGATCCCCCCCTTCCGTCAATATCGCTCTCATTATATCATAAACCGGCGCGTCCGAAAAAGAAGTTTATCAGCTGCTGTCCGGCCAGGCACAGCAAAAACGCGACGCCCCCGTGCAGCAGGCGGAGCAGGAGCAATTGCATGGGCGAGACATCGCTTTCCTGCCAGAACGCCGCGTTTTGCATCAGCAGCGACAGCCCGCCCACGGAGCATGCCGCGCAGACCAGGGCTTGACGGCAGGGCAGCGGAAGGCCGATCAGCCTTTCCACCCCCGCCGTCACCTCCAGCGCGCACTGCAGCGCCGCCGCTGCGCTTTGAGAAAGCGACGGAAGGGCGCACAGCGCCAGGCGGGAAGCCACGCTGCCCAGCATCATGCACAGGGCGACCGTGCAAAGCGCCAGCCCGCTTTCCCGCAGCGCGTCGCCCAGGGAAAGCGGCGAAGGAGGGGCGGCGTTTGGGGGAAAAGAAGCCTTCGGCAGGCAAAGGCCAGTCAAATAAGCCCCCAGGAGATGGCAGAAGAAAATCAGCCGGCCGGCCTGCGGCTCCCCGAACCAGCCGCTCACCGTGCCCAGAAAAAACATCGGGCTTATCGTGCCGGTCATGGCGGCCAGGCGCAGCGCATTTTTTCCCTTCAACCCCAAGCCCTGGCACAGCCTGGCGCCGCCGGGCGAGCCGGAAAGCCAGGCCAGCAGCGTATATAGCCCCGGCCCGCCCCGCACGCGGCTGCACAGCATCAGCATGCACGCCATGAACGGCCCCAGGGCCGGCACGACCGCCCTGGCCCACAGGCCCAGCGCCGCCCACGCCGCCTCCGCCGCCTCCCGCGGAAAGGCGATCATCGCCCCTGCCAGGCATCCGAAAGCCGCCGCCGTCAGCATACGAAATCCCCCCTCTTCCAAGCGTCTTTCTACCGTATGCGCATCCGGAGAAGGAAAGCAGCGCGGCGGGCGCTTTCTTTTTTTGCGGAAAAAGGGAAAAAAGAACAGATAACGGCGGAGGAAGACTTCTTTTGTCGTTTGCCGCATATCCGGGAAGGCGAGCGCGTATATTTTAGAATGCGAACGCGGGCACGCGAAAGCGCCGCCTTCTATTCCCGCCTTTCCCTGCATACCCTGAGGCAAAGGAAGGGGGAAGAGGCCATGATAAAACGGGTGGAGCAGAAAGAGGCGCCGGAAAAGCAGCCCGGGCGATGGGCTGCGGGCACGCTGATCGCGGCGGCGCTGTTCCTGTGCGTGAGCGCGGTCTACGTATCCGGGGTGAAAAGCGCGGAGGTCGCCGCAAGGAAGCGGGAGCTGCCGATCTATTCCGTGGAGCGGGACGACAAGAAGATCGCCATCAGCTTTGACGCGGCCTGGGGCGGCGACAAAACGGAAAAGATCCTGGATATCCTGGATGAATTCGGGGTCAAGACAACGTTCTTTATGGTAGATATCTGGACCCAGCGCTATCCCGACCTGGCGCGGGAGGTGGTCAGCCGGGGCCACGACATCGGCAATCATTCCACCACGCATCCCAAAATGACCGCCCTGAGCCGGGACAGGATCCGGGCGGAGCTGACCGTCATGAGCGATAACGCGGAAAAGATCACGGGGGTCCGCCCGACGCTGTTCCGCCCGCCGTACGGAGATTACAACAACGACGTGGTGCTCATCGCGCGGCAGGCCGGCCTCATCCCGGTGCAGTGGAGCGTGGATTCCCTGGATTGGAAGAACCAAGGCGTGAAGCCCTTGATCGAGCGCGCCACAAAGAACGTAAAAAGCGGGGACATCATCCTGTTCCATAACGATTCCGAATACATCGTGGACGCGCTGCCCACGATCCTCAAAAGCTATCAGGAGCAGGGGTTCACCATCGTGCCCATCTCCCAGCTCCTGCTTCAGGGAGAAACCACCATCGACGCGCAGGGGCGCATGCGTCCCGCGTCTACAACAGTACCGGAGGTGTGAAACGAACATGGAATCGGAAAACAATCAGCTGACCTTATGCGGCGTGATCGACAGCGCGCCGGTCATGGATCACGAGGTATTCGGCGAGCATTTTTACCGGATGGACCTGCGGGTGCCGCGCCTGTCCGGCACGCAGGACGTGCTGCCCGTCACGGTGTCGGAGCGCCTCATGAACAGCCAGATCGTGCCGGGCGTGCGCGTGGCCATCCAGGGCCAGCTTCGCTCGTATAACAAGGTGTTGGGCGGCGCGGGAAGGCTGCTCCTAACGGCTTTCGCACAGCGCCTGCTTGCGCCCGACGAGGATGAAAACCCGAACATGATCCATTTGACCGGGGCGATCTGCAAGCCTCCGGCTTTCCGTACGACACCCTTTGGCCGGGAGATTTCCGATCTCATGCTTGCCGTCAACCGCGCGTTTGGGAAAAGCGATTATATCCCCTGCATCGCCTGGGGCAGAACGGCCCGGTACGCATCGCAATTGCGGGTGGGGGATCATCTGGAGGTGCAGGGCCGGTTCCAGAGCAGGGAATATCAAAAGCAAATGCCGGATGGCGCCGTCATGAACCGCATGGCCTATGAGGTCTCCATCAGCCGCCTGAGCCGCGTGAGCGATCTGCCCCTGCCCGCCCAGCCGCTTGCGGAAAGGGAAAACGCATTGCAATAAACAAACAATTCCGGGCTGGCTTGCCCGGAATTGCTTGCTTTACGGCCGACAGACGCTTCCTGAAAGCGCCTGCCGCGCCGCTTTTTTGTTCATCCGCTTATTTTGCGGCTTCCTTTTTCCGTACCTTGATCACGATGACGGTGAGAACGAGGAGCATGCCAAGGCCGAACGCGCCCCATTCCGCGATGTGCGCGTCATCCCCGGTATGCGGAACATTGTCCACGATGCTGAAATTCGTGGAGCATTCGCCGTTCTTCATCCGGACCTTGATCGTGTGCGTGCCCACCGACAGCGTTTCCAGGAAAGCGGGCTTCAGCTGAATCTTGACCTTCGGCCCTTCCACCGTATACTGGTTCGCCGCAACGACCTTATTATCCACGAGGATGGAATCAAACAAATCGGAAGCGCCATCCACGGTAAAGCTCAAGCCTTCTTTGGATCCCTTCGTCCAGCTGCTTCCTTCCCCGGCGGTAAAGCTGTAGGAAACGGCGCTTTCGCTGACGAAGATCGCTTTGAGGACGGTATCTTCCTGAACCGTGAAATAGGCGTCCGCCGCCGACAGATCAGAGGAGACGCTGCCTTTTTCCACGGCCCAGCCCGTAAATTTATAGCCGGGATCGGGCTCGGCGTGCAGCTTCAGCGTCGTTCCGGCGGGATAATCGCTGCTCCAGTCGAAGATGAAGCCGCCCTCCGTCGCTTTGGTTTCCAGCTTGACCATCTGCGGCTGGACAAATTTTGCCACGATGGAACGATCGCCGGTGACGGGGAAGCGATACGAAAGCTCTTTGCTGATGAGCTTATCGCCTTCGTACCAGCCCAGGAAGGAACCTTCCTGCATGGGAACGGCCGTGATCTTGCAGAAGCTGCCGCTGACGAACCTTCCGCCGCCCAGCGCGAGACCGCCGGCATTGTTGGCGGCAACCGCGACCTCGTACTGGCCCGCGTCCGTGGGGGTCTTGATCTCCTGGCTCGGCGCGATGACTTCCCCGTTCTCCTGCGTCAGCCTGTAATTTGCGGTGGAAGCCTTGTGCGCGTCCGCGCAGTCGGTTTCGCTGATGGCGGGAATATCCGCGTAAAGCTTATTGCCTTCCTCAATGGGAACCGAGTAGTAGTTCAGCAGCCTTGAATAATCGCCGTATAATTCATTGTATTCTTCCACCGCGAAGTTCATGGTGCCGTCATCCGTGGGGGTGATTTCCACGCGGTAGGTTTCATCGGCCGGCAGGGTGATGACCATTTCATCGTTTTCGTTGATATCGCAGCCGACATACTCGATGCTTGTCGGTTTATTGTCGATGATCTCCGCCACGGTTCTGCCGTCCGAATCGTACACCATCACATTGACCGGGCAATTGATGCGCAGGATGCGCAGAATGTTCGGGAACAGGACGTTGATCGGGCTTTCGGTGTAGAAGGAGTCCTGAGAGCGCAGCCAGGCAAGCGTGACCTCGGGGAAATGGGCCTGCGCAACGTTGCTGTTCTTGAATGTATAGATGGCGCTCAGGCAGCCGTCCGGGTCGGAGACGAATATCTCCGCGATCAGCGGGATCATCGCTTCCGCCAGGGCCAGGAGATGCGCGGAATCGACCGTTCGGTCCATATCGGCGTTGACGGCTTTCTCGATGACCTCATTCATGCGCTTGTCGACGGTTTCCACCCGTTTGTCAAACTTAAGGGTGGGATTCAGCAGGGGAGAATAGATATAGACGAGGTTTTCGCCGGTTAAAATTTCTTTGAACAACGAAATCAGCTGATCCAGGTATGCTTCAAAATCACCGTCGTATTTTAACCCCAGACCGTCCGCAAGGACGGGAATAATTGCGCTCTGATAATCTGAAACATAATTGCTTCGGCTGCCGATCGTCCCGGCGAAATCATCATTCAGCAATGTGTAGAGCAGTTTATCGACGGTCAATGATTTGTTGATCCGGCCGTCGATGGAGAGCTGAAGACCAAACAGGATATTGTATTCTGCTTTGATGTACGCGGAATACGCGTATTCGGAAATATTGTATTCTTTTCCTTCCGTTGCGCCGGAGGGCTGCCCGCTCAGGATCTGCGAGTACTGCGTTTTCATGGCTTTCAGCGCGCTCGCGTAATTCTTGGAGGACAGGTTGGGCAGCACGTTGTTGCTGCTTCCGCCGTCTTTATTGTAGCGGGAGAAGCCCCAGGCCTCCATGGCGACCTTCGGAACGGGATCATAAATATTGACGGTATTGTGGATATTGGAATAATTGCTGGCCATGCTTTTGGTGATCCCCATGGGCGGCTCAAAGGGATAGGCGTACAATTCGTTGAACGCCAGGGTAACGCCGGAGGGCAGATAGTTGGCGTCGCTCCCGGTCAGCACCCCGCTCCTCATTTGGGAATCCAATGCGCCGGCCACCATATTGGTCGTTGCGCCCGCGCGGCTGTAGCCTGTGATCCACAGCTTGATACGCCCGGAAATGCCGTTCTCCTGGATGTACTGCTTCAGGAAGGACAGCACCTTGTCGCGGCAGATCGTGAAGCCGGTATGCGTGCCGGAGGAACCGACGTTAAAGTTGCCGCCCCATTCGTTATAGTAGCCCGTGCCTCTGACGACGAGCGCGATCAGGGTCGACGTATCGCTTTCGCCGGTTTTCTTCTTCAATTCGATTTTTTTGCTGGCGGCAACGACGCCGATGGTGTTCACGTCGGGCTCGGCATACAGCTCGTCGCACCGCTTGAAGCGCTCGAAGCCGATGGTTTCAAACAGCGCTTCAATATTCTTCGTTTTGTTCTTCCATTCGCTCGTTTGCAGGGTTTTCACCGATTTGCCCAGCGTGCTGGAAATGGACAAGGCAAGATCCAGGGACATGGTGGCCAGATGGTTGTTATAATAGGTGGAATCCTCATAGAAGTAAGCGTCGCTGTAATAAAAGTCTGTGGACGCGTCCTTCGTGCCGGAGAAGCTCAGATAATTGAATTCTCCATGAATCAATTCAAGCGCGCTGTCTTCGATCCAGTCCGCGATCTGCAGCATCAGTTCGCTGTAGTCCGCGCTGTTGATATCGATGAAGATCCCGTTGGTGCCCTGATACAGCGATCTGTAATCGCCTTCATAGCGCATCTTGCTGACGACGGAAGCGGAAACGTTCTCGGCTTTGAATTTGGCGATCACAGCCTCCATCGAGGGGATCAGCCTGCCGTCGGCGCGCTTATAGTTCGCGTCCGTCAGCAGGAACACAAATTTGCTCGCGTCCGTCCTTCCCGCCGGGATCTTCATCAAAGCGTCCGTCGGCGTTTCATCCTCGTCCCCGCCGCCCGTGATCCGGATCGACTGAATCTCGGCCTTGATCGCGGCTTCGGAAGACGTCCAGTATCCGCCGTCGAAGGTGTGGATCGTCAGCGGGACGGAATCGGTGGTCACGTCCCGGTAATCGATCAGGCACATTCGTAAATCAATGTTGTTTTCTGTGAGCCGGGTGATAAACACGGAAAGGTTGCGCACGACGGAGGAGATATAGCTTGACATGGACCCGGTGGAATCAAGAACGAAGTATATATCGGCTTTTCGGACCGTTTTTTCGGCGAGCGCGCCCGCCGGCAGCCCCAGCCCGAGGTTGATAAGGATGGCGAACGCCATTATCAGGGATAGCAGCCTCTTCTTGAAGGTCATGTACATGCCGCCTTTCTCATTTGTATTTGCGCGTGAGCAAAAGAGAAAACGAAGAAGACGCCTTTGCTGTCTTTTCGATCTCTCTTCTCCGTATTGCCGGAACAAAACCTTTTTAGGTTGGCGTGATCCTCCTGCGTTCCGTCCATGGATGCCTGCTTCACGAATGGTTCTGCTGGAAGATATAGGAAACCAAAAAATTTGTTCTCGTAACATTATATGCACCGCGCATGAATGTTTCAACAGAAAAAATATATTTAACAATTTGTTCATTATTGTAATAGATAAGAAACATTATGGAATTGAAAATTAATAGAATTACAACAATAATTTCATTGTTATCGCTGTTCCATTCAAGCATAATGTTATTTTGTAGATCATCCCTTTCGGTCCCGCCGCCTTTTGGGATGCAAAGAGCGCGCGCAGACGGCAGACGCAGCGGTTTTTGTTCCGTTGCCGGACCGGGCGGGATACGAAAGCATGAAGGATGAAATCCGCGGTTTTTTTCTTCGGACGGCCGACCGCGCTGACAACGGAGCGAAAGATGAAGCGAAAGCATAGGGCAAAGCGGAGATACCATGTGCGGCTTTCCAAACCCTTCCTAAAAAAGCCGCTGATCGCGGCGGCAGCCGGGATCTGCCTGATCCTTCTTGCGATCTCGTCGATCAAGGTATTTCGCTATGCTGCGGATGAAATATCGCAAAGGAACAGCGCGAACGATCTGAGGGCCCTCTATTATGCGGACGCGGACGCATCGGGCCCGGAAGGAGAAGGAGCCGCTGCTTTGGAAACCGCCGCCGCATCCTTTGCAAGCGATGACGCGCAGGAGCCCGGCCCTGCCCGATCGCTGATCGCGATGCTGTACGACAGCATTGCGGCGGAAAACAACAAAGACGCCGCGGAGGAGGAGGAAGCGTATCTGCCGGCACAGTCTTATCCGCTGAACCGATACGGGATCATCTACAGCCGCTTTGAAAAGCTCCGCAGGCAGAATAAAGACATTATCGGCTGGCTTACCATCGTTGATATGCTGGACCAGGCGGTGGTCAAGCGCGATAATGAATATTATCTGAGAAGAGATTCCCTCGGGTATCATAATGTAAACGGCGCTCTTTTTCTGGACGAAAACTGCGATTTGAGCGTGCGGCCCTATACCTATATCATCTACGGGCACAACATGAAAAACGGAGACATGTTCGGCAGCCTGAGGAAATATGAAAACGTTTCATATTATAAAAACAACCCCTTCATAACGTTCGATACGATGCATGAAGACGGGGAATACATCGTTTTTGCCGCCTCCAAAATCAGCATCGTTCCGGGGATGGAGAATTATATCAACATCCGGGAGCTGTCGCAGATGTCCGTTCGGGAACGCGAGGAAGCCATTGAACGAATCCGGAAGTATTCGTTTTTTAAGGTGAACCTTGATATCCAAGCGGACGATCAGCTGCTGCTGCTTGTCACCTGCGACGGCGACGACAATGAACGCCTGATCGTCAGCGCCAGAAGGATTCGCGAGAATGAAGGAAAGCCGCAGTTGGAGAATATGATCCAAAACGCCTTCAAAGGGAGCTTATAAAATTTTTCGGCGGGGGATCGCTCCCGTTTTTGCTTTGCCCGGGCGCCGTCGCGCAGTCCGGGGTTCTTTTTTGCCGCCGCCGGGCATAACGTGCTGTAATCCGATCAGAAAGGCGGTGGCGCGTATGGCGTGCGTGCGGCGTTTGTTTCCCGGCAGCAATACGGCGAATGGGTTTGTGGGCTTTTTCCAGAATTTGCGGCTTCAGGCGGACAGAACGGTGATCCTCAAGGGGGGCCCGGGCGTGGGAAAAAGCACGCTGATGCGGGACGTGGGCAGGCATTATGAGCGTCTTGGCATGGAGGTCGACTATTATTTCTGCTCCGGCGATCCGGACAGCCTGGACGCGGTGTTCGTGCCGGGCCGCGGCTTCCTCGTCATGGACGGCACGGCCCCGCACATCGTCGATCCCGCCCTGCCCGGGGCCGGGGACGGCATCTTGAACCTGGGCGTTTGCCTGGAGGAAAAGCAGCTTTCAAGCCAGAAGGAGGAAATCGCCGCGCTGACAGGGGAGATTTCCTTATGCTACGCCCAGGCGTACCGGTATCTGCGCGCCGCCCTGTCCGTTCGGGAGGACGCGGGGGCGGCGTACGAAACGGCCTTGTCCGAAAAGGAAAGGCGGCTGCTCCGGCAGGAAATGAAGGCCCTGATCCCCTGCGGCGCGCCGGGCACGGACAGCCACGCCTTCCTGCAGGCCATCACCTGGAAGGGCGTTTCGCAGTATACGGATGCGCTGGAAAACGAACGCGTGGTTTGCCTGGAGGCGCCCTGGGGCTTTGACGCGGACGCGCTGCTCCGCCCGGTGTGGGAGGAAGCGGGCCAGCGCGGCCTGAAAAGAAGCGCGTATCACGATCCCCTGGACGCGGGAAAGCTTTCCCACGTATCGGCAGGCTGCGGCACGTTCACCTCCGCGGTGCTCCTGGACGCGCGGGTGCTGTCCGTTTCGCTGGACGCCGGGGCGCTCCGGCGGCACAGCGCGCGCCTGGCCTTTGACCGGGCGGCCTGCGAGCTGCTCAAAACCCAGGCGGTGGAGGCGCTCTCCCAGGCCAAGGAAAAGCATGACGCGCTGGAGAGATACTATATCGACGCCATGGATTACGCGCGGCTGGAGGAGATCCGCCGGGGCTTCCTGAAGGCTTTGCCATAACGGCGCTTGCAAGATAGGAAAAACTGGGCTATACTACAAAAGAAGCAAAGGAGGAAGCACAGATGGATTTCAAAGGATGGGCCCTTTTGATCTTGACGCTGGTGTACCTGTACGGGATGTTTTTGAAATGGATCGAAAAAAGGTCCGAAAACAACCCCGTGCCGCCCAACGTGATCGACGTCTACGACCGCGATACCTACCGCACCTGGCGGCGGTACCATGGGGAAAAATGCCGCCTGAGCATGATCGAAAAGACGGCGGCCTTCGTGATCGACTTTCTGCTGATCGCGCTGAACCTGTACGCTTCGTTCGCCGCCCTGTTTCCGGATACGCCGTTTTGGCAGATGGCGGGCGTGCTGCTCCTCTCGGCGCTCACTTCGCTTCTTTTGCTGCCCGTTTCCTATTGGGACACCATGAAGATCGAGGAAAAGTACGGCTTCAACCGCTCCACGAAGAAGACCTTCTGGCTGGATCAGGCGAAAAGCTTCCTGATTCAGCTCGTCATCCTGATCGTGGTGGGCAGCCTGCTGATGTGGGTGCATAAGGCGCTTGGCGATTGGATGATCCTGGCGTTCGCGGTGCTCATGACGCTGATCGTGCTGTTCATTGCGTTCCTGTACCCGCATTTGAGCAAGATCTTCAATAAATTTACGCCGCTGGAGGACGGGGAACTCAAAGAAAAGCTGACCGCCCTGCTCGAAAAGAACGGCTATCGGGCGCGGGAGATCCAGGTGATGGACGCGTCCCGCCGCTCCACCAAATCCAACGCTTATTTTTCCGGCTTTGGCAAGATGAAAACCATCGTGCTCTACGATACCCTGCTGAAAGCCTCCACCCCGGACGAAATCTGCGCCGTGTTCGCGCATGAATTGGGCCACGGCCTGCATAAGGACACGCTGAAAAACCAGCTGATGTCCTTCGCGCAGATGGCGGTATTGGGCGTGCTGGCCTGGCTGACGCTCCGCTCGGCGGAAATCTTTGCGCCCTTCGGGTTTTCCGGGGTCAATTACGGCTTTGCCATGATCCTCATCATGAGCGTGGAATTCGCGCTGGTGCAGCCGCTGTTCGGCCTTGCCGTCAACGCCCTGTCCCGCCGCGCGGAATACCGGGCGGATCAGCAGGCCGTCCGGGAAGGCTACGGCCCCGCGCTGATTTCGGCCCTGAAAAAGCTCGCCCGCCAGAATTTTTCCGCCCTGGCGCCTTCGCCCCTGCTGGTGAAGCTGGAGTATTCCCACCCCACCCTCAGCCAGCGCATCAAGGCGATCGAGAAGCAGGGCTAAAGATTGGCGAGGGAGACCCTGCCTGCCTTCGCGGGCGCAAGCGAACGCTGTCATTCTGCTATCGTTCCGTGATGCGAAGTCATGATATGCTGGGGCTATGTCATTCAGAACCAGCGGAGCGCCTTCCTGTTTTTCGTGCCAGCGGAGCGCCTTCCTGTCATTCTGAACCAGCGGAACGCCCTCCTGCTTTCATGCCAGCGGAGCGCCCTCCTGTCATTCTGAGCCGCGCCCTCTACGGATGGGCGCGAGCGAAGAATCTCATTGCCGGGGTATATGCCGCATGGTTTATGCCGTTGCTTTGAGATTCTTCGCTGGCGCTCCACTGACGTTCGCTGGCTCAGAATGACATAGCTGATGCATGTCGTCCTCGTATGCAATGCGTTCAATCATTTTCTGTTGATTGCCAAAGATACATTCCCTTCTTACGGCGGCTTGAAGGCTTATTTTTCCTTGACAGTCTCTTGTAATCCTGAAAAACTGTTTTCGGAAGCACTGATGCTGTTTGGCGGTGTGATAAAGCGCACAGAGCCAAAGACGGTATCAGTGCTTCCCATTTTACTTATATTGGCTTCATTATAATCTTCTCCGCATTTGACTATCAGCCTTGCTGTCCCCGCGCAACGATTCCGGAATAATCTCCCCGGTTAATATGAACCGCGGCTCTTCCTGTAATTGCCCATCCGGATATTTTGCTGATATTTCTTCTAACTTTTTGACGAATCCCCAAGCGCTTCGTCCCTCTCCTGCTTGTCTGCCATTCAATTCACCCCTTTTTCCATTATCATATTGGTATTGCCCATGACTGTCAAGAAGCACTTCTTCTTGTTTATTCCGTTTCAGGATAAATCTTGCAATATGGCTTTCAGGCTGGATTTCTCGTTGACATTCCCATCTTTTTGTGATAAAGTACGGACAGCGTCTTTGACATCAGAAGCCGCCCCGTATTGGTCGGAGCCTGTCTGAAGGATGTCAAAGGCGTATTTTTATATGGATTAGAATGAAGCCGCCGCATGGAAAGAATAAAAAACCGGGCCAAGGAGCGTCCATTCTCCTTCGGCCCGGTTTTTCCATACCGGCAATTCCGTCAGTTGGGATACTTTTTCAGCAGCATATCCAGCGCTTCCCTTAGCAGGATCGCTTCGCCGATCCCTTCGCGCTTGGACAGGGCGCTGAGGCGTTTGAGCTGATCGGAGGTATAGTGCGAGGTCTTGGGCACCATTTTTTCCTCGCGGGCGAGGGCCACCTTGTTGCGTCCGGCGTATTTGGCGCGGAACATGGCGCTGTCCGCCTTGCGCATCAGTTCCTGGAAACGGGTCGCGTCCTCAAACGCGGCGGCGATGCCGATGGAAACGGTCATCATCTCGCCGTCCGGGGCCTTCACGGAAAAGGCCGCGCGCTTCTTTTCCATCAGCAGGAAGACCTCCTCCTTTTCCATCCCCGTGAACAGGATGCCGAACTCATCCCCGGCGATGCGGTAAATCTGCGCGTTTTCGGGCAGATCGGCCGCCAGTTGCCTGCCCGTTTCGATCAGGACCTGGTCGCCGATGTCGATGCCGAAGGTTTCGTTGATGCGCAGGAAATTGTCCAGATCGATCACCGCGATGACCAGGTCCAGCTCCCCGTCCGGATGCGCCTCCATCAGCTCCACCACCGCTTTCTCAAACGCGTCGCCCAGCGGGAACTGCAATGCGTCGTTTACCTTCTGATGCTTGTCGCTCATTGGTATGACCTCCTAAGTATTATTTTCAAAATCATATTATCATAGAATATAATATATGTCAATATGATTTTTGAAATAATTTTTTCTATAACGCATCGGACAATGAGACATACGCGATGACGCCGTCGCGGATGGCGGACGCGACGCGGGCTTGATAGTCCGGGTCAAGCAGCAGCTTTTCCTCCGCTGCGTTGGAGAGGAAGCCGCATTCCACCAGCACGGAGGGGATGGAAAGGGAGAGGATGAAGTAATCCCCGGCGAGGGCGGCGCGTTCTTTCGCGGGCTGCAATTCGGCGATCAGCGCTTCCTGGACGCAGCCTGCCAGGAGCCGGCTTTGCTCCTGCCCCTGGCGGTAAAAAACCTGCGGGCCGGATTCCCGGCGCGTGCGATATTCGTTCATGTGGACGGAGATGAGCATGGAGGCTCCGCCCTCCCGCGCAAGATCCAGCCGCGCATTCAGGTCCTGCCGTTTCTGCTGGCTGAACTGGGTATCGGTTTCCCGCGTCATGATGACCTGCGCGCCGCTTTGCGTCAGCGCGTCACGAAGCAGCAGGGCCACGCGCAGGTTCAGCTCCTTTTCCAGCGCGCCGGAATCCCTGGCCCGCGCCCCGCCGTCCGTGCCGCCGTGCCCCGCGTCCACCAGGATCACCTGGCCCGCGAGCGGCCCCGCCTCCGTCTGGGCGGGCCGGGCCGGCACGGCGGGCCTTGCGGGCCGCGGCGCGATCGCCAGCGCCCCCGCGCAAAGCAGCGCGATGCCCAGCGCTTTGAGCCGCCTGCTCCACCGTTTTTTCATTTCATCGCCTCCCGCAATACTTTATGCCGATTTTTGGGAGCGATATGCTGTCAAGTCAAAAAAGTATGAACTTTTGCCGCTTACGGTTTTCCCCAGCCGCCGGGGGGAGCAATGAAAATGGGAAATGTATAAATATACATTTTCCGCATACGCAGGATCGGCGGATCCGCTTGCCTTCGGGGGGAAGAAGGGCGGCGCGCGCATGGAGCACGTATATATGCGAAATCCACGGGAGGAGGGAAACAATCCACATTATCCACAGAGTTATCCACATTTTTGGCGGGGAAAACCCCCGTTTTTGCTGAATAAGCCGTTTTGAGTGTGGATAACTTTTGCGATTTTGAAAGTTATCCACACTGAATGGGCAAGGAGCAACAGAAGTTTTCCACAGAAAAGCCCCGCTGTTTTCCCGCGCATAAATGAAATTTCGTTCATAAATGTATGACATAAATGTAAAAAAACCGTTCTTGACAGCATGAACATGCAATCAACTGTTCGCTTTCGCGCGTTCCCCTGGACCCGCGGGGTGAATGGCAACGGATGATGGGAAACGCGCGGAACTTTTCCCGCTCCATGGCTTGAATCTGCGCGGGCTTTCGATTATAATAGAAAAGACCAAGCAATGCGGGAGGTTTACGCGTGTTCCAGGGCTTTGGAAAGGAAATGATCCCCTTTTTTCTTGACCTGCGCTTCCATAACGACAAATCCTTTATGGACGCGAACCGGGAAAGGTATTGCCGGGATGTGCGCCAGCCTTTTTATGATTTTATCGGGGCGATGGGCCCCGGCATGCAGCGGATCGCCGAGGATATGGAGATCCGGCCGCAGAAGTGCCTTTCCCGCATCAACCGGGATACGCGGTTCAGCCGCGATAAATCCCCGTACCGGGATCACCTGTGGGTATCCTTCCGCCAGAGCGGCATGCCCAACGACGGCACGCCCTTTTACTGGTTTGAGGTAAGCCCGGAGCACGTAAGCTGGGGCGTGGGCATCTGGGGCGAAAGCCGGCCGGCCATGGACGCGATGCGCAGGAAAATGGCCGCGCGGCCGGATGATTTTCTGCGGCTGCTGCCGATGCTCAAAAAGCGCGGCTTTTTCCTGGCCGGCGACGAATGGAAAAAGATGAAGCCGCCGGAAGGGCTGCCTGAGGCGCTGGGTCCCTGGTACCTCAAAAAGAGCGTGTACGCCGAGCGGGCGAACACCTCGCTTCAATGGATCTATACACCCGAAATCGTTGACCGGGTGATGGATGATTATCTTGCGCTGGCCCCGCTGTATTGGATTTTCCGGGGCTGTGTGGAAGAAGCAATGAACCAAATGGATGAACAGGGAGGGAATGTATGAGTACGGGTTTGCGCGGGCTCAAAAGCGGCACGGATGTACGGGGAAGAGCGCTGGGCGAAGGCGCGCCTTTGACCGGGGCGGCGGTGTCACGGATCGGGGCGGCGTTTGTGCAGTGGCTGAAGGAACGGGGGGTGGACAATCCGCGCATCGCCCTGGGCCGGGATTCCCGTGTGACCGGCGAAGCGCTGTTGGAGGCCTGCGCCGAAGGGTGCATGAAGGCGGGCGCGCTGGTGGAAACCTACGGAATGTGCACCACCCCGGCCATGTATATGAGCCTGATTACAGAGGGGTTCGGCTGCGACGGCTCGATCATGGTGACCGCCAGCCATCACCCCTACGACCGCAACGGGCTCAAGTTTTTCACCAAGGAGGGCGGCATCGACAGCCGCGATCTGGATGCCATCCTGGATATCGCGGAGAGCGATCTGCCCCTGTTGGGCGGCAGCAGCCCCATCGTCAAGCGGGATTTTCTGCCCGTCTATTGCGAGCAGCTTAAGGACCGCGTGCGCGCGGGCCTGGACACCGACGTGCAAAAGCCGCTGCTCGGCCTGCATGTGCTGGTGGACGCGGGCAACGGCGCGGGCGGCTTCTACGCGGACTTATTGGAGGATCTGGGCGCGTGGGTGGAAGGCAGCCAGTTCCTTGAACCGGACGGCATGTTCCCCAACCACATCCCCAACCCCGAAAACCCGGACGCCATGGCGTCCGTAAGCGCGGCCGTGGTCAAGGCCGGGGCGGACCTGGGCGTGATCTTCGATACGGACTGCGACCGCGCCGCCATCGTGGACCGAACGGGCCGGGAAATCAACCGCAACCGCCTGATCGCCCTGATTTCCGCCGTTCTTTTGGACAAACAGCCGGGGCTGACCATCGTGACGGATTCCGTCACCTCCTCGGGCCTGGCGCAGTTCATTATGGAGTGGGGCGGCGAGCATTACCGCTATAAGCGCGGCTACCGCAACGTGATCGACGAAGCCAAGCGCCTGAACGAGGCCGGCTTCAACTGCCCCCTGGCCATCGAGACCAGCGGCCATGCCGCCATGCGGGAAAACCATTTCCTGGACGACGGCATGTACCTGGTGACCGTGCTGATCTGCGAAGCCATGCGGCTCAAACAGGAAGGCAAGGAATTGACCGATCTGATCGCCGATCTTCGCGAGCCCGTGGAGAGCAGCGAGATCCGCCTGGACATTGAGGCCGAGGATTTCCGCGCCGCGGGCAAAGCGGCCATCGAAAAGGTGATGGACCACGCCGCGTTCGCCCCGGGCTGGCATATCGCGCCGGATAACCGCGAGGGCGTGCGCATCAATTTCGACCTGGACGGCGAAATGAACAACGGCTGGTTCCTGCTGCGCCTGTCCGTGCATGACCCGGTGCTGCCCCTCAACATCGAAAGCGACGTAAAGGGCGGGGTCAAGTATATGGCAAAAGCGCTGCTCAGCGTGCTGGAGGGCAGCGAAGGCATCGCGCTGGATAAGCTGAAAACGTTTATCGGCCAGCAATAAGGCGCATTTCCGCGCAAAAAACATACGCAAAGCGAACCAAATCCATTCACATAAGGAACATACAGGAGGATTGATACGCATGGACATCCGTCAGACCACCATCAACAACATCCGCACCCTGGTTGCCGATACCGTGCAGAAGGCCAACAGCGGCCATCCCGGCGCGCCGATGGGTATGGCCCCCATGGCGTATGCCGTGTGGATGAACGCCATGAAGCACAACCCCAAGGATCCGCAATGGCCGGACCGCGACCGCTTCGTGCTTTCCAGCGGCCACGCCAGCACCCTCATTTACTCCCTGCTGCATCTGACCGGCTATGGCCTGACCCTGGACGATATGAAGCAGTTCCGCCAGTGGGGCAGCAAGACCCCCGGCCATCCCGAATACCGCCACACCGTGGGCGTGGAAACCACCACCGGCCCCTTGGGCCAGGGCGTTGCGAACGCCGTGGGCTTTGCCATCGCCGAAACCATGGTGGCCGCGCACTTCAACCGCCCGGGCTTCCCGGTGGTGGACCACCGCGTGTACGCCTTCTGCGGCGACGGCTGCATGATGGAAGGCATCGGCAGCGAGGCCTGCTCCCTGGCAGGCACCCTGAAGCTGGGCAAGCTGACCCTGCTCTATGACGACAACGAAATCTCCATCGAAGGCAATACCGATATTGCGTTCCGGGAGAATGTGCCCGCCCGCTTTGAAGCCTACGGCTGGCAGGTGATCCGCCTGAAGGACGGCAACGACGTGGACGCCGTCATCGCCGCCATCGAGGAAGCCAAAAAGGACGAGCGGCCCTCCCTCATCGTCTGCCCCACCAAGATCGGTTTCGGCTGCCCGGCCAAGGAAGGCAAATCCGCCGCGCACGGCGAGCCGCTGGGCGCGGACAACGTGAAGGAAACCAAAAAGAACCTGGGCATGCCCGAGGACGATTTCTGCGTGCTGCCCGAAGTGTACGCCCATTGCCAGGCCCAGATGGAAAAGAACGAAAAGGCGGAGGAAGCCTGGAAAGAAATGTTCGCGGCGTACTGCAAGCAGTATCCCGATCTGGCCGAGGAATGGGAAGCCTGGCACAGCCAGGAACTGCCCGACGACGTGGCGCTCAACGACGATCTGTGGAAGTGGGACGCCAAGATGGCCACCCGCGCCACCTCCGGCGAAATGATCAACCGCCTGGCCAAGCTCCTGCCCAATCTGGTCGGCGGCAGCGCGGACCTGGCGCCCTCCAACAAGACATACATCAAGGACGGCGGCGATTATTCCGCCGAAAACCGTGCGGGCCGCAACCTGCACTTCGGCGTGCGCGAGCATGCCATGGCGGCCATCTGCAACGCCATCGCCCTGCACGGCGGGCTGCGCGTGTTCTGCGGCACGTTCTTCGTGTTCAGCGATTATATGAAGCACGCCATGCGCATGAGCGCCATCATGAAGCTGCCCGTCACCTATGTGCTCACCCATGACTCCATCGGCGTGGGCGAGGACGGCTCCACCCACGAGCCCATCGAACAGCTGGCCGGCCTGCGCGCCATCCCCAACATGCTGGTGTTCCGCCCCGCGGACGGCAAGGAAACCACCGCCGCCTGGCTCACCGCCCTGACCGCCGGCCTGCCCACCTGCCTGGTGCTCACCCGCCAGAACCTGCCTCAGTACGAAAACAGCGGCTGCGAGGCCATGAAGGGCGGCTATATCCTGGCTGATTCTGAAAAGGAAACCCCGGATGTGCTCTTGCTGGCCTCCGGATCCGAGGTGGAGCAGATGATGGGCGCCAGGGAAGCGCTCAAGGCCGAGGGCATCGACGCCCGCGTTGTTTCCATGCCCTGCATGGAGCTGTTCCTAAAGCAGCCCGAGGAATACCAGCAGAAGGTCATCCCCGCCGCCGTGCGCGCCCGCGTGTCCATGGAAGCCGGCGTCACCATGCCCTGGTACCGCTTCACCGGCCTGGACGGCATCGCCCTGGGCATCGACCATTTCGGCGCTTCCGCCCCCTATTCCGTCCTGTTCAGGGAATTCGGCTTCACCGTGGAAAACGCGGTCAAAGCCGCCAAAGAAGTGCTGGGCAAATAATCTGTTCCTAATCATCGTCAGGCCCGAGGCTGCGCGCCCCGGGCCTTATTTTCATATGTAAAAAATCAATCGAATCAGAGGCAAACAAAATGCAAATGGGTTCATACTTCGTTCGCTTTTCTCGGAAGGGGGTTTCATTTAGGTTACTGAGCTTTTATCCTGCCGGCCCTGCGTCCCAGGGGCAATCGGAAAGATAGGCGCGGTCAAAATGGGAAAGGAAATCCGGAAGGGCCATGTTCCCGCAAAGCCGGCCGGCCGTTTCGTTGAGATGCGTGACGAGCGCGGCGGACGCGGCTTTGGGCAGCACTTCCCGGGCGGCTTTCAGGTCCTTTTGCACCCGGCTTAGGATCGCCGGGCCGTCAAACAGGCCGTACCGCAGGGTTTGCTGGTGCGGGTTGGGCAGGTTGGTGCGGTCCAGCATGGCGGGGTTGATCGCTTCCCGGCGGCATTGAGTTGGCAGCGGCCCGGCGCCGTGGCGCGTCAGGTAGGACCGGGTCACGTACAGTATCTCCGTCCGCGTTTCTCCCGGCAGGGCGGAAATGCGGCGGGCGCTGACGAGGGAGGTGGTCCGGCTGGGGGTCAGATGGGGGAAATCGGCGGTGTTTTCCGCGTCCAGCGCCAGGCCCTGGCCGGCTTCAAACAGCAGGGAAGGGTAGGAAGAGGCCAGGGCGGGCCAATCCGTGTAGGTCTCCGCCGCAGCCAACATTTCCTGCAAATCGAGCCAGGCCGCTTGGAACAGCTCCTCGCGCGCGAGCGCATTTTGCCATGCGGGATCCGCCGCCATGCCCAATGCCTTCAGCCGCGCCGGGATGTATTCCTCCGCGAGGCGGCGGCAGTAGTCGAAATAGGCCTGCCGGGAAAGCGCGCCGAGCGCGCCGAAACGCAGGGCCCAATCGGTGTTCAGGTACCTTAGCCTTGTCTCCTGGATGCCCAGGCCGCAGGAGCCGTGGCGTTTTGCGCCGCGGTTTTCCTCAATGATCTGGTTCAGCATCATATCCCAGGGCGTGGAAACGCGGCAGGAGGAGGAGATAAGGAGCCGGGGCCGCGCGCCGAATTCTTTTTCCAGCTCCGCCCGCTCCTGAACGAACAGGAAGGGATTGACGATGAAATCCGCATCGGCGCAGGAGACCGCGCCTTCCAGCGCCGCCGCGCCAAAATGGTGGAAGACGTGGCGGCGGCCGTCCGGGAAATCCACCGTATGCCCCCGCTGCGCCCCGCCGTTGATGAGCACGTTCAGGCACGGCCCGTCCATGCGCCGCGCGGCCCACGCGGCTGCCAGGCCTTTTCCCTCGTCTCCATAGCTGCATCCGATCACGATCACTGCGCTGCGCATTGCGATGTCTCCTTTCCTTCAATTATGGAAGGATCACCAGGAAAAGAGCCTTTGAAGCACGGTTTTTTTCGCGGGTGCGCGCTCCGCTTCCGGCTTTTCTTCGCCCGTATCCCAGGATATTTCTTTCTGCGCGAAGGGCGCGGCGCTGTTTTCCGCGTGCGCGGTGACGATGCGGGTCAGGGTATCCGCGATCTCGTCCAGGCGCGCTTCCAGGAGGTGCCCCTCCGGCAGCAGCCGCCCAAAGGAAGCGCGCACGCGTTCCAGGTAATGGTCCGGCTGCCGATGGAGCACATGCAGGTGGTATAAGTCGTATTTTTGGATGGCTTCCCGGTAAAGCGCCCTGGTCTCCACGTCGGCCTGCAGCGGATCGCCCGTGACGCGGGCCAGGGCGTCATGGGGCAGGAAGGGGTTGAGCGGCTCATCGCCCAGGGTGATGATGAGGCCCTTTTTGCCGCGCTTCCAGGAGTCCAGCCTTGTATGCCGCGCGCCCATGTACCATGCGGCGGTGTAGGATTCATACGCGTTTCCGCCGCCGCCGTGCTCCATGTAGACCAGGTCCAATTGCTCCGCGATGCGGATGTCCGATTCAAACTGGGACATCTGGATCGGCGCTTTGTCGTAGCTTAAGTCCCCGATGCCCATGACCAGGAATTCCACATCCCGCACCGTGCCGTACAGCCGGGTCATCACCTCGTTCATTTTTTTCGCCACCTCGGCGGAGGCCGCGCCCATGCTGCCCGTGACGTCGAGCGCCAGGATCACCGGCACGCTTTGGGGATGATCGGGGCTGTCGCAGCATTCCCGGACCACGCCTTTGGGGTTCAGCCGGGGATGCAGTGCGCGCTGGGTGAAGAGCTGCTGTTCCGTCAGCGCGCTGTCCAGATCGCCCCTGTCGGTCACGGCCCGGCCCCGCTGCGCGCTGTAATTCAGGAAGTTTTCGCGTGTCCAATATCCGTAGCCCATGGTCAAGCCTCCTTCTTGCTTTCGTCCGTTTCATCGCCGTCGTCCGCATCGTCGAACAAACCGTCCAGGAAATCCGTTTTGCCGCCCAGCAGCATCAGGGGAAGCAGGCCGTTCATGCCGCTTTCCCTGCCTTTGAGCATACTGGAGAGGGCCATGTATTTCATGATGCGCCCCGCGCCGCCTTTTCCCTTCGCCCCGTTTTTTCCGAACAGGGATACGATCTTTCCGTACAGGTAGGTGCCGCCCAGGAAGAGGTGGTATTCCGGCAGGAGCGTTTCCACGGTGGCGTCCTCAAAGTTGATGGCGGTGATGACGCCGCCGCTTGCCCCGGTGACGCATTTGGGCGCGCCGCCCGCCAGGATGATGTCGCCGGGCTGCGCGCGTTTGGTGGGCACCACGAAGAAGAAATCCTCTCCCACGTCCAGCACAAAGCTGTCGCAGTTGGTCAGGCGTTGGTTTTCCGCGTCGTACGTGCGGTACCCGAACCGGGTCTTGACCGCGATGCTGCCGCTCATCGACAGCCGGCACAGGCCGGGGGCCACTTTTCCATAGATGCCTTCAAACATGCGTGTGATTCCTCCTTTTGATTCGATTTTGGCGAAAAAAGCCGCAGCAGTGCTGCGCCGGGCCGATCCGGCGCGTCGGAAGGCGATTTTTGGGTATGGCAAACAAAGCTGACGCTTATCGTTTTTTTGAAACAGTCAATGGATGGGGCTGCCGCGCGGCTCCGGATATCCCGGGCAAAGCGCCGTGCGCCGCGCAGGCGGCCGTCGGGGTACGGCTTTATTTATTTTTCGCGGTTCAGGCGGAAGGCCACGGAGCGCTTCAAATACTCCAGGTATTCATCGTCGCGGCACATGGCCTTGCCGGGCGTGTCGGAAAGCTTGGCGACCGCGCGGCCGTTTACGGTTTGCAGCTTGATGACGATGTTCAGGGCTTCCTCCTCGGTATCGTTGGAGCAGAAGGTGCCGATGCCGAAGGAGACCTTGGCGCGGTCCTTAAAGTACGCGTACAGGGCCTGGGCGCGGTCAAAGTCCAGGCTGTCGCTGAACAGGAGCAGCTTGGTCTTCGGGTCGGCCCCGTATTTTTTGTAGTGCGCGATGATCTTTTCGCCCCATTCGTAGGGGTCGCCGCTGTCGTGGCGCACGCCGGTAAAGTTGTTGACCATGGCGCGGTTAAAGTCCAGGAGGAACAGGTCCGTGGTGATGGTATCGGTCAGGGCGGTGCCGTTATCGCCCTTGTATTCGTCATACCAATCGGTCATGGCGTAATGGTTGGTGTAGGCCAGGGGGATGGAATCGATGCCCTGGTACATCTGCACGAATTCATGCGCGTAGGTGCCGATGGGCTTGACGCCGTATTTCATGGCCAGGTATACGTTGGAGGTGCCGATGCAGTTTTTCGTTTCCCGGCACAGCCGGCGCACCACCTCGTCCTCCCATTCGCGGGAAAGCCGCCTGCGGCAGCCGAACTCGGCGAACTGGAAGGTGTATTTGCCGCTCTGGAAATCCCGGATCTTTTTATCGAGCCGTTCCTTGGCGGAGGCAAGCAGCGTTTCGTAATCGTATTTCAGGCGGAAATAGACTTCGTTGACGATTTCCAGCAGGTAAATCTCAAACTGCATGGCGGAAAACAGCGGCCCGCTCACCCTGATGTTCAGCTCTCCTTCGGGCGAAAGCGAGATGTCCACATAATCCCGGATGGGCCGCCACAGGCGCAGGAATTCCACATAGTCGCGCTTGATGAAGCGGATGGAGTTGAGGTAATCCAATTCGTTCTGCCGGAAGGTGAGCGTGCAGAGATGGTCCACCTGGGCGCAGATTTCCTCATACATTTCTTTGGTGAAGGTGACGCCCTTGTTCCGGCAGCGGAAAAAGTATTCGCCGCTCAGGTCCGTATGCTTATGGAAGATCACCTGATCCATGTTGAACTTGTACAGGTCGGTATCCAGCAGCGAAATGACGATCGGTTCAAGCTTCATATTCTTTTCCTCCCCGTTTTGTTTCTTCCTGATTTGCCTGCCATTTTTCCTTCAGGATGGCATAGCCGAATTGATCGAAATACGGCTCCTTTGCTTCCGGGCGGGCTTTGCCCCGGCGGAGCATCCGCCCTTCCCGCCATAGGCCGCACTTTTCCATGACGCGGATGATGGCGCTGTTTTCCACATCGCACACCGCATGGACGCGATGCAGCCCCAGCTCTTCAAAGGCAAGGGCCAGGATGCCCCGCATGGCTTCGGTCATAAAGCCCTTTCCGGTTTCATGCCGGTTGAGCACCGCCCCCAGAACGGCGTCGTCCCGCCGCCAGTTGAGGTGAAGGGAAACGCCGCCGATCACCCGGCCGGTGTCCCTGCGCTGGATCGCGAAGTTGTAGTGCATCCGGGGCGACGCGTCCCTTTCCTCCGGGCACTGCTTTTCCAGATAATCCCGGGTCTGCTCCGGGGTGTTGGGGCCGAACATCATGTGCTTCACCGTTTCATAATCGGAGGAATAGGCGTGCACGTCCTCAAAATCGTCCGGCGAAAACTCCCGCAGGAGCAAACGCGCTGTTTCTTTTTCCAAGCTGTCCCCTTCTTTCTCTTTGGCGCGGCCCGATCCGCGCCGGGCTGCCTTTATACCGGCGCGTCCGCTTCTTCAAATGGATTCAGCGTCAGCGGCATGCGGCGCTTATGCATGTTGGCGCGCTCCTTGGCGCGGATCTTTTCGTCCGTTTCCGCGTTCCCGCAGGCGCCGAAGCGGATGTACCTGTGGATGTCCAGGTACGATACGCCCAGGTTTTCCTCGTCGCTTTTGCCGGTCAGGCCGTCCGAAGGCGTTTTGACCACCAGCTCCCGCGGCAGCTCCTCCATCGCCAGGCCGACCTCCACCACTTCCACGCTGGTCAATTTGCCCAGCACCGAAAAATCGCAGGAGGTATCGCCGTCCTTGGTGCAGTAGCCCACGGTGATCTCGCTCAAATTCCCGGTGCCCGCCAGGCGCGCGCCCAGCGCCTGGGCGATGTAGCGCAGCATGGTCATGCGCAGGCGGGGGCCGACGTTCACATCGCTCGCCCGGCTGTAAGGAATGGCGAATTCCCCCTCCTTCGCCGCGGGCGCAAGCTGATCCGCGGCGGCCTTCAGCGCGTCGTGCATGGGGCCGATGTTGATGATCCTTTTTTGGATGCCGAGCGCGTCGCATACCCGCCGGCTGTCGTTCAGATCCTTCTGCTCGCCGTCGGGCAGCATGACGCCGTACACGTTTTCCCTGCCCAGGGCCCGGGCGCACAGGGCCGCGGTCACGGTGGAATCCTTGCCGCCGGAGATGCCAAGAACCACTTTTTGGAAGCCCTGCGTTTTTGCGGTCTTCCTGATTTCCTCCACCAGGCGGTTCCGGGCGGAGACGGGGTCAAAACGGTATTCGTTCATGGTCGTCCCTCGCTTTCATGCGATTACGTCGATTTGGCAGCTCGCCATGGTCTCAAGCGCCGCCTCGTGCTTTTCCGGCGTCACGCCCGCGCAGCAGGCGGCGTTCACGGAAATTTCGGCTTGAGGGAAATGCGCTTTGAGCAGCAGCGCGTTGGAAACCACGCAAATATCGGTGCACAGGCCGATCAGCTCGATCCGGGGCGTTTCGTCCGGGCCCAGGAGGCCTTCGATGATCCAGGGCAGCTTTTCGCTCCCGAACGTGGGCTTTTCCACCAGGATCCCGCCGCAGAGCGCCTTTTCGATCTCCGCGTTCAGCCGCCAGCCCGCCGTGCCCTTGATGCAGTGCGGGACGGGCAGCTTTTTGCCCTCGGCGGTATCCAGATAGTTTTCTGCGTGGGTGTCCAGCGTCGCGATCAGCACGTCGCCCGCCGCCCGGCTTTCTTCGATCCTGCGCGCGGCGTTTGGTACGATGGCCTGCGCTTCCTTCGTTCCCAGCGCTCCGTCGATGAAATCCTTCTGCATATCTACCACAACCAGAAATTTCTTCTCTTTCATGTTCAGCCCCTCCTTAAAATGTGATGCGGTACAGCGCGGCGGGCCTGCCCCGCCCGCGGACCTGGGATTGCTCGGTTGCCTTGATCCGGCCTGTTTCTTCGTACCGGGCGCGGATGAAGCGCCTGAAATTGCTGCCGTCCGCGGCTTTGTCCAGGATCGCCTCGAACACGGACTGTACTTCGCCAAGGGAAAAGGAATCCGGATCGTTCAGGAAACGGAAGGCGATGTCCGTATAATCCACCTTGCCCCGCAGCCGGAGCACCCCCGTTTCGATGATCCGGCCGTGGTCAAAGGCCAGATCACTGCCGGACAGGATCAGCCCGTCCGGGCTTTCGAGCGTGAGGGCCGCGCCCAGCTTCACCCGAAAGGGCGTAAGCCCGCCCGTGCTTTTTTGAAGCGTTTCCTTCGCTTTCCGCCACGGCGCGGCCACCAGGTACGCCATGGAGATCACCCGGCCCCGGGGGTCCCGGCTCACGTCGGTGAAGGTATAGAGCTGCTCGAAGTACGCTTCTTTCAGCGGGAGCGTTTCCCTCAGCAGGATCCTGACCGCGCTTTCCGCCGATTCATCCAGCCCTACCAGCCGCCCCGGCAGCGCCCAGCAGCCCTGGTAGGGCGGCGCGGGCCGCCTGGAGAGCAGCAAATGCAGCGCGCCGTCCCCGACCGTCAGCGGCAGGATATCCGCCGTCACGTGCATCCGATCCGGGCAAAGCTCCTCATGCATGGGTCTCACACTCCTTTATGGTTCACTTGACCATAATCATTATAACCAATAGTGAACTCTATGTCAAGCTATTTTTGTCAAAATTACAAAAAATATTTTTTTGCCTGTTTTCTTCCGCCGCGGCGTTCTTGACATTCCGCGCGTTTCGCGGTATACTACCAGCAATCGCATACGGCTAAGACGCAGAAGCATTCCTTCCGCGCTTACCCTTCAGCGAGCCGGGGACGGTGCAAGCCCGGCGGGGTAAGGAGGAATGCGCCGCTGCCGAGCCGCCCGCCGGAACGCAAAAATGCCAGTAAGGCGGGTCGGGCCCTTCCCGTTATCAAGGCATGAGGTGGACGCGGGCGACCGTGTCAATTGAAGTGGTACCGCGAATCCAGTGTGTCTGTTCGTCTTCAAGAGGAAAACAGGCGCACATATTTTTTGCCCAAAGCGGGCGAGCATAAAAAGGAGTTTGATGCGACATGCGATCCCTGAACGCGAATGAACTCAGATCCCTCTGGCTGCGCTTCTTCCAGGAGAAGGGCCATCAGGTGATCCCCTCCGCTTCCGTCATCCCGGAAAACGACCCCACCGTGCTCTTCACCACGGCCGGCATGCATCCGCTGGTTCCCTATCTGCTTGGCCAGAAGCATCCGGCGGGCAACCGGCTCACCGACGTGCAAAAGTGCATCCGCACCGGCGATATCGACGACGTGGGCGATATGAGCCATCTGACCTTCTTTGAAATGCTGGGCAACTGGAGCCTGGGCGATTATTTCAAGAAGGAAATGATTCCCTGGAGCTGGGAATTTTTGACCAGCGAAAAATGGCTGGGCATCCCCAAGGACGATCTGGCCTTCACCGTGTTTGAGGGCGACAGCGACTGCCCCCGCGACGAGGAAGCGGCGGACCTGTGGCGCTCCTGCGGCGTCAAGGACGATCACCTCTTTTATCTGCCCAAGGAGCACAACTGGTGGGGCCCCGCCGGCATCACCGGCCCCTGCGGCCCGGACACCGAAATGTTCATGATCGTCAAAAAGCCCTGCGGCCCGAACTGCTCCCCCGCCTGCAAGTGCGGCGCGTACCTGGAAATCTGGAACGACGTGTTCATGCAGTACAACAAGCAGCAGGACGGCACGTTCATCCCCCTGGAGCAGAAGAACGTGGATACCGGCATGGGCCTGGAGCGCACCGTCTGCGTGCTGACCGGCAAAAAGAGCGTCTATGAAACCGACATCTTTGAAAACATCCTGAACAAGATTTCCGAGCTTTCCGGCAAGCGCTATGACGAGGACGAAGCCACCACCAAGGCGTTCCGCATCATCGCCGACCATATGCGCACCGCCACCTTCATCCTGGGCGATCCGCGCGGCGTGTCCCCCTCCAACGTGGACCAGGGCTATATCCTGCGCCGCCTGATCCGCCGGGCCGTGCGCTACGCCATGCAGCTGGGCATGGAGAGCGGCTTCACCTGCGAGATCGCGCAGGTCATCATCGACCAGTACAGCGAGGTGTATCCCGAGCTCAAGGAAAACGCCGCCTTCGTGCTGGAGCAGCTGAAACTGGAAGAAGACCGCTTTGCCCGCACCCTGCGCCAGGGCGAAAAGGAATTCGATAAGGTATACGGCAACATCGTCAATACCCGCACCCTCCTGGAGAGCATCCTTGCCTCCGACGATCCCGTTGCCTGCGCCCAAGGCCATGCCCAGACCAAGAAGCTGCGCCCCAGCCCCGATATGATGCCCATTATCGAAAACGCGCAGAAGGGCGATCTTCCCGCGCTCAAAGCCGCGATCGCCGACAGGCTTCGCACCCTGTCCACCATGGACGGCCGCAGCGCGTTCAAGTTCTACGACACCTACGGCTTCCCCATCGAAATGACCAAGGAGCTGGCCGCGGAAAAGGGCCTGACCGTGGACGAGGACGACTTCGCCCAGCGCTTCCGCCAGCACCAGGAAACCAGCCACGCGGGCGCGGAGCAGCGCTTCAAGGGCGGCCTGGCCGACGCCAGCGAGCAGACCGCCTGCCTCCATACCGCCACGCATCTGCTCCAGGCCGCGCTGCGCAAGGTCCTGGGCGACGAAGTGCACCAGAAGGGCAGCAACATCACCGCCGAGCGCCTGCGCTTCGACTTTACCTTCGGCCGGAAGATGACGCCCGAAGAGCTTCAAGAGGTGGAACGCCTGGTCAACGCGGCGATCGAGGCCAAGGCCCCCGTCACCATGGAAGAGATGACCGTGGCCGAGGCCAAGGCCCAGGGCGCCATGGGCCTGTTTGAGAGCAAGTACGGCGAGCGCGTCAAGGTGTACACCATGGGCCAATTCTCTAAGGAGATCTGCGGCGGCCCGCACGCCTCCAACACCGGCGATCTGGTCTCCTTCAAGATCCAGAAGGAGGAATCTTCCTCCGCCGGCGTGCGCCGCATCAAGGCGACCATCGGCCGCCAGGCGTAACGATCCATCCGGAAAACAGCAAGGGAACGTACCCGGGATCAACGGGGACGCTCCCTTCTTTTTGGGTTTTGACGCGGGAAAACGGTTGCGCGGGCTGGGATTTTATGCTATGATGCCATTGATTGAAGCGCAAATCACATCCCTTCGTTTTCTTTGTGCGCAACGGAATGTTCGGTAGGAGGATCCGGATGAATAGGATGAAAAATCGGTTCAAGGCCCTGCTTGCGCTGGCGGCGCTGCTCGTGCTTTGCCTGACGGCGGCAGGCGCGCTGGCTGAAAAGCCTGCGCATCAGCATTCCTGGGTCACGGAATACGAGACGCCCGCTACGTGCACCGAAGCGGGCTTTCGGCTGCTTTCCTGCTATGTTTGCGGCGAGGCCCGCGAAGAGAGCATCAAGCCCCTGGGCCATGACCTCATACAAGTGTATGAGGCCCCCACTTGCCAAAAACCCGGCTATTCGGGCGTGCGGTGCAGCCGCTGCGGGTATGCGACGGGCAAGGAGATCCCGCAGACCGGGCACAGCTGGGTGACGGTCAGCGAAACGGCCGCCACGTGCACGCAGGGCGGCGTGAAGGAGGTCCAGTGCGAATACTGCGGCAAGCGCGAAGTGCAGCAGACCAAGGCCCTGGGGCACAGCTGGCAGGAAATCAACGAAGCGCCATCCTGCAAAAAGGGCGGGTTTACGGGCGTGCGCTGCAGCCGCTGCGGCTTGCAGGACGGCAAAGAAACGCCCGCCGCGGGCCATAGCTACGGCGCCTGGCAGATCCTGAACGACGATTGCACGGAGGGCCAGGCCCAGCGCACGTGCAGCCGCTGCGGCCTTGTGCACCGGAAGGAATACAAGGGCAGCACCCATACCTGGGGCGAATGGGAAGTGACCACGCCCGCCACCGCGTCGCAGGAAGGCGAGGAAACCAGGGTCTGCCAGAAATGCGGGATCTGGGAAACCCGGCCCATCCCGATGCAGGATTTCGTTTTCGGCCTGCCCGGCATGGAGGGCCTGACGCTGATCGTGAACCAGGCCTCCTTCAGCAGCGCCGGGTTTGAGGCGTATGACGAGGTCACGTTCAATTGGACGATCGTGAATGCCAGCGATCAGGACTGCGCCCTGAAGGGGATCGCCTGCGCCCAGGGCGAAAAAATCCCCACCAGCGCGGGCGACCTGGCCGTGCCGCTCGCGAAGGGGGGCGGTTCCCTCTCCGGCTCGGCGGATGTGACGGTTTTCCCGTTCGACGACGGAACAGCCGCGGTCAGGCTGATTTTCCAGGGCTTCGTCACCTTGGAGGACGGCGCCATCGGCTGCACCAACCATGTGACGCTGTATTTGCCCGTTACGGCCAGCCGGAACTGGACGCCCCCCTCCGTGACGAGCGCGCAGGATGTGAAGGTGATGAAATCGGTGCTTTCCTCGCCCAGCAGCCCTGCCGGGTATCAGCTGGGCGAAACCGTCGAATACCAGGTGACGGTCACCAACCAGGGCGCAACGGCCCTTCCCCGGGTGGAGGTATCCGATCCGGTGGCGGACCGCTCCTCCTTGGCGGCGCCCAAGGGCACTGCGGCGCTGGGCCCCGGCGAGACCGCCAGCTTCACCTTCCGGCGCACCGTTGGCGCGCTGGATGCGGCGAGCGGCTTTATCGCGAATACCGCGTTCGCTTCCTGGAGCGATCCCTCCAGCGGCGAAACGCTCATGAGCGCGTCCAATACGGTGGTGGTGCAGGTCCTGTCCAATACCGCCCAGCCGGGGCTGACCGTCGCAAAGACCATCCTGAACCCGCCCGGCACATTGCTCGCAAACGGCGCTTTGGGCTTTGTGCCCGGCGATACCATCCAATACGAAATCACAATCACGAACCCGACCGCCGATCCCTGCCAAAATGTGCAGATCTTTGATACGCTGGGCAGCGGCGCGATCGGCCAGTTCAGCGCCCTTGCGCCCGGCGAAACGCAGACGCTGCGCTTCCAGTACACCGTCACGGCGGCGGACGCCGCGGCGGGCGTCGTTTCCAATATGGCGGCGGCGCTGTATGACGACGCGTCCGGCATGCAGCGCTGCGCGTTCTCCGCGGCGGCGGACGCCCCGGCGGGCGATCCGCACGCGGGCTTCGCGCGGCTGGAAATCAGCAAGCGGGAAACCTCCGCGCCGCGAAACGGCTTATCGTATCAGCCGGGGGAGACCATCCAATACCGCATCACTGTCCGGAACACGGGCAGTATGGCCCTTAGGAGCGTCAGCGTCATGGACAGCCTGGCCCCCTCCGGCGGCGCGGTGGATACATTGACCAATTTGCAGCCCGGCCAAAGCCATGATACCACGTTTGCCTACACCGTTACGAGCGCGGACGCGCGCCGCGCATCGCTGACCAGCCGCGCTTCCGCCGTATACACCGCCGCGGACGGCACGATCGGCTCCGCCGCCTCCGATCCCGTGACCAGCGCCATCGCGCCCGATCCCGCCGCGCCCACGCCCACGACGAGCGCCGCGCCTTCCGTGACCGCCGCGCCGGACGGCGGCGAAGGCGAGGATGAAATCATAACCTCCCGCGAAAAAGACGATCAGCCGCCGTATGAGGAAAGCGATGATCTGCCCGTGCGCCTGGAAGGAGAAACCGATCTCTTCGTCAGCTGCCGGATCAGCATGGTCGCCAAGGGCGACGGGGCCAGCGAATACCGCACCGTGCGCTGCGCGATCCATGACGCCGCCTACAGCCGGGTGATGGAAAGCCTGGCCGCCGCTTCGCCCGAAGAAGAAAAAGCGGTCTGGGAGCAGGCCGCGGAAGCGTTCAGGCAGGATCTAAACGATCTTTACGCCGCCTGCCAGGACGCGGCCACCACCAGCGCCGCCAAGACCATCGTGCTCAGCGAACAGCAGCTGTATCTTGCCCAGGCCGAAAACTACCGCGCGTATCTGCTTTTGCTCTATCCGGAGGATGAAACCCTCGCCGCGCGGGCGTACGCGGAGGAACTGATGCGCAAGTGCGCGCAGCTCTGCTACGAAACGCACTGCGCGCCCGAAATGCGGCCGGACAGCTATGCCGCCCTGTACGGGGATCTGGCGTCTGTTTCGCCTGAAGCGGTCTGCGTGCGGCTGAACCAGGAAGCGGAAGACATGACCTGCCTGTTCTGCCGGCACCATACGGACACCGAGAAGCAGGTGACGGAATTGGTGTTCGCCGCGCGCAGCGTAAACGACCTGACCCTCGCCTGGAAGCAGGGCGAAAAGCTGTGGCGCAGGCAGCTGGACCAGATCGCCGATCAGCTTTTCATCGCTTCGGAATCGGAGGGCGATAAAGACATCGTCTATGCCGAGCAGCAAAGCTTCTATGCCTGGCTGGACGCGCGGGAGCAGTTTTTGAGGCTCCTCTACGCCGATCAGCCCGCGACCGTGAGCGAAGTGATCACCCAGGAAATCTGGGAGCGCACGCTGAGCCTGTGCCATTTCACCGACGCGGCGGATTGATCCCCATGCTTGACCTTGGCCGTATCCCGCTGAAGAATACTGTTTTTCATGGAAAAGTTTGAATGATAAAGACGGGGGAGATTCTTCGCTGGCGCTTCGCTGTCGCTCCGCTGGCTCAGAATGACATAGCAAATGCATGTCTGAGCATCACGGAGCGAAGCGGCGTGACAAGCGAAGGATCTCCCTTGTAAAAAAGCGGAAGACAAAGCGTATAACGCGGATACGGCCCTTTTTTCAAAAACAAAAAAATTTTTTCAAAAATCCTGTAACGAAACGTCATCCTGCGCGTCTAACCTATGTAAAAACCGGGAAGGAGGTGATGATGTGTGAACGGCGAAACCTGGGATAAAATGTACAACGCCCATTACATGCGGGTGTTCTCCTACGTAATGACCCTGGCGGGCGACAGGCATCTGGCGGAAGAAATCACGCAGGACGCGTTCTTCCGGGCCTTTTCCAAATCGGAAAGCTTCCGCAGCGAGGCGGATGAAGTGACCTGGCTGTGCGCGATCGCGAAAAACTGCTTCCTGAGCGAAAAACGCCGGCAGGGAAAAACGGAGCCGATGCCGGAAACTGCCCCGGCCGGAGATGTGAGCGTGGAGCAGCAAACCGAGGACCGGGACTCCTCCTTCCGGATCCACCTCGCGCTGCACGCCCTGGAGGAACCCTACCGCGAGGTGTTTGAGCTCAGGGTTTTCGGGGAGCTGTCTTTCCGCCAGATCGGCGCCATCTTCGGCAAGACGGAAAACTGGGCGCGGGTCACATATCATCGGGCCCGGCTGAGATTACAGGAAAGGATGTGCGAACAATGAAAACGGACTGCGAAGTGATCCGTGATTTATTGCCGCTTTACGCGGACGACGTATGCAGCGGCGCGAGCAAGCAATTGGTGAAAGAGCACCTGCCTGAGTGCCCGGAATGCGCCGAAATATTAAAACAGCTGCAAAAGCAGGAAATCGAAACCGACCTAAGGAAGGAAACATCCCAGGTGATCACCCATCAGGCCAAGCAGTTCAAGCGCCGCTCCACCACGGTGGGCTCGGTGATCTCGGGGATCTTCATGATCCCGATCCTGGTGTGCCTGATCGTGAACCTGGCCTCCGGCGCGGCGCTCACCTGGTTTTTCGTGGTGCTGGGCGGGCTGGCCGTTGCGGCGAGCCTGATCCTCGTGCCCGTGATGGCCGCGGAGGATAAGCTGTTCTGGACGTTCTGTGCGTTCACCGTCAGCCTGATCGCCCTGCTCTCCGTCTGCTGCTGGTACAGCGGAGGCGATTGGTTCTTTATCGCGGCGTCGGCCACGCTCTTTGGGCTTTCGGTGGTGGGGCTGCCCTTTGTGCTCCGCGCCGGCCCGGTCAAGCCCCTGATCGGCGATTTCAGCCGCCCGCTGATCGTCGCTTCGGTGGATGTGATCCTGTTCGCGAACATGATGAACATGATCTCCATGCACAGCAAGGGCTTCCTCAGCACGGCCTTCTTCGCGCTGCTCTGCGCCGCCGGCCTGGCGCTGCTCATCAATGCAATCATTACGAAAAGAGGGGAAAACAAATGAAAAAGTCTTCGATCATCACCATCGCGCTCATCGTGTGCCTGATCCTGCTTGCCGCGGGGAGCTTCTCCGTCTTCGGTTTCTCCATCGGCGGCTATGCGAACGCGGAAATGTATCAGGCGGGGGACACCACGATCACCTCCGCCGTGGAAAACCTGGAGATCGACTGGACGGCGGGAAGCGTGAACATCGTCTTCCACACGGGCAGCGAAATCAAGGTATCCGAAACCTCGAAGAAAGCGCTTTCCGACGATACGCGCCTGCATTGGTGGCTGGACGGAACGACCCTGCGCATCCGGTTCGCGAAATCGGGCTTCCGTCTCTTCAACAATCTGGAAAAAGCGCTCACCGTTTCCCTGCCCGAGGGCCTGGTGCTGGATAACGCGACGATCCGCGCCACGTCCGCAGATCTCAACATTTCTGCCCTGGCCGCGGAAAACATGATCCTGGAAACCACCTCCGGAGATATGGATGCGCTGCTGGCGGCGAAGAAGCTGAAGGCTTCCTCCACCTCCGGCAGCCTGGATATCCGCCAGCGCGGCGGCAGCAACAGCGTCACCGTCGGCGCGACCTCCGGGAATATCGTCCTTTCCGTTGAAGACGCCAAGGAGATTTCCGCTTCCTCCACCTCGGGCGGCATCACCTTCACCCAGAAGGGCGACGCGGACAGCGTATCCCTGCATACCACCTCCGGCGATATCACCGCCGAAAACGTGCGGGCCGGCAAGGCGGAGGTTTCCTCCACCAGCGGTACGATCCGCCTGCAGCTTAATACCCTGAACACCCTGACCGTCTCTTCTACCTCCGGCGATGTGACGGCTTCCCTGCCCGCGCTCCCCGGCTTCACCGCCAGGATCAGCACGACCAGCGGCTCCTTTGACAGCGGCATTTCCCTCCTCAAGGACGGAAAAACCTATACCTGCGGCGACGGCAGCGGCAGCGTCAAGATCGATACCACCTCCGGCAGCGTCCACCTGCTGGAAAATAAGTAACGGCGAGGAATGCTTATGGAAAACACGCACGCCTGCGGCCCGACAAACCGGCTGTATTATGAAAACGCGTACCTGAAGGCCTTTGACGCCCGGGTGGTTTCCGTGCGGCCGGACGGTTGGATCGCGCTGGATCAAAGCGCCTTTTATCCGACCTCCGGCGGCCAGCCGTTTGATACGGGCACGCTGAACGATGCCCGGGTCACGGATGTGCAGGTGGAGGAAGGCGTTGTCTGGCATCAGGCGGGGGGCGCTTTCCAGCCGGGGGACCCTGTGCATGGGGAGATCGACTGGCCCCGGCGCTGGGACCACATGCAGCAGCACGCGGGGGATCACCTGCTGGCGGGCACGGCATGGCAGATGTTCGGCGCGGTCACCATCGGCCTGCACCTGGGCCAGGAGGACAGCACGATCGATCTGACCTTCCCCGACGGGCGCACGCATTTGACGAGGGAGGAGATCCGGGCACTGGAGGAAACGGCCAACCGCCGCGTGCAGAAGGACGATCCGATCCGCTGCTGGTTTCCTCAGGAAGCGGAGCTTTCGCGCCTGCCGCTTCGCAAGCGGCCCACCGTCGCACAGCACGTGCGCGTCGTCGCGATGGGGGATTATGAAATGGTGCCCTGCGGCGGCACGCATCCCGCGTCCACCGGCCAGATCGGGCCGGTCAAGATCCTGTCCGCCGCCCCAGCGCGGGGCAAGATGCGCCTGTGCTTCCTGGCTGGCATGCGCGCCGTCCGCTATTTCCAGCAGACGGCCCGGGCCGCGGAGGAAATGGCAGCCGCCCTGTCCGCCCCGGTTGAGGACGCGCCGCGCGCCCTTGAAAAGGAACGCGAGGCCCGCGAAATGCAGCGCAAGGATCTATCTTCCCGCCTGACCGCGGCGGCGCTTGCCGCCCTCCGTGCCGCGCGGCGGGGCAATGCGTACTTTGGGCACCTTGAATTTGCCGATCACGATACCCTGCTCAGCGCCGCGCGGGAGCTGACGCGCGATAAGCAGGCCGCCGCGCTG
>JAFXZO010000093.1 GCA_017541205.1 Clostridia bacterium | reverse complement strand
GTTCGTCCTGAGCCAGGATCAAACTCTTGTGTTTAATCCTTTTAACTTGCGATTCTGGGTCTCTCTCCTCCCGCTTCGTTTCCTCCGCGGAAGCCCCCACAGTCCCAAGTAAAACTCATCTCAGAATTAACTGTCGTTTCTCTTCCAATCTCTCTGTATCGTTTTCAAGATTCTCGCGCCCTCGTTTGAGCGCTTGGATAGATTACCACATCCAGCACCTCTTGTCAACATCTTTTTTGGGTTTTCTTGTAGTTTTTTGCTATTTTGCTGCAATTCCGAACATTATCTTTCATGCATAAATAATTTGTTCGGCCATTATGCAAATCTTTTTGGCTGCATCTTGTTGCTGAATGTTCGTGTTTGTATCGGAACATAAGTTCTCTTATTTGCAAACGAAAAAGCCCGGCGCATTGGCCGGGCGCACAAGAGGCTTTACTGAAAGCGGTATTCCAGCATGACTTCTGCGGATACGGTCACATCCCCGCTGGAGATGGAAGTGCCCGCGTCCGCGGTCTTTGCTTCCATGGCATAGACGTTAGAAACGCCATAGGCCTCCCGGGAATAAACGCTTTGGCTCTGGGTGGAATTGATGAGCACAAGATCGCCCAGCTCCACGCCTGCGGCCGCAGCAAGCACCTTGGCCTTCTGCATCGCGTCCTCGACCGCCCTGGTCAGCGCCTTCTGATAGGCTTCATTCTCCTGGGTGGAGGAGAAAACGATGCCGTAGGTGGTATTCGCCCCCGCCTCGACCGCCGCATCCAGCACCGCGCCGATCATTTTCAGATCGTGGATCGTAACGGAAACATTGTTCTGCACCTCATAATACAGCGTACGGGTTTCCCGGCCCAGAGAGGACATGCCGTATTCGTAGATGCTGCTCACGTTGAATTGGCTGGTGATGATATCCTTATCCTCGATGCCGCACTGATGCAGGGCATCCATGACAGCGGCCATCAGATCGGCGTTTTCGGCCTGCGCCTCACGCACAGTTTCCTTCCTGGTATTTACGCCGATCTGGATGGTGGCGGTATCCGCGGCCAGGGACACCACGGCGTTCCCGGTCACACGGATGGTTTTTTCCACGCCGTCCGCCAGCGCGGGAACGGCAAAGGGCAAAAGCAGCAATACGAGCAAAGCATAAAGCATCAAGCGTTTCATTTGGAAGCAGCCCCCTTCTTATTCCTGTTCTTTTTCATCTTTTTCACGATCAGGCGGACAGCCAGCACAGCCAGGCCGATCATAATCAGCCAGGGCAGGGAGGAAACCAGGAAAATGACAAGATCTTCCAGGAATTCCCGTCCGTTCTCCAGCGAGTTTTCCAGCCCGCTCAGGATCCTTTCGCCCAGGGACAGGGTCACGATTTCGGTGGCTCTGGTTTCCCGGATGGTGATGTATACCGTGCTGTAATCCACTTTGCTGTCGTAGGATCTGAGCTGGCCGGTATAGCGGTCGATCTGGTACTGGGTATCAGCGATCGCGGATTCGAGCTCGATCAGATCGGACATATCCGTGGCGTTCTGCATCATGGTCTGCAGGCGGGACATTTTTTCTTTCTGGGTGTTCAGGCGGGTCTGCACGTCATAGTAGCTGTCGCTCACATCCTGCATTTCCTGGGTCATGGCGGTGATATTGCCGATCTCCTGGGCGCCGGAAAGGAATTCATCCAGGCGCTGGGAGGGGATGCGGAGCGTCATGGACGCGCTGCGCGTCTGGCCGCTCTTCTGATCGCCGCTGGAAGAAAAATGCTCGATCCGGCCTTGCACCAGGGCGGTCAGATCCTTCAGCTGCTGCACGTCCTGATCGTAGGCGGTGGTTTTGATGGTGAAGCTGGCGGTGCGGATGATTTTTTCCTGGCGCGTTTCTTCGCCGGAAACCATGGGCTCTTCCGCGGCCATGTCGTAGTCCATCTCGTACTCGGCGGCTTCGGGGACCGCGGCCATATCCGAATAGGCGTATTTCCCCGCGCCGGCATCCGCGCTCCGGGCCATGCTGAGCGTTCCGCTGTTCGATGCATAAGCGCTGTTCTTGCTTTCCGCCGCACTCTGGGAGCGGGTCGACATACGAGGGTAGGAATCCCGGTTCAGGAGGGTGCCGCCCAGCACAAAGACCAGCGCCGCGGCAACCGCCGCCCAGGCTTTCCAATTCCCCGGGAATTTCTTCGTTTTCTTTTCCGTGCTCGTATTGTTTTCCATGTCTGCTTCCTCCTCAATCATCCGCCGCCAGGAGGAAGAGAAGGCATCCGGTACCTGAATCTCCTCATCCGCCCTGCGGCAGTCCAAACGCACCGTCATGAGAGAAGCGCAATCCGCGCATTCCTCGGCGTGCGCCTGCATGCGGGCCGCTTCCGCGTCCGAAAGGGCGCCGTCCATGTAGGCATCGAGAAGATTTGAAAATTCTTTGCAATCCATGTTTTCGCCTCCTCTCGTTTTCTTAGACGGATGATGAGGAAAAAAGTTCCGAGGATTCCCGCAAAATTTGCGCCAGTTTTCCCCGTGCCCGGGCGATGCGGCTTTTGACCGTACCGAGCGGCAATTGCAGGATCTGCGCGATCTCATCGTAATTCATTCCGCGCATGTCCCGCAGCACGATCATCTGCCGCATATCGTCCGGAAGCTGTGAAAGACCTTCCTTAAGCAGCCTCCGCCTTTCCTTTTCCTCCAATCGGGCGTAAGCGGTCGGAGCCCGGTCCGGCGGGTCAAAGCCCGTTTCTTCCCGCATCGAGTCCAGCGAAACCACTTTTTTCCGCTTACGCAGTTCATCCGTGCAAACGTTCAGGGCGATCCGGGTGATCCAGGTGGAAAAAGAAGCGTCGCGCCGGAAAGAATCAAAGGCGCGGAAAGCCCGCAGCATGGTTTCCTGCGCGCAGTCCTGGGCGTCCTGCGCATTGCCCATCGCATGGAAGCAGACGGCGTAGACCTGCCGTTCGCTCTCCGCTGCCAGGCGCTCAAATTCTTCCGCTTTTCGGTTTTTGATCAACAGCCTGATGGACACGTTCGGCCTCCCTTCTGTAAGGCGGAGCATATATTTAATGAAAGAACGCATCGTTTTGCTTTATTTTTGCGCAGGGCTCAAAAAACGTTTGGCGGGGATTTCCCGCTGATCCTTTGGATCAAGCAAGTTTTCGCAAATGACGGCGGGCCGCATGGTCTTTTGATCCAGCGCAAGGCGAATGACCCGGTACGTTTTTCCGTCCTCCAAAACGTGCTCCCCGAGCGGGATCCGCATGCGCATGCTCTCCAGCAGCAGCGACGGATAGGCCTTCGGCCAGAAAAAAAGCTCGTTCATCTCGCGCCAAAGTTTTGGATCTTCCTCGATGCTTTCAGGATAAATCCACATCCCGTCCTGCACTTCCTCGGGCTGATAGGTCATGTCCGAAAGCGGCACATCCTGGAAGAACAGCCAAACATCCCGGATAAAGTTCTTCCCCGGACGGTCCACCATTTCCGTCATCAGCACCCGGCCATGCGAAAAATCAGGCGTAAAGCCCATTTCTTCCTCGACTTCCCGGCGGCATGCCTCGGCGCTGTCCTCGCCCCGCAAAGCGCTTCCCCCGGCGACCGACCAGATATCCGGCAGGATGCTTTTATCCTTGGCCCGGCGCTGCAGCAGGGTTTCCCCGCAGCCGTTGAGAAACAGCGCGTCCACGATCAAATGGTACATGCCGTCCGGAACCCTGTCGCCGCGGATCATCGTCTTGCCCGTCAAATGGCGGTCCTGATCGTATAAATCCCAAATTTCCATCGCAGTACGCTCCTTTTCTTTGAGCCTATTTTATCAGAAAGCAGCGCAAAACGCAAGCAATCCCGCGCTTGCGGCGGAAGAAACCGCATGCTATAATGCTTTTAGTCAATTCGTCTTGAGGAGGATACGCGCATGGAGGACGAATTCAAAAAACGTCTGACGGAATGGGCAAAGCGCAGTTACGAGCAAGGCGTTTATTGTTTTTCCCATTTTCTGGACTTGAAGGGCCGCAGCGATTTTGGGGCCATGCTGCCCGCGCTCGCGCCCGCGCCGTGGAAGCTGTTCGGCGGGGCCGAAGGCTGCGAACGCCAGATGCTGCGCTTTGGCGACGAGGCATCCTGCGGCTATGAGCAGTCTTTTCCCATCGCGTGCCTTCGCATCGCGCCCAGGAGCGCAAAATTTGCCGATCCCCTGACCCATCGGGACTATCTGGGCGCGCTGATGGCGCTGGGGATCGAAAGGGAGCTGCTGGGCGACATCATCGTGCGGGAGAGCGAGGCGTTCCTGTTCTGCGAAGAGCGCATCGCCCCCTACATCCAGGAAAATTTCATCCAGGCAAAGCATACCTATCTGACCTGCGCGCCGGTCTCCCAAATTCCCGAAGGCGCGCTGTTTGCAACCAGGCGCATCTCGGTCCAGCTCTCCTCCCAGCGCGCCGACGCCCTGATCGCCCACGTGTTCCGTCTGAGCCGGGCCGAGGCGCAGGCACTGTTTCCCGCGGGCAAGGTGTTCCTTTCGGGCAGGCTCTGCGAAAGCCCCGGCGTTGCGCCCAAGCCCGGGGATATTCTCTCCGTACGCGGGTATGGCCGGATGAAGTACGTCGGCGTGGAAAGCCTGTCCAAGAAAGGCAAAGAGAACACCGCGGTGGAGCTGTACGTTTCCTGAGGAGCCTCCCCGCCGGGATGCGCGCCGAATCGCAGGACCCTTTACAAAAGTTCCCGTTCCATGCTATAATTTCCCTAGTTCGTGATGCAAGGAAGCATCAAGCGCGGCTTAAGGATCGCCAGGCACAATTTCAAATCGATCGGAGAGGGGAATAAAATATGAAGGGGAAGGTTCTGTTCGTTCTTGTCGCAACGGCGTTTCTGACGCTCATGTGCGCATCCGCCCTGGCGGAAAAGCCCACCGCCGCCATCTTCTTCACAAACGAGGACGGAACGCAGGCGTATTGGGGATATGATTCGGACGTCTCCAAGGGAACCACGGCCGTCATCACCGGGGAAGGCCGCTACAAAGTCAGCGTAGAGTTTACAGCCCCGATCAAGGAGATCCAATTCTGCTTTATCGCCATCCAGAACGCCGAAAAAAAATGGCCTTCGAGCGTCATTGAGGTGCATACGATCCGGATCGACGGAAAATACTATACCTTCTCCAAGAGCTTTACCTATTCCGGCGACGAAAAAACGACTGTATCCTCTTTGTGGGACAAGTGGTACACCGGAGGCGTGAATCCCAATTACAACCCGCGTTCCATCGACGGCGACCTGTCCGACGTGAGCACGCTGCTGACGAAAAACAATCTCATCGGCGCGAAAAAGATCGAGGTCGAGTTTTCTTTTCACGAGAAATCCGACGACAGCAAGCTGGTCAAGCGCCTGCAAGCCAAGCACATGAATACCGAATGGAACGCCGTTGCGGTGATTTATACCCAGGTGACCGACCCGAAATTCCCCGGCAAGTTCACAAAGAAGGAAGTAAAAGAGCTGCAGGATAAAGTGATCAAATACTTCAAGCCGAACGTCAACGGCATCGCGAAGGGAAGGATGACGATCGGCTCCGTGGAAACCTTCGTCATAGACGAGCCCATTACGAAGGTGGCCTCCAACGGCTGCCCGACGTACGGCATTGGCGGATCGGCAGATTTTTATTCCCTCATCAAAGGAAAGGACGTCAATCTGGTGATGGTCTTCGTGCCCGTGCGATGCCCCGAATGGCTTGGCCTGGGCGGAGGGTATGTCATGTACGGAAATCAAAAGGTATATATCACGACCATCTGCGATAATACCTATGCCATGGGCGACGGCATCTGGAAGCACGACGGGGTGTCCTGCCATCAGGCGTGCAGCGCCCTCATCCATGAATTCATCCATTGCCTCGAAACCAATTCCCGCGAAAACGGCTGGACCGGGTTTCAGGAGCTGCACAGCTGGCCCGATAACGGATATGTTTCCAACGATACCTATGGGTTCGACTGGTACTTCGATCTGATGCGCGATACCATCAAAAACGGCAGGTTTGGGTTTCACCCCGCTTCCTATTACGTGACGCATTACGGCGTCAAGTAACGCGCGCTCCCAAGCGCCTCTTTGTCGCCGCCGCTTCCGTTTTTATCCGATAAGATCCTATTCTTTTTCCATATAATCAAATGGTTTTGCTCCATTGAGGCAAGTTCATACCATGGGCCTGCCATAAACTGCAAGCCGGGAAAGCGCGCCTGGCGGCTGCCGATCGAAACGTCATGTTTCAGCGGCAGGACCGCAAGAAGCGTTCCCGGCTTTTATTTTGCGGCTTTCCAACCGAAAAGGATCAGGCCGAATCCCGCTCCACCAAAACCGAAGGAAGCAGGATGCGCTTGGGCAGGGTGGTATCGCCGCGCACCCGGGCGGCCACGGTCCGCGCCGCGGCGATCCCCATCTCCACCGTGGGCACGTCGATGGTTGTCAGGGGCGGATTGGCGTATTTGCTCATTTCAATGTTGCTCATGCCGATCACCGCCACCTGGCGCGGCACACGGACGTTCATTTGGTACAGCGCGCGCAGGGCCGCCATGGCCATCAAATCGCTGGCGGCGTAAAAAGCCGTGGGCAGCGAACCGCTGCGGACCACGTTTTCCACCAGCTCCACGCATTTTTTATCGTCCCAATCACAGTCCAGCACCCACTGGGGGTTCACCTGCAAATCCAGATCCTGCATGGTTTCCAGATAGCTTCTGAACCGCCGCGAACGTTTCATGGGCACGGGGCCCACGCCCCCACCGATGAACCCGATCTGCCGGTGCCCCTTTTGATACAGGTATTCCACCGCCATCCGGCTCACCCGCAGATGGTCGTACTCCACGTTGTCGATGGGCATATGGCCCGTATCGATGCCTACGATGTGGGGAATACGCGAATGCAGCAGGCGGAAAAGCGGTTCAGCCAGCGGCCGCATCATAATCAGCCCGTCCAAGCCCGCATTCAGGAACCGGTCCAGCACGGCCCGGTTTTCCAGCTCTTGCTCCGTATGGATCAGCGTGATCATGCCGCCCAGCTTTTTTAATTCTTCCTCGATGCCGCCCAGGATGGAGAGATAAAAGGGATCGCTGTATTTCCCCTTTGTGGACGCCAGCAGGCAGCCCACCGAGAAGCGGCTGTCCATGGCTTCCGGCTTTTCGGCGATCCGTTTTTTCACCAGCGGCTTGTAATTCAGCTCCGCCACCGCCCGCAATACGTTCTGCCGCGTTTCATCGGTGGTTTTGTACACCTGATTGTTATTAAGGATGCGGGATACCGTCGCAGGAGATACATTCGCAAGGCGGGCAACGTCCCGGATACTGGCCACGGCGGCCTCCTTTCCGCGGATGAAACAACCGCATTTTGTTTCTTGTATCATAAACGAAAACAACCGTTTTGTCAAGTCCATGTATGCGGCAAGAAACCATTTTTGTGTTTTTTGTTATTTATATAACCAAAATATGTATTTTATCTCTTGACAACCAATAAAAGATATGGTATTGTTTAGTAAACAAGTCTCCACGGCAGGAGGTTCGGCGGATGAAATTCGTGTTGCTTGGCGCAGGCCAGCGGGGCATGATCTATGCCCGGTACGCCCATCAGAAGGGGCATGCGATCGCGGCGGTGGCGGAAGTGGATCCGGTGAAGCGGGAAATCGCGGGGAAGGAATTCGGCATTCCCGAGGCATCCTGCTTTGGGGACGCGGCGGAGCTGCTTGCCCAGCCGAAAATGGGCGACGCGGCCATCATCGCCACCATGGACCGGGATCATTTCGGCCAGGCCATGCCCGCCATGGAAAAGGGCTATCATCTGCTGCTGGAAAAGCCCATTTCCCCCGTGCCCGAGGAAGTGCTCGCCATCGAGGAAAAAGCGCGGGAAACGGGCCGCCAGGTGGTGGTGTGCCATGTGCTGCGCTATTCTCCTTTCTTCCGGGAAATCAAGCGTCAGCTGGATTCCGGCGCCATCGGGCGGATCCTCACGGTGCAGCACAACGAAAACATCGGCAATTTTCATATGGCCCATTCCTTCGTGCGCGGCAATTGGCGGCGCAGCGATACGGCCAGCCCGCTCATCATGCAGAAATCCTGCCACGATATGGATCTGTTGGTATGGCTGATCGGCAGTGAATGCAGGCAGGTGGCGTCCTTCGGGAGCCTTACCTATTTTAAGCCCGAAAACGCCCCCGAGGGCGCGGCTTTGCGCTGCGCGGACTGCAAGCTGAAGGAGGACTGCCGGTTCAGCGCCTACAAAGCTTATCTGCCCGTGATGGGCGCCTGGCCCGCCGCGGTGCTGACGGAGGACCAGACGGAGGAGGGCCTTCGGGAGGCCATCCGCACGGGCCCCTACGGCCGCTGCGTGTACCGCTGCGACAACACGGTGTGCGACCATCAGGTGACGGTGCTGGAATTTGAAAACGGCGTCACCGCCACCTTCAACCTGAGCGGCTTCACCAACCGCATCGCCCGCACGCTCAAAATCATGGGCGAGGACGGGGAACTTCGCGCCAACGAGTATACCAACGAGATCGAAATCACCCGTTTTGCGCCCAACGGCGCGGACCAGAGCGAATCCCTCCTCATCCATCCCGCCCTGCCCACCAGCGGCCACGGCGGCGGGGACGGCGGCATCGTGGAGGATTTCCTTTCCCTGCTCGAGGGGCGGCAGGCGGAAGCGGCCAGCGATATCCGCTATTCCGTGGAAAGCCATATGATGGCCTGCTCCGCGGAGGAAGCGCGGCTGACGGGCGCGGTGGTGAACATCAGGGATTTCCGCTTCCGTCATGGAAAGAAGGAGCGGGTATGACCAGGGAACGCTTTGAACAGCTGCTTCGGGTCGCCGGCCCCATCGCGCCGGAGGGGATCGAAAAGTATATCGGCGATCTTTCCTGCGATGAAACGGAGCTTCTGCCCAAGGATGCGCTGCAATTCACCCTCGACTGGAACCATGTGCCCCCGGACCAGCAGGCCCAGCTCATGGACGCCCTGAAGGCGGCGAACGCCGTGCCCGAGCTGGTTGCGCTTGCCCACGTCATGGCGCAGGACGCCGTCCGCGCTTTGAACCGGTGCACGGCCATTGATTTTGAGCCGCCCAAGCCCGCCTGCCTTTCCGGCTTTGCCCGGGACGCCTTCGCTTTCCTTTATTCCCAGCTTTGCGTGATCGAAGGCAGAAAAGCCCTGCGAAAGCGGGGCGTGCCGGAAACCTATGACATGGACATTCCCGAGCGCATGACCCGAAAGCAGCTGCGCAAGTTCGTGGAAACGGGAGACATCGCCTTCGATGATTACCCCTGGGATATGAATTTTTACTGCTGCGGCATCTTCCTGATGGACCGGTTCTACTTCATCCCTTACCGCTGGGGCGGCGCGCCCCACGCCTGGCGAAGCATGGAAACCGGCGAGGTCACGGCCCTGTGGGAAGGCGGCGCGAAGGTGCGGCGGGACGGGCAATTGGACGGGGTGAACGGCGTCCATGACCCCGGCGCCTTTGAAACGGTCTTCTGGGAAACCGAAGAAACCGTCGCGGGCAATCCCGTTTCCCCGGACGGATATATCCTCCCCCATCCGGTCACCCTGAGCAAGCGTGAATGGACGCAGGCGATCCGCGACGGGGATTATCTTCTGGCCCTGCATATCCCCGGCGGCATGGGCTACACGCCCGAAAGGGTAAAGCGCTCCTGCGAAATGGCGCTGGCATTCTATGAGCGCTATTTCCCCGAATACCGCTATATCGGCTTCTGGAGCGAATCCTGGCTGTACGATCCCGGTTTGGCGAAGATCCTAAAGCCGGAAAGGAACATCATCCGGGTGCAGCGCCAGTTTTACCGCTACCCCACCGCGGAGGGCGAGGATATGACCCGCCTGGAGGTCCTGGGCGACGCGAAGGCCGATTACCGTCAGCTCAAGCCGCGCAGCAGCCTGGAAAAGGGCCTGTTTGCCGCTTGGGATCGGGGCGAACGATTCCATGACACAGGTATGTTCCTGCTCAAAGAAGAGGTTGAAAAAATCGGAACCGATCCTTACCGAAAGGAGGCTTGATTGATGGTAAAAAAGCGCGGTTTCCTGTGGGAAATGAAGCACAACGGCACGCTGTACCTCATGTGCGTGCCCGCGCTGACGCTGCTGCTGCTGTTCTGTTATCTGCCCATGGGCGGCATCTACATGGCGTTCACCAAGTTCAACGTGGTGGACGGCGTGTTCGGCTCTCCCTTCGTGGGCCTGCAGAACTTCGGCTACTTTTTCAACGGCAACCCCTACGCCTGGAACGCCATCAAGAACACGCTCATCATCAACTTCTGGGGCCTCGTCCTGGGCACGTCCCTGCCCATCACCCTGGCCATCTTCATGAACGAAATGAAAACCGGCGCTTTCAAGAAAATCGCCCAGAGCGCCATGTTTTTCCCCTACTTCCTCAGCTGGGTCGTGGTCGGCGCGATCCTCTACGGCTTCCTGACCGCCAATTTCAGGGTGGACCGCCGCAGCGGAGAGCTGATCCTCACCGGGGCCAACGGCGTGATGAACCGCCTGCTGCTCGCTTTCGGCCAGACGCCCGTCCGCTGGTACGCGGAGCCCCGGCACTGGAAGCCCATCGTGATCCTGCTGGACGTGTGGAAGTGGGCGGGTTATAACTCCATCATCTATATGGC
>JAFXZO010000001.1 GCA_017541205.1 Clostridia bacterium | reverse complement strand
GGCCAGCACCTGGGCCGCGGCTTCCCGGAAGTTCTCGGCGGCCTGCTGGATCTTGTTGGCCGCGTTCTGCATTTCAGATACCGTTACTTCAAACCTTGCCATAATTTCTTTTCCTCCTTAACTTCTGAAGCGTTTGCTTCGTGGTTCCTTTTGATGGCTTTATTATCGCATGTCTTTTCGTGCTTTGCAATCGTTTGTGACGAATGGCTGCTTTTCCGGCGTGAATGGTTTTTTATACTTTTCCCGGATTCAAAGATTATCAGATTTGGGATGTATTGTATTAGAAGCGATTAGCCCGCATCTGCCAGGCTGAGCAGCCATCCGGGCGTCACGTCCCCGCTCAGGCCGCTGGAATAGGGGGTGTACAGCGGATACTGCACGCTGCTCGCGGACGAGGAAACCGCCCCGCTGTACAGCATATCCAGATCCATGCTGCTGTTTTTCCGCTCCGCTGCCATGAACAGGTCCATGCTGTCGCTGAGCGCTTCCCGCACCTGATATACCCGGTCATTGGCGTCCGTGATCCCTTTTACGGTTTTCTCCAGGGCCAGCTGGATCTGGTTCAGGGCTTCGTCCGAGCCGTCCGCATTCTGGTTCAACAAACCCTGCCTTGCCGCCGCCAGCGTTTGGAGCTCTTCATCCAACCGCCGGTTCATTTTTTGCAGGCTCGAAATATACGCCTCGTATACCTCGCTGTCCCACTTCAAATGATCCATCTACCCTCACCTGCCTGACTCTATCATTTCCGACGCCTTTTGATCCGCCTGATCCAACAGAAATGCATATCTCTTGAGTGTGGCCCCAACGCCTTCCAGCGAGGCCCCGTATTCAAGCAGCCGGGTTTCCAGATCCGCCGTCTCCGCCTCGATCGCTTCCGCGGCGGATCCGCTCAGGTGATCGGGCACGTCCTCCTTCACCCACCGCAGCGTCGTCCTTACCGCTGTGCTGATGCTGTCCGCCGCGCCGTTGATCGTTGCCGCGGTCGTGCGGAGAAAATCCGTATCATACGTCTTTGCCACTGTTTATGCATTCCTTTCCGATTGACGGCCGCTTGGGGTTTTTCCCCCGATCAGGCGAAGGGGGATTCGCCCACTTCCAGGGAATTGACTTCGCCCTGGATCTTCGTTTCCGCGCCGTCCATGATGTTGATGACGTTCCGGAGCTCTTCGATCGCGTCGTCCATTTTTTGTTCGCTCTGGAACAGGTTCGCGTACGTCGCCGCCATCTTGGCGCTGCAAGCCAGGAACGACGGGCCCGCCCAAGACTGGGCCAAAAGATTCGACGCCTGAACGCAGATCTGGAACGCTTCCATCAGCTTGCCCTTTTCCGTGGTATACCGCGCAATACATGCGGACATTTCCTCAGTTGAAACTTTGATTATATCCTTTGCCATTTTCTTACATCCTTTCTTTTCTTCCGTCGGTTGGTTCGGGGTGTCTCACTGTTTTCCGCTTCGTCCGCTTATTTGCTGCGGATCATATCGGCCACGGTCTGGTCCACGTTGGTATAGCTGGTGTTGATGTTGTTGATGGTGTTGACCATTTCAGCGATGATCTCGATCATCTTTTCGATCCAGGTCTTGGCGTTGAGCTGTTCCTGAACGAACGCGTCGCGGGCCTCGCCTTCCCAGTTGCCCGCCAGCTCGGTCGCGGCGGCTTCGGCGCCTGCCTTCGCATCGGCGATGATGCTGTTCGCTTCCCTGATCTGAGCGGCTACCTGCCGCAGCTGGGCTTCGTGTCTCATGATGGTGGATAATGCTGCCATGATGATGTCCTCCTTTAATTTTCCTTCAGGGGATGCTCCCTGAGTGTTCCCTGTGTTGTTCTTACGGCGTCATTGTAACAGCCAATCGATCGATCCGCAAGCTCCGTGCGACGAATTGCACGTTTTTTGGCCTGAATGGTAAAAAACCCTGAAAAACGGGAAAAAAGACGGGGGAAAAATAGGAAAAAATGCCCGTCGCGCTATAAAAGCTGCAGGCAGGTGCCGTCCGTGATCTGCTGGTTGGCGGCGGTCAGGTTGGGATTGAGCACGCGGGCATGATCCAGATCGCACAGCATGGCGTTCTCCACGTCAAACTGCACGTTGCCTTTGGTCATTTCCAGGATACGCGCAAGCTCCGGTATGATTTCCCTGATTTTGACGGAGCAGGGAAGCTTGAAATCAAATTTCTCGCCGATCGCAGGAACGGCAATTTCCACAATGACCATTTCCATAACGCGGCCTTCCTTTCGATGGTATTTCGTCAGTGCTTGATGAGATAGAAAATCAGCATAGCGGTCCCATACAGCGCCGCCAGCGCCGCCAGCGCGATGAGCACGGACGTTTTGCCTATCCAGCGGCGGTTCGCTTTCATCGGCATGGGATAGCCCTTTTCATCGTAGAGCGGCATCTGCTCCTCCTGCGGCGTGAGCGAGATGGCCTGGATATCGCGGACGAGCGCTTCGGCGTTCGGATACCGATCCTCCTGGTTGAAGGCGACGCATTTGAGCAGCACCCGCATGATCCGCTGCGGCACGCCGGGGATCGGCGGGATCTGCTTTCCGCCGAAGCGGGAATAAACGGCTTCATCCTTATCCGTGGCGGTGATCGCCTTGGGGTAGGGCGGCAGGAAGGGGATGCGGCCCGCGTTGAGCATCTGATAAATCATGATGCCCAGCGAATAGATGTCCGCACGGTGGTCGTACGCCTTATGCTGATAGACCTCCGGGGCCATGTACGGATAGGTGCCGGCCATGGTGGTGGCAAAATCGTCGCTCAGATAGCGGGAAATGCCAAAGTCCACCAGCTTGTAAAACCCATCCTTGGATACGAGCACGTTTTCGGGCTTGATATCCCGGTGGATCACGCCGCTGCCGTGGCAGTCCACGAGGGCGGAGGCGATATCATACCATAGCTGCACCACCTGCAGGCAGTTGGCGTTGACGCGCTTGAAATAATCCTCCAGCCGCTCCAGCCGCTCCATGCGGATCAGGATATACCACTCCATCTTGCCCGGAACGCGCACCACGGCATGATCCTCATAGCACACGATATTGTCATGGCCGCGGAACCGGTTCATGATGTTGATTTCCCCGGTCACGAATTGGACTTGCTTTTCAAAGTATTCTTCCATCTCCTCATCGGTAAAGCCCTGGACGCGCAATTCGTCGATGGCGGATTCCGATTTGGGCACCTTGATGACCTTCATCGCGGCATGCAGCCTGATGCCGCTTTCATCGTGATGGATGGAATAAATACTGCCGTACGTTCCCTGGCCGATCCGGGGGCCCAGATACCATTTTCCAAAGAACGGCTGCAAAGATTCGACAAAATCTTTCATGACCGATCAGGTTCCTTTCTTCCAAATGCTGCCCTGCGGCATGCCCGATAAGCGGCGGATCAAAGGAAAACGTGATCGATCAGGAACAGGATCAGCGCGGCGAGGAAGATGCCGCCGGAGAGGATCATGCCCGCGATGGCCAGGCGGCGCCTGCGCTTTCTGCTCTTGCTCTCGTGCTTTTTGCCCTCATGCCGGGTGCTCCCCGTTTTCTGGGGCTTTACGAAGAGGCAGATCACCGTCACGTTATCGCGCCCGCCGTTCCGCAGCGCGGCAAGCACCAATTGCTTGGCCGCTTCCTCGGAATTTGGGGCGGCGGCGAGGATCTGGCTGAGCTCGGGATCCTTGACCATATCGGTCAGGCCGTCGCTGCAGATCACATAACGGGTTTCGGCGGTGACCTCTTCCCTTTCGCTCAGGGTCGGGGAAACGAGGGCGTCCTCCCTGGGCATGCCCAGGTATTGGCTGATGACGTGGCGGCGCGGATGGGTGTCCAATTCCTCTTCTTTGATCAGGCCCATCGCGAACATGCGCTGCACCTCGGAATGGTCCACGGTGAGGCGGCGCAATTGTTTATTCTGCATGCCGTACACGCGGCTGTCGCCCACGTGGACGACGCGGGCCGTATTGCCGTTAAACAGCATCATGGCGATCGTGGTGCCGGAATGGAAGCCCTTGGTCCGGGCGTTCTGATCGATGGTATCGGAAATGGACTGCAGCGCGTCGCGAAGCGGCTGGTTTTCATCGGGATGCGCCTCGGATGCGGCATATTTCTGCAGGCCGCGCACCGCCGTGATGGAGGCGTCCTCGCCGCCTTCCTCGCCGCCCATGCCGTCGCAGACCGCGTAGATCTGAAGCTCGTTTTCGTTGGTCTGGTGATAAAAGCCGCCCTGGTTCCGCGTGTTTTCATCCATGTAAAGACCGTCGAAGTAGAAATTATCTTCGTTGTTCTTGCGAACCTTGCCCATATTGCTGCATACGGCAGCATCTATTTTCAAAGGCATTTGAATCCTCCTTTCAACGGCTTTTTATTTCTTGCGGGGCCGCGGCGGCAGCCTGACCGTACCGGTGGGCAGGGGCGGCCTGTCCTGCTTGCCGCCGGATCTTTTCCGCGAGGAAAGGAATATCATCAGGAACGCCGCAAACAGGAGCAGGCCCATGCACATCAGGATCAGATAGATCGGCTTGTCGCGCCAGGGGAAGTGGATCTTTTTGCCCTGCTCGACGCGCTCGGATTTGTTGCCCGCCGGATCCTCGGCCACCAAAGAGAGCTTCACATCGCCGCGAAGCTTCTTCTTGATATCTTTATCTTTGATATTGATTTCAAAACGTCCGTCATCGCCTGCCTTCGCCTCGGCGACATTTTCCTCCCCGTTATAGAGGATGACGGCTGCGCCCGGGTCGGCCGTGCCGGTGATGCGCTCGGTTCCCTTGTTCAAGGCATCCCAGCTATCCTGATCCGGTTCAACTTGGCAGACGGGGTCATAATGAATGACAAGATCTCTGAACTCATGATTCTGATTATCCCGCAGGATCAATGTTATTTTCATATCCATGTCGGGCAGATCAAGCTTTTCCTTCACATCAGCATAACGAAGCGTACGGATTTCGCCATCAACCATCGTCCATTGGTCGATCCGCTGTTCGTCGCTGAAGTTTTCACGCTTTCCATAAAGGTCAACGATCGTACCGTTGATGCCATGGACCGTCAGAATCAGAGGCTCCCCATCGGGGGACAGGTAGCAGGGCTCGCTGCCGGATATTTCCGCGCGCAGATCGGTATTCTGCTCCACGGTGTATTCGCCGACTTGGGAGCGTCCCCCTACGATGTTCGTCATCCAAACCGTGACCTTCTGCCCGGTTTTGAAGGGCTCGGGCGAAATCAGGGTAACGGCGCCGTCCGCGCCCGCTTCCTGGGTATTCACGTCTTTGCCGTCCACCATCAGGGTATATTTTGCTTCCGGATCACCCTGCACCTTTAAGGCCGTGTCCCCTTCCACGAGGAGAGCTGTGACCTTGGGCGCTTCCGCGCGCGGCGTATAGTAGGCGTAGGCCAACGTGCCCGCTTCGCCGTACGCTTTTTCCTTATATTGGACCGTGATCTCGCCGTTTTCTCCGTCGGGCAGGGTTACATTGCATGCCCAACGGCCGTCCTGATCGGCTTGGGTCTCGCCCATGGGGCCGCCGTTCAGCCACAGGGTAAGCCATTGGTTCTTATGCGCCGTGCCGCGCAGAGGCAGATTCACAAGTTCTCCATTTAGGTAATAAATCTTCTTTGTTTCATCCCAGTGGATCGGCTGGACCTTTTCGCCCATGTCGTCCACCCAATCGGTGATCTCGCCCGCCTTCACGGTGATCGTTTGCAGGGGCAGGGTCAGCGCCGCGCTGGATTCGCGCTTCTGGCCCAGTTTGTCCTCGCAAACGACGGTTACTTCCTGATCGGGCGTCAGCCCCGTCTGAGAGAACGTGAACGCGCCGTGCTCATCCGCCATCGTACTGGCAGCCAGCGTCCCATTCAAGTATTGAAGCTCCACCGTTCTGTTCGGCACGGCATTGCGGCCGGTGAGTTCTCCGCCCTCCGCCAAAGCGGCATCCTGGTCGAGGGCCGGTTTTTCCGTTATCAGGATGAGGCTGTTTGCAGGAATATCGGCTGTTTCAGACAAAAGGACAACGGGGATTCTTACTTCGCCGCCTTGGAGATCCGAATAAGCGCACACGATCTGGGCCGTCCGGGAAAGGTCGGCGGTCGCAAAGGTGACGTGCCCGACGTTTTCATACTTTTCGCCAATCGGATTCCCATTCTCGTCTTCCAGCCACACCTGGGTCTGCAGGCCCTCCTGCGCGTTTACGTCAAACCGCATGGTTTCCGGCGTTTTTTCGTCCAGATACACGCCGCCGAGCGGGCTGATCGAGATGGTATCCGCCTCGATAAAGCTGATCGTGAGCGACTCTTCCTCGCTGCTTGTTTCGTCCGTTTCCTTATTATAATAGCTTACGGTGATCGTCTGCCCGTCCTCCAGCTGCCAATCCGACAGATCGAACGCCGCGACCCCTTCATGGACGGGCTCACCGTCTTTTTTGTTGCCGGATTGAAGCACTAAATTGCCCGATATTCTGTTTACTTTCACGCGCAGTTCCTTCTGGCCCGTATAAACAGTATTTTCCCCGTCAAAATCGTCGGCCAGCGACAGTTTGAGCGGCTGAAGGAACGTGCCCGTTTGTTCGGCTGCTTCCTGGCCGTTGTGGCGGACGGCGACGGTATAGACGTTATTCCACGCGTCCTGCGGCACCTGGAGGACGAACGAGCATGTCTGCTGGGAAGAAGACTGGCTGCTTGTATTGCCGCCTTTCTTTGCCTCATAAACGATTTCTTCCGCGTTAACGTCCATTTTATCCGCATCTATCCAGACCGGGGTTCCGCCTGCCGGATACACGGCGTATTCAAAGGTATCCGTATTATTGCTGCCCGGTTCATAATAAACGCGCACGCGGGCGTTTTCTTCGACCTTCCAATAGGTGTTGCCGTCCGTTCCTTTCCAGGCGCCCTCCACTTCAAAGGAGATATCGGGGGCTGTCAAATCGAAGGAAAAGTCGGAAAAGGACAGCTTATCCGTCATTACTTTGGGGGCTTTGACCTTCACTTTGTAACGGTCCGCACTGTATCTCCCCGTATCGGACAGCGCGCATTCGAGCCTGTATTGTTTGCCGTATTTGACGAGCTTCGCTTTTTCTTCTCTGGAAATTTTGCTGTTCCCGCCGATGATTTCAAAGGTGATCCCCTGCGCGTTGTACGATTTGGCCTGTTCGTCCGTCAGGCTAAAAGCATTGGAAACGAGCGTGATGGGCTGATAACGCTTCACAGAAGGTATTCCCCTCACGTTTCCAATTTCTTCAATATGCAGCCTTACATCGGTTTTTGTTATTCTCGTGTTTGTGTTGGTATTAGTATTGGTGTTGGTGTTGGT
>JAFXZO010000092.1 GCA_017541205.1 Clostridia bacterium | reverse complement strand
CCCTCAAATGTCATCCCGAGCGAAGCGGAGCTGAGAGGCGAAGCGCAGCCGAGGGATCTCAGAGTCAATCGCCCAGCAGGGAGGGAGATCCCTCCACTCCGCTTCGCTGGCGCTCCGCTTCGGTCGGGATGACATCAAAGGTTTTTTGGTTGATTGAACGTTTCCCTAACAAACCGTGAAGAACCTTTTTTATTCTATGAAAAGGGGCTGCCGCTCTTTTACTGAGTTCGGCAGCCCCTTTTACATATTTCTGAAGCGCGTTACTTTATCATTTCTTTGGCGGTTTCCCAGGCCTTCTTCAGCTGCGGATCGCTCATATCGCCCAGCTCGAAGGTCTTGTTCTGCATTTCTTCCGGCATTTCCACGATGATATCGGGGGTCAGGCCCACCTTGTGCACCTTTTTGCCGGAGGGCAGGTAATACTGTTCATAGGTCATCTGGAAGCCGGACGTATCGTTATCCAGATCAATCACAGCCTGCATGATGCCCTTGCCGTACGTCTGGGTGCCGACCAGGATCGCCCTGCCGCGGTCCTGCAGACCGCCGGAAAGGATTTCGGAAGAAGAGGCGGAATTCCCATTGACCAGGAACACCAGCGGAATGTCGTCGCAGCCCTTGGTCATTTTCGCCTGTTCGCCGTTGCCGTACCGGTCCTCGCTGTACATCAGCAGACCGTCGTCCAGGAACAGATCGCCGATTTCCGTCGCGGAAGCTACCCAGCCGCCGCCGTTGTCGCGAAGGTCCACGATCAGCGCTTTAGCGCCTTGGGCTTCCAGATCCGCCAGGGCGTTGGCAAATTCCTTTTCGCTCTCGCCGGCGAATTCATACAGGATGATCAAGCCCACCTGGTCGTCCAGCAAGGTGTATTCCACGCGGTTTACATGGATGACATCGCGGACGACCTGGAACGTAATGTATTCTTCGCCGCGGCGCACCTCGACCTCCACGGATTCGCCCACGATGCCGCGCATGATGTTCACGGCGTTCTGCATGGAATAGAAGTTCACTTCCAGATCTTCCACCCGCACCAGCACATCGCCCTTGCGAATACCGACGTTTTCTGCCGGCGTGCCGCGGAACACGCGGGTGATCGTAACGGAGTTGTCTTCCATGTTGCCGAGCATCTGGATGCCGATACCGGCGTATACGCCCTCGTCATCCTCCTTCATGGAAGCCCATTCTTCTTCGTTATAATAGAAGGTATAGGGATCCTCCAGCGTGTACAGAAGGGCCTTGGTCGCGTTTTCGATCATCGCGTCCACGTCCGGCTCTTCAATATACCATTGTTCGATATATTGCAGGATCAGGTCCATTTTCTGGTATCTGGACAGACGGTCATATTCTTCTTTGCTGATGGTGACCGTGTCATTTTTGCTCTGGCCGAAATAATCATAGAACCCGGCGGCCTGGCCCGACAAAATCACCATGCCGCAGACGAGGATAGTCACGATCCCAAGAATCAGTATTTTTTTCTTCATGTTTTCTCCTCCCGGGACAGATCAATGCCCCTTTTTGCCTTTGTTTTTATTATTGCCGCATTTGTGCATTTCAAGCAGCATTTTGAACGTAACGGCATCCTCGAACTTTCTCAGATCCAGCCCCACCTGGCGCTGCACCTTATCCAGCCGGTACACCAGGGTGTTACGATGGATATAGAGCTGCCTGGCGGTATCGGAGAGGTTCAGGTCTTTCTTGAAAAACATTTCGATGGTGTAGAGCATTTCTTCGCCAAAGAGCCGGGCCGTGGAGCGGTTAAAGAGCAGCCCATGATAGTGCTCTGCCATATCCGCCGGCAGATCGGACAAAAACCTTTCCAGCATCATGGACCTGTATACGTGCACCGTCCTCTCGGGCGCGTATATCCTGCCGATTTCGATCGCCCGCCGCGCCTGGCGATAGGAGGAATGCAGATCCGCCACCGTCTTGGCGACTTCGCCGATACCGATGGTGACGGGAAGGGCAATTTCGCTCATCAGCGTTTCCTGCACAGCGCAGGCAAACTGGCGAAGCTCGTCTTCATCCTCCAGGCCGCCCGCGGATTTGATGAACGCGGCGGTATGCTTGTCCATGGAGATCAGCACATCGCTGCTGCTCCTGGGCACAAACTCCTCCAGGATTTCGCAGGCGGAGCGCTGCTGCACCTGCACCATATGCATCAGCAGCACGCACCTTGGCAGGGACGGCGGGATCCCATGCTCGTCCACCACTGCGTCCAATTCCGCCAGGGACAATTCGTTTTGCAAAATGCGCTGATAAACGTTGTTCAGATCGTTTCCCGCCTCGTTTGCCGCGATCATGGATGTGATCATGGCGTCGCACAGGGTAAAGGCATCGTTGGCCGCATCCACATCCGAAACCGTGGACATCAGCACCCAATTGGAGTTGGACGAACAGATTTGGTACAGCCGCCCATCCTGTTCCACCGGCACGCCGCTCTGCTGTATGGCGGGCAGGGCAAAACGGATATCTTCATTGGGGATCAGGCTGTTTCCCTCTGCATCCAGAAGGGAAATGGGCGTATGCAGGCCGGAAAGCACCTGCTCCAATTGGTATATGATTCGGTTATCCACTCTTTTTACGGCCCTCCTTTTTCAGGATCAACACGGAAACCTGTTTTTCCCTATGAATCGGGCTTAGTATAGCATATTTTTTCCCGCTTGTACATCCCTTATGAAGATTTGATCCGGCAAAACGCGGTCATTCGCCCGCGCGGATGATATCGTCCCGGAGGCGGTAAATGGTCGCGCCGCGGCCCTTTTTGCAAAACGCGTCCACCCACCAGGAAATCTCCTTGACCGCGTCAAACTGTACTTTGCCGTAGCGGATGCCGTTGCGCTTTTCCCCGGCCATGTTGCTGTCCATCCAATGGACGGAATCAGTGTCGGGGTCGTAATCCGCGATCATGATGCAGCTGTGCGCGCCCGTGCCGTAATAGTATTGGGCGGACATTTGAAAATAATCGCCCTTACGCACCTGCTTCATGAATTCCAGCGCCTTTTCCCGGTTTTCCTGCTTGCTCAGGTTCGTATCGTACAGAAACTGGGCGGCAATATAGAAGGGGTTTCCGTCCTGCGCCGATACATCCTCCCAGCAATAGCCGTAGGAATACGGCTTGCATTCCTTGGCGGGCAGGTTGGCCGGCACGATCAAACGCGCGTCCGGATATTCCGCCATGCGAAAGCCGGCGCTGTTTTCCGAAAACACATGCACCGTAAAATTCTTGCAAACGTAGATATCCCCGGCGTAATGCGCGCGCTTGAGCTTCCCATTCGCATCCAGATACAGCTTCCGTCCCGTCTCGATGATGGCGTCGATCAGCGCATCCCGCGCGCTTGTTTCCTCGCAGGAGCAATGGACGATCGGCCCTGCGGCAAGCAGGCAGGCAAGAACGAATGAAATCAGTCTTCGCATAATCGTGCTTTGCTTTCCTTTCCTAACTCCGCCTGGGTTTGTACGGCATGATCTTCCGGGCGGTATATCCCCTTTCCCTCCCAGACATCTTAATCGGAAACAGAAAAAAAGTCAATCAAAAATAGCAGATAATAGGACGATCATTGCAAATTTTTACATAACGATTCCCGTTTATTCAAATTGCTTTTTTCACTGCCCTGGCCGGTTTTTTCATGAACTGATTAACGTTTTTTTCGCTTTGGCATAAGCTGAAAGTGGGCGGAAAAATCTCCGCCGCACAGAGCCTGAAAAGCGAGGGAAACAACATGGAAATTCAAAACTATATCGATGCGCAGCCCGGCGATTCCGCCGGAAACAATAGCCGCACCTGTTACCCCGTTTTGAGCAGCCTGGGCTGCTGCTCTCCCGGCGCGACCTGGCGTCCTTTCCGCGGCCCGACAGGCCCGACCGGCCCCATGGGCCTCGTTGGCCCGACCGGCCCTACGGGACCCGGCGCGGGTGAAACCGGCCCCACCGGCCCTGCCGGCGAAACCGGACCCACTGGGGAAACCGGACCCACCGGACCCGCCGGTGAAACCGGACCCACTGGGGAAACCGGACCCACCGGACCCGCCGGTGAAACCGGGCCCACCGGCCCCGCGGGCGAAACAGGCCCGACCGGTCCAACCGGACCCACCGGCCCCGCGGGCGATATTCGGATGATTCCCGCAGCCTCCGTAAGCAACGCTGCGAACCAGGATGAATTGCTGACCCAATTCAACATCCTGCTGGATCATCTTCGCATGGCGGGTTACCTGAACAGCTGACACGGACCGACCGGGCGGCGGCGCGAGAGCCGCCGCCCTTTTTGATGGAGGAAAGCATGAAGGTCTGCGTTTACGCGATCGCGAAAGATGAAAGGAAGTTCGCTGTTCGCTGGACCGCGTCCATGCGCGAAGCGGACGAAATCTACGTGCTGGACACGGGTTCAAAAGATGATACGGTCAAACTGCTTCGGGACGCGGGCTGCTTTGTAACCCAGAAAACGATCGACCCCTGGCGTTTTGACACGGCAAGGAACGAATCCCTCGCCCTGGTGCCCCAAGACGCGGATATCTGCGTCTGCACTGATCTGGACGAAGTTTTCCTGCCCGGATGGCGCCACAAGCTTGAAAAAGCGTGGACGAACGGCACAACCAGGGCCGCTTACCGCTATACGTGGAATTTTGAAAAAGACGGATCAGAGGGGCGGGTCTTTTATCTGGATAAAATTCACGCAAGAAACGGCTATACCTGGACGCATCCCGTCCATGAGGTGCTTTCCTGGCAAGGGAAAGGGCGGGAGAAACGCGTAACGGTCGACGGCATGCAGCTGCATCATCACGCCGACCCCGAAAAATCCCGCGCGCAGTATCTGCCCCTGCTGGAATTGTCCGTTCAGGAACAGCCGGAAGATGACAGGAACATGCATTACCTGGGCCGGGAATACCTTTTTTACGGCCGATATGACGACTGTATCCGAACGCTCCTGCGGCATCTTTCCCTGCCAAACGCCGTATGGGCGGACGAGAGAAGCGCCTCGATGCGGTTCATTGCGCGGGCGTATCTGGGGAAAGGCGATGAAGCGCAGGCGGAGAAATGGTATCTTCGCGCCGTGGCAGAAGCGCCGCACCTAAGGGAGCCGATGATGGACCTTGCGCGTTTATTCGAACGCCGGAAGAATTGGGAAGGCGTTTTGTTTGCAACAGGGCTCGCCCTCCAAATCAACGAACGCGTATGCACCTATATCACGGAAAACAGCGCTTGGGGCAGTCTCCCCTGGGATCTAAGGTCTCTCGCCTGGTTTTATCTTGGAATGAAGCCCAAGGCGCTGGCGTGCGCAAGGGAAGCGCTTCGCCTTTCCCCCGAAAACGAACGGATCAAAGAAAACATCCGCATCATGGAAGAAAGCAAAGAATGAATTGTTTTTCTTGTGAAAAACAGACGCCTATGATACAATAACATCCTGACGAAAACAATTCGGAAGGATGTTATTTGTGCTGACCTACGACGCCGTGATTTTTGATCTGGATGGAACGCTGACCGATTCCAGGCCGGGGATATTCGCCTCCGCCGAATACGCGCTGAAAAAGCTTGGAAAGCCCGTTCCGCCGGAAAACGTGCTCCAGCGCTTTCTTGGCCCGCCGCTCGCGGATTCCTTTATCCGCTACTGCGGCATGAGCGAGGAGGAGGCCGCCCGCGCGACGGAATTATACCGGGAGCGCTATATTCCTATCGGCTGGAAGGAAAACAAGGTATATCCCCGGATCCGCGCGCTGCTCAAAGCCCTCCGGGATCGTGGCGCGTACGTCGCCGTCGCGACGGGCAAGCCGGAAAAGACATCCATCGATATCCTGCGGTATTTTGGCCTTTTGGATTTTATTGACGCGGTCGCCGGGCCGTCGCCGGATGATCTGCACGCCGATAAAGGCCGCTTGATCGGCCGCGTTCTGCCCAAGGGGAAGCGGGCGGTCATGGTGGGCGATATCGCCGGGGACATCCAGGGCGCGATCGACCGTGACATTGCCTCTATCGGCGCTTTATACGGCTATGGGGACAACGCTGAATTGCTTGCCAAGCGCCCGACCCACGCGGCGGAGAGCACGCAGGCGCTGTGTGATATCCTGTGCCCCGGCATGGAGCCGCCCAAAGGCTTTTTCGTCACGCTGGAGGGGGTGGACGGCTGCGGCAAATCGACCCAGGCGGCCGCGCTGATGCAGCGGTTGGAGCAGTTCGGCTATTCCGTCCGGCGTACCCGCGAGCCGGGCGGCTGCCCGCTTTCGGAAGAGATCCGCAAGATCGTCCTGGCGAAGGAAGACAACGGGATGTGCGCCGAAACGGAGGCCCTCCTTTTCGCCGCGTCCCGTGCCCAGCATTTGCGGGATGTGATCCTGCCCGCGGTCAGGAGCGGGCAAATCGTTCTGTGCGATCGGTTCGTGGATTCCTCCCTGGTGTATCAAGGGATCGCGCGGGGCTTGGGCCTTGGCTGGATCGAGAGCATCAACCGTTTTGCGTTTGAGGAAGGCGCGCCGGATGTGACGCTGTATTTCCGCATGTCTTCCAGGGACGCGCTCGCGCGGCGCATGGCCGTTTCGCAGCCCGACCGGATCGAGCAGGCGGGCGATCAATTCCATACGCAGACGGAAAAAGGCTTTGAAACGCTGTGCCGGCAGAATCCTGACCGATATTTGGCCGTGAACGCCGCGCAAAGCGTGGAAACGGTGACGGAAGAAGCGTTCCAAAAGCTGTTCCAGCGCATGGTGGAAAGGGGCGTGCTCTGATGCGGGTCGTTGTCGGCATGTCCGGCGGGGTGGACAGCGCGGTTTCCGCGCTCCTGCTCAAACGCCAGGGCTATGATGTGATCGGCGTTTTCATGAAGAATTGGAATGAGGATAACGAGGACGGCGTATGCACGGCGGAAAGCGATTGGCGCGACGTGCGCGATGTGTGCGATCGGATCGGCATCCCCTACTACGCCGTGGATTTCGCGAAGGAATACTGGGACCGCGTGTTCACGCTGTTCCTGAATGAATACAAGGCGGGCCGTACGCCCAATCCGGACGTGCTGTGCAACCGGGAGATAAAATTCAAAGCTTTTTTGGATTTCGCCATGAAGGCCGGGGCCGAAAAAATGGCGACCGGGCATTTTGTGCAAACGGACGCGCAGGGCCATCTGCTCCGCGGTACGGACAGCGCGAAGGATCAAAGCTATTTTCTGTACATGGTGCATTCCGAACAATTGAAAAAAGCCCTCTTCCCGGTCGGCGGCCTGACGAAAGCGCAGGTGCGCTCAATCGCCGAGGAAGCGGGCCTTCCCGTCAGCCATAAGAAGGATTCCACGGGCGTATGCTTTATCGGGGAAAGAAACTTCAAGCAATTTCTCAAAGGCTTTTTACCCGCGCAGCCCGGCGATATGGTGACGCCGGAAGGAGAAATCGTGGGCCGGCACGACGGGCTCATGTATTATACCCTGGGCCAGCGCCGCGGCCTTGGCATCGGCGGGCGGGGCGACGGCCGCAGCTTTTTTGTGGTGGATAAAGACCTGAAGAAGAACCGCCTCATCGTGGCGCAGGGCGAGGATCACCCGCTCCTGTACAGCCGCGCCTGCCTTGCGGCCGACGCGACCTTCGTCAGCACTCCGCTTCCGGAAGATGTGCCCTGCCGCTTGACCGCGAAATTCCGCTATCGGCAGGCCGATCAGCGCGTTACCGTGACCCGGCACCAGGATACGCTTCATTTTGTGTTCGATGAGCCGCAGCGCGCCGTTACGCCGGGGCAAAGCGCGGTTCTTTATGAAAACGAAAAATGCCTTGGCGGCGGGATCATCGCGTCCGTAGAGCGCTGAGCGTCCCGCGCCAAGGCAAGGATCGGGGCTTTTATCTGTTCTGTACGTATCCCAGCGTTTTCAGGTCTTCGGCGGAGTCACGCCAGCCGGGCCTAACCTTCACCCATAACTGCAGGTTCACATGCATCCCCAGCAGGTTTTCGATATCGGCGCGGGCTTCCGCGCCGATTTTTTGCAGCATCGCGCCTTTTTTTCCAATGATGATGCCTTTATGGGAATCTTTTTCGCAATAGATGGTCGCGTCGATTTCCATAAAATGCTCGTTCATTTGCTTCATCGCCATCATCTCGACGCCGATGCCGTGGGGCACTTCATCGCGCAGGTTGCGCAGCGCTTTTTCGCGGATCAGCTCGGCGCAAAGGTCCCGCTCCGGCTGGTCGGTGAGCATATCGTCCGGGAAATACTTGGGCCCGACGGGCAAATGCGCGGCCAAATCGTTTTTGAGCTGCTCCACGCCGTCCCCGGTCCGGGCGCTGATGGGCAGGATGCCGTCGTACTTTTCATTCCTGAAGGAATCCATGATCGAAAGCAGCTGCTTTGGTTCGATCAGATCGATCTTATTAAGCACCAACAGCTTGTACACCTTTTTATGGCTCATTTCTTCCACGATGCTGCGGTCATGCGGCCCAATGGCGGTCACATCCACGAGCGCCAGCAGCGCGTCGATGCCTTCCATCGCTTCTTCGATCGACTGCACCATGAATTCCCCCAGCTTCGTGCGGGGCCGATGGATGCCGGGCGTATCCACAAATACGATCTGGCATCTTTCTCCGCCCATCACGCCCATGACGCGGCTGCGCGTGGTCTGCGGGCGATTGGACACGATGGCGACTTTTTCGCCCACCAGGGTATTGAGCAGCGTTGATTTGCCCACATTCGGCCTGCCGACGATGGTCGCAAAGCCCGAATGAAATGCTTCCTGATTGTTCATAGCGTTTCCCTTCCTGTACCCAAGCGATCTGTATAGAATGCGGTCCAAACAGACGTTATTCTTTTCCCAATATATCCAGCATACCGCTTTCCGGCCCAAAGCCGTGCGGCAAAAGCTCCGGCAAAGCCGCTTCGTCCCTTTGATCGCCCCAGGCGACGATCACGCGCAGCCTCGGCGCGAATTCATACAGGGCCTGGCGGCAGATCCCGCACGGCCATGGCGCGGATTTTTCCGCCGTGATCGCAATTGCGACAAACTCCCGAGCGCCTTCGCTGACCGCCTTGAACAGCGCCGTCCTTTCAGCGCAGTTGGACGCGCCGTAGGAAGCGTTTTCGATGTTGCAGCCCGTAAATACGCGCCCATCCCGACAAAGCAGCGCGGCCCCGACCTGATAATGCGAATAGGGCGAATAGGAAAACGCCATCGCCTGCTGCGCCATCCGAATCAATTCTTCATCCGTTACCCGGGCGGCTCCGGCCTCATTCAGGGCTGTTTCTTCCATATTCCGCATCCTCTCCCTGTCTTCCTCTCTCATGTGGTCATAGCCCATCAGATGAAACATTGCATGGGCCGTCAGATAACATAATTCTCTTTTCAGGCTGTGTCCGTATTCCGCCGCCTGCTCCCTGGCCCGGGGAATGGAAATCACGATATCGCCAAGGAAGCAGCGGCCCGTTTCGTCCCTTTCCCGAAGCAATTTCTTTTCGCATCGCCCCAGGGTATTGTTCGGCGTGCAATCGCATACGGGAAAGGAAAGCACGTCCGTCGCTCGGTCTATGCTCCTGTATTCTTTGTTGACGGCCCGGATCGTTTCATCGTCCGTCATGCGTACCTGGGCGTAAGCGGGCAGCGCGATCCCCTCCGCCCGGAGGCAGCTTTCCGCGGTCCGTGCAAGCGCCCTTTCCGTTTCATTATCCGGGGTATCGTCCCAGATAAAATCCAGCGTCGGCTTCATTCTTCTTCCTCCGGCGTTTCTTCCTGCGTTTCAGGGGTTTCTTTTATTTCTTCCGCCGTTTCCTGGCTTTCGGCCTTTTCCCTGGCCAGCATTTCCGCTTCCATTTCCTTGGTGGGCAGCGGTTCGATCTGGACAAGCTCCTGGATGGAAACCAGCTTGGCGGAAGCCATCGGCTCAACCGTGGTCAATTGCGGCGACGCTTCCGGCGTTACCACGGTGGCGGGTTTGGATACCATCCACTCCGCCATATCCTCATCCGGTTCTTTCTCGGCGATTTCGCCCTCTGTCTGGAGCTCCCCGGCGTCGATGGCGGCTTGCCGCATGGCCTGGGCTTTGATTTCATCCAGGTCCGGGTATTCGATGCGCTCATGGAACACGCCAAGGAGCACCTGGGTCGCGGCGGCGCAGATCCGGTCAATGTCCCTTAAAGTCAGGGGGGAATCGTTCAATTGCCCGTCCTCGAGCTTTCCGCGCACCAGCTTGACGATAAATTCCTCAATGCCGTCCGTGGTCGGGTTTTTCATGGTGCGCACAGCGGCTTCGATGGTATCGCAAAGCATCACGATGGCCCCTTCCTTCGTGCGGGGAGGACGGCCGTCATAGCGGAAATTGTTGATGTCCACAGGCTTGCCGTTTGCCTGCTGCAAAGCCTTATGATAAAAGAACATGACCGGCGTATTGCCGTGATGCTCGGCGATGATCTGCTGGATCGCCCGGGGCAGGCGGTACGCCCGCGCCAAAGCAACGCCGTCACGGGTATGCGAGGTGATGATGGCCGCGGAAACATAAGGGTCCGTATGGTCGTGAATGTTCACGCCGCCGGTTTGGTTTTCGGTAAAATAGGAGGGGCGCTTCAGCTTGCCCACATCGTGATAGTATCCGCCCACCCGGCAGATCAGCGGGTTCGCCCCGATCGATTCGGCCGCGGCTTCCGCGATGCTGGCTACGATGGTGCAATGGTGATAGGTGCCGGGCGCCTCAAGCAGCATCCTGCGCAGCAAGGGTTGATTGGGGTTGGAAAGCTCCATGAGCTTCATTGGGGTCGGCATGTTAAATATCATTTCGAGCAAAGGCTGCAAGCCGATGCACAGCAGCGTTCCGATCGCGGAGCCGCCCGCGCGCCAGCCCGCGTTGATGATCGAGCCGGTCAATTCGCTGCTGGTCATCAGCCCGATGCACATGATGGATATAAAATCGACCGCGCAGCCTGTCAGGCCGGAAAGCAGCACCCACAGCCTCGAGGTTTTCCGGTTCATCATCAGCGCCGTGATCGTGCCGGACAATAGGCCGCTTATCAGGATCACCGCTACTTTTTCCGCATATTCTTCGCTCCCGCCGGCTGCCACCGCGGCAACCAGGATGGTGAGCGCGGCGTTGCACACGACGCCGACGCGGAGCCCAAGGAGCGCCGTCAGCAAAAGCGGGCAGAGGATCAGGGGCACAAGATACGCATTGGCGATCCTCCCCAGCAGGCAAAGCGCGAACGAAATCACCAGCACGCACCACGTGAGCAGCAGCCTGTCCGTCTCGCTCATGACCCGGGTTTCGCCATAGTGGCGAAGCAGCAGCACCATACAGGTCAGCACGAACACCGCCAGCACCACCGCGCCCACGTAAATCGTCATATCCACTTCGCTGTCGCTGAGCAGGCCCAGGGTGGACAGCATGGCCAGCTGGTTTTCCGTGATTCTGCCTTCCCCGCGCACAACGATGTTCTGCCCCTGCTTATACATGACGGGCTCCACCGCGTCCCTGGCGGCCTGCTTATCCTCTTCCGTCTTTTCCTGATCCACCAGTATATTCGCTTGGACGCAGGCGTTCAAAACGGCGGGGATCACGTTTTGGCCCAGGGGGATCGAAATGCGGTAATTCACGATTTGACGGATACTGTAGATCGCGGCGCTTTCCTGGCCTTCGGTCACATAGCTTTGCATGGTGCTTTGCAGCGCGGCATACACCAGGGTATACGCTTCCTCCAGTTCTTCCTTGGTGCTGCGCATAAGACTGGTCAATTGATAATCGCTCAAGGAAAGGAGGGTCAGCATCTCATGGCCGTATTGCAGTTCATCCTTGGTATAGACCCGGGTGGAGGACGCGTCCTCCAGCGTCGAGGCGTATTGCCGAACCGCCCTCAGCTGGGCAAAAATCTGGTCGTACATGGTGAGCACTTCGTTGGTGATGGATTCCTGATAGCGAT
>JAFXZO010000091.1 GCA_017541205.1 Clostridia bacterium | reverse complement strand
CCTGCCTGCCTGCCAAACTGCTGCGCCAGGTCTGCATCCCTGTCACGCCCTTTCCGAAAATTTTATCCCAATTTCCTTTCCTTCCCGCTTTCCATTTTATACCACCGCCCGCGAAAAGTCAAATGATTCTATTTGACAGGGGGGCGCTTTTCCTTCTTCATCAGTTCCTGAAAGCTCCCGAATGGAATTGAGAAGCGCTCACTCCGTCCTCAGCGCGACCACGGGATCCTTCTTGGCCGCCATGCGGGAGGGGATCAGGCCGGCGATGAACGTCAGCGCGATGGAGACGCCCACCAGGATCAGCCCGGCGAGGGGGGGCAGCCACGCGAGGTTGGCGATGCCGGTCAGGGATTGGATGATGATATTCATCAGCACCACCAGCACGACCGTGACCAGGATGCCCATTGCGCCCGCGGCGAAGCCGACGATCATGGTTTCCGCGTTGAACACGCGGGAAATATCGCGCTTGGACGCGCCGATGGCGCGCAGGATGCCGATCTCCTTGGTGCGCTCCAGCACGCTGATATAGGTGATGATGCCGATCATGATGGAGGATACCACCAGCGAAATGGCCACGAAAGCGATCAATACATAGCTGATGGCGTTGATGATGGTGGTGACGGAATTCATCAGCAGGCCTACATAATCCGTATAGTGGATCTGATCCTCTTCCGCCGCGGATTCATTATAGGCGTTGATGAAATCGGTCAGCGCCTGCTTGGCGGCGAAGCTCTTGGGATAGAGATAGATCGCGTCGGGCTGGTCCACGTAGCTGACGCCAAGCTTGGAAAGGGTATTTTCCAACGTATCGCCGTTTTCCTTGGCGGTCGTCGCGACGAGGACGGATTTTAAGTCTTCCTTGTTAATCATGTTCAGCGCGAAGGCGGGCACCTGGCTCAGCCGCTGCTGGATATCCGCGCTCAGGCCCAGCACGCCGGAATACTCCTTGACAAAATCGCTCACGCTCATTTCATCCAGCGCGGCCAGGAGGTCCACCTGGCTGGTGCCGAACGCCTGCCCGGTCATCACGTTGATTTCAGGATCGGCAAGCTGCTCCTGCACGATCTGACTTTGATTGACCTTATTGATCAGGTATTCCATCAGCTCAAAGCGGTAGCCCACCGCGCCGCTCACGGACGTGGAGACGGAGCCCGGCGCGGGATGGATGATGCCGACCACCTTGATTTCCATGGCGTCCTTCAGCAGCCTTTTCAGGTATTCTACATCCGTGCTCCGGTTGCCCCAGCCGGCCTGCTGCTTTTCATAAAAATCCGTGCTCAGCAGCAGCTTAAAGCGCAGGCCCATCAGCTCCTCATAGGTGAATTCCATTTCTTCGCTCTCGATGGGCTCGCCCATCATCAGCGCTTCAAACTGGCCTTTGAGCTCGCTTTGGTCCTTGAGCCCCAGCGTATAGAGGGCGTAATCGCTCAGCTCGCTGCGGGAATTGACGATGATGACCACTTCATCCATGGCCTGGGGCATGCGTCCGCAAAGCACCTCATACTGGGCGGCGAGCAGGCTGTCGTTGTCCAGCAGCGCCTCAAACACGTTCATCCGCCGCATGGAAGCTTCCATCATGGTCTGCTGCATGCCGACGGAGGAGGACATCATGTTCATGATGCCCGACATGCCGGTGGCCTCCATGGTGGTGGAGGGATTCACCTGGATGGGCGTGCCGTCCTCGGCAACGCGGTAGAGCATCAGCGGCGTCCCGTATTCGTACTGGATGCCCGTCACCCATTCCTGCACCTGATCCGCGTTTTCGTCCAGGTATTTTTTGAAGCCCGTCAGGTTGTTTTCCGTGATCCCGCTCATCCAGGAGCTCATGAGCTTGGTCATCCGGGTGCCGGAATAGACCTTGCCCGGCTCTCGCACGCGCTCCTCGGTGCTCAGGCCCAGGATGCCGCTCATCATATCGGTCATGTCCATGGTTTGCGCGTCGATTTCCAGCGGATAAGAGGACAGGGTGTCCTGCTCCACGCGCTCGATGTACGCGTTCACGCCCGCGGAAAGGGACAGGATCAGCGCGATGCCGATGATGCCGATGGAGCCCGCGAAAGCGGTCAGGATGGTGCGGCCCTTCTTGGTCAGCAGATTGTTGAGGGACAGGGAAAGCGCCGTCCAAAAGCTCATGCTGGGCTTCTTCTGCTTTCCTTCCTTGCTCTGGGCTTCCTCTTCCTCCGCGTCCGGCTTCGTATCGCTGACCACCCTGCCGTCCAGCAGGCGGATGATCCGGCCGGCGTATTGATCGGCCAGGTCCGGGTTATGGGTCACCATGATGACCAGCTTTTCTTTGGAAATCTCCTTGAGGATCTCCATGACCTGCACGCTGGTTTCACTGTCCAGCGCGCCGGTCGGCTCGTCCGCCAGCAGGATATCCGGGTCGTTGACCAGGGCGCGGGCAATGGCGACGCGCTGCATCTGGCCGCCGCTCATTTGGTTGGGCTTCTTGCGGATCTGGTCCGAAAGCCCCACCTTTTTGAGCGCCTCCAAAGCGCGTCTGCGCCTGTCCTCGCGGCTGACGCCGGAAAGGGTCAGGGCCAGTTCGACGTTGCTCAGTACCGTCTGGTGCGGGATCAGATTATAGCTCTGGAACACGAAGCCGATCGAATGGTTGCGGTAGGTGTCCCAATCGCTGTCCTTGAATTGCTTGGTGGAGCGTCCGTTTATGATCAGATCGCCTTTGCTGTACTGGTCCAGGCCGCCGATAATATTCAGCAGCGTGGTCTTGCCGCAGCCGGAAGGCCCCAGGATGGCCGCAAACCCCCGCTTGCCGAACGTCAAGTCGATCCCGCGCAGGGCTTCCACCCGGGTATCACCCGTTTGATAATCTTTTTCAATCTGTTTTAATACCAGCATACGCCGCTCCTTTCACCGGCCCGCAACGGGCGCGAAACCACTATACCAGGAAAATGTAAACAAATTATGAACAAAGGCCGACGCCGAGAAGGCGTTTTTTCTTTTGCCCCTCTTTCGGGAACTGCTTTTGCGGCGATCATTCCAATAAAAAGACTTTCCGGCGGTCGATTCCGGAAAGCCTCTTTTCCTCTCAATGCTGCGAATTCTATGCGATCAGAACACGGGTTTCGTCGGGGCCGGTTCCATCGCCATGCTGTAAATGGCGCGGAACTGGGAGGGGGTGCAGTTTTTGTACTCGCGGAAGACGCGGTTGAAGGTGGCGGTGCTGCCAAAGCCGGAGGACAGGGCGATTTCCCGGATGGGCTGGTTGGTGCGCGCCAGGAGATCGGACGCCACGTTCAAGCGCTTGGTGGTCAGGTATTCGGAGAAGGGGATGCCCGAAAACTGTTTGAACATGCGGGAGAAATAATACTTGGAAAAGCCCGCGAACAGGGCCACATCCTCCAGGCAGATATCGTCCATATAATGCTCGTTGATGTAGGTCATGGCGCTGTTCATGATGGCCGGGTCAATGCTGCGCTTTTCCACGTACTGCTGCGGCGCGGTGGCCAGCAGGTACTGCCGGCCAAGCAGCGCGTACATTTGCAGCAGATACGAATAGCACTGGGTGTTCCACATCGGTTCCCGCTGCTGATAGCATTCCACCGCCTGGTTGAGCAGGGCGCGGACCTGGTGCTGCAGCTTCGTATCCCCGTGCAGGTAAATGGGCTTTTGCAGGATCGCGTTCATGCTCGGCACATCGCGAAGGCTCATCACGGGGTTTGGCTCAAAGAGCATGAGGTTGCGCATCGTATCCGGCGATTCGGTCAGCGCGTGCAGGCAGCCGGAAGGGATAATCAGCACCTCGCCGGGATGCACCTGATACACGTCGTCCTGCAAATAATACGCCGAAACGCCCCTGTCCGGCAGAATGATCTCCACCGCGGAATGCATATGGTGGTCGTAATGCGTCGCCACGTTGGAGGGCCAGATGCGGATGGAGGAATGCTCCATATAGGTAATATACTCCTGCTTGCCCTGCAGGATGCGAAAGCCGTCCGGAAAACGTGACTGTTCGGCCGCGCTTTCCGTGTTCTTGCCAGCCATGCGCGCTTCTCCCTCCTTTCTGCCAGGGGATCCGTAAAGCCGGTCAGCCCTTCACGCTGCCCAGCGCCATGCCGGTGACGAAATACTTTTGCAGGAAGGGGTACACCACCAGGATCGGCAGGGCGGATACCACGCTGATCGCGGAACGGACCGTGATCGGGGCCACCTTCGACGCCTGCGCGGCCAGCGCATCCGACGTGGTCTGCGCGGCGTTCGCCTGGTTCTGGGTGGTCGCCAGCTTGGCTTTGAGCAGGTATTGCAGGGTATACAAATCTTTCTTGCTGCCGTTGTACAGATACGTATCAAACCAGCTGTTCCACGCGCCGACCGCAATGAACAGGGCGACGGTCGCCAGCACCGGGAGGCACAGCGGCAGGATGATCTGGAAGAAGCAGCGCAGATCCCCCGCGCCGTCGATCTTGCCGGATTCCACCAGCGCTTCCGGCAATCCGCCGATATAGGTCCTGATCACGATCATGTTGAAGCACTGGAACAGCGAGGGAATGATGTAGACCCAGAAGGTGTTCTTCAGCCCCAGCGTCTTGGAAACCAGCAGGTAGTTCGGGATCAGGCCGGCGTTGACATACATGGTCAGCACCAGGATCGTGGTGATGAACTTGCGCAGCACGTATTCCTTCCGGGAAAGCGCGTATGCCATCATGCTGGTCAGGAAAAGGTTGAGCACGGTGGTCAGCACGGTTTTGGCGACGGAGACGCCGAAGGCTTTATAAATCGCCGGGTCCTTGATCAGCGACACATAGGAGTCCGTGCTGAATGCCCTTTACGGTTATTATGCAAAAACACCCGTCTGTCCACAATGGAAAATCAGGTAAACAAAGCTCATATTTTGCTAAATAACTACTCATTTATTGCGATAGGCGGAATGTGTTTTTCTCGTTTTTTGTTTCCCAATTTTGCTGATATATTGTGGCGAAAGCATGGCAAAAAAACGGAAATGTTTGGAAGAAGTATTCCGTTCATGTATTATCTGGTATTTTCAGCGTCAAATCGCGCCTTTTCCCGAAATCGTGTCCTGCGCAAATCCGATCAGGTTTACGCAGCAAATGATAACTGAATTGACTGTTTTTATTCGCGTTTCTTGCGTCCCGATCATTCCGGTCCTTCTGTGCATGTCGTTGGCATAAACCGGGGACAAAAGCTGCTTTTTTCCGCTGCCGCCCGGAAACGCGGGATGAACGCCGCCTCCCGCGCGCCGATCATTTATAGGAAACAGCCGCGCAAAACGAAAGCGGCGTCCCGACGGCATTTTCATTCGGCGGGAAATATCCTTGATTTCTGCGCGCGTTTGGCGTATGCTGTTGCTGGCCGTTTCGGCACGAAGGCCAACGGGAGGGAGAGGCATGGATTGGATGTATCTGGTTTATTTTCTGCTGGGGATCGTTCTGTTTTTCGGGGCGCGCGCGTATAAGCGCGGCGAATGGAACGAGGAGTATACCTCTTTGCCACAGACCAAGGCGCTGTTGGGCTTCTCCGCCCTGGGCGTCGCGCTGCACCATCTTGCGCAAAAGAGCTGCGCGCCCTGGCATCCGCAGTGGTATATCGTGCACGGGCTGGACGTTTTCGTGGACATGGGCTTCCTGTTCGTGGCGGTGTTTTTGTTTTGCAGCGGCCTGGGGCTGTACAAGAGCTGGAAAACCAAGCCGAATTATCTGAAGGGGTTTTTCCGCAAGCGGGTGCTGCCCATCGTGATCGCCTTTTACCTGTCCGAATTCATTTATACGGGCGTTCGGCTCCTGATGGGCCAGCAAATGGATACCGCGCAGATCCTGTGGTATCTTTCCGGCCTGCAGCTGGCGAACATGAACGCATGGTATGTGGCCGTGATCCCGTTCTTCTACGCGGCGTTTTTCTTTGCCTTCCGCTTTTGCAGGCGGGAAGGCGCGGCCATCGCGTGGGTGTTCGTTTTTTCGCTGCTGTACACCCTGCTGGGCGTCCTGCTCGATCACCAGAGCGTTTGGTGGATGCGGGGCGAATGGTGGTATAACAGCATCCTGCTCTTCCCCCTGGGGCTGCTCTTCGGCAAGTATGAAAAGCAGGTGACGGCGTTTTTCAAAAAAGGCTATTGGGTGTGGCTCGCGCTCTCCTTCGCGTCCGTTTTCCTTTCTTTCTATCTGGCGAAGCTTGGCACGGATCAATGGTGGGGCTATTACGGCGAAACCTGGGGCGATCCGATGAAGCTTTGGCACCGTTTCTTCTGCGCGTGCGTGCAATGGCTGGCGTGCCTTTGCTTTGTGTGGTTCTGCTTCCTCTTCCGGATGAAATTCCGCCTTGGGAACGGGCTGCTGGCCCTGCTTGGCAAGGTCACGCTGGAATTTTATCTGATGCACGGGATGTTTGTGGATATGTTCGGGTACAATTTCCTGGATATCTGCAAGAGCATCGTCTATATCAAAAACGTTCCGCTGTTCGTGCTGACGGTCCTGGCTTGCTCCGTGCCGGCCACGGCGCTGTTCCATTTCCTTTGGAAAGGCGTGACGCGGCTGCTTTTGGGCAAAAAGAAAAACGCGCGCCCGCAGGCTTCTTTGGAAGGCTGACCCATTCCGCGCCCGGGAGGATGAAAAAATGAACGCATTTTTGCAAACGGTGATGGAAACGCCCGCCCCGTACGGCGCCGCGGCGCTGTGGTGGCTGGGCCAGATGGGCCTGCTCATCAAAATGGGCGATACGGTGCTGTGCGTGGATTATTACGCCTCCCCCGCTTCCAACAGGCAGATCCCGCCGCCCATCCCCGCAAAGGAGGTGTCGGGCGTCCAGGTTTTCCTCGGCACGCATGACCACCTGGACCATATCGATCACGAAGCCTGGAAAATCTGGGCGGGGAACTGCCCGGAGGCGCTTTTCGTCTGCCCCGCCTTCCATCGGGAGGCCGTGCTTGGGGACGGCGTCCAGGAGGAAAACTGCCGGGGCCTCAACGACGGGGAGAGCCTTTCGTTCAAAGGGATCACCATTCGCGCCGTCGCGGCGGCGCATGAATTCCTCGCGCCCGATCCCCAAAGCGGCCTGTACCCCTGCCTGCAATACGTCGTTGAGGGCAACGGCCTAAAGATCTACCACGCCGGGGATACCCTGCGCTATGAGGGCATGCTGCCAAAGCTCGCGGCCCTGGGGCCCATCGACGCGGCGCTGCTGCCCATCAACGGCCGGGACGGCGCGCGCTACCGCAGAAACTGCATCGGCAACATGACCTTCCAGGAGGCCGCCGATCTGGCCGGCGCGCTCTGTCCCCGCATCGTGATCCCCGGACACTGGGATATGTTCGCCGATAACAGCGGCGATCCCGCCGCCTTCGCCGATTATATCGACGCCAAATATCCGGGCCGGTTCGCCTGCGTGCTGCCCGCGCGCTTGAGCCCGGTCTTTCTTCACAAAGCCTGATCCGCATAAAAACAAAGCTTGACAATTCCATTTCCTTCCGATATGATTCTATTTGTCTCTGATAACAAAATGAAGAATGACGGTGATTGTATGATCGATCAAAGCATGGCGCGCAAGCTTCTGCAGGTGGGCGAAGCATTCAGGATACCGGGGCCCTTTTTCTCCTACGAGGAAGTGAGCCAGGGCAACGTAAACAGGACCTACAAGGTGAACTACATCCGCGATGACGGCACCGGCATGGCGCAGATCAAGCCGTATCTGGTGCAGCGGGTGAACACCTACGCCTTCCGCAACCCCATCCAGCTGATGGAAAACATCGACAAGGTCACGGAATACATCCGGCGGAAAGCGCCGGACAAAGTGAGCCTGCATTACCACCACACCGTCGGCAAGGACGGCGAAAGGCTGACCTACCTGATGGACGAGGACGGCAGCTTCTGGCGCATCTGCAATTATGTGCCCTCCGTCACCTTCGATACCTGCGAGGATATCCGGGTGGTGCGCAACGCCGGGGAAGCCTTCGGCGAATTTCAGATGCTGCTGGCGGATTTTGACGCGTCCCAGCTCTTCTATACCATTCCCGATTTCCACGAGACCCGCAAGCGCTATCAGACCCTGATCGAGGACGCGAAAAAGGACGACGCCGGCAGGCTCGGGGAGGTCCGGCAGGAATATGACTGGCTGCTTTCCGTGCAGGATCAGGCCTGCGTGCTGACCGATCTGTACAACCGGGGCGAGCTGCCGCTGCGCGTGACGCATAACGATACCAAGATCAACAACGTCCTCTTCGACGAAAAGACCCTCGAGGCGCTGGTCGTGGTCGATCTGGATACGGTCATGCCCGGCCTGGTCGGGCACGATTTCGGCGACGCCATCCGCTTCGCCGCGAACTTTACCGAAGAGGACAGCGAGCAATACGGCAAGGTGGGGCTGAACCTGAACGTTTTCTGGGCTTTCGCCGAAGGCTTCCTCTCCAAAACCGCCAAAAGCCTCACCGACGCCGAAATCGAGACCCTCGGCCCGTCCTGCTTCGTGCTCGCCTGCGAATTGGCCACCCGCTTCCTGGACGACTATATCAACGGCGATAAATATTTTAACGTAAAGAAGGATAAGCATAACCTGATCCGCACCCGCTGCCAGGTGGCTCTGGCCAAGGATATGCTGGCAAAAATGGACGCCATGAACGCCATCGTGCGGGAATGCGCCAGGAAATACCAGGCGGTCTGATCTGACCCAATTGAAAGAGGAGATTGCTGGGGAAAACCCCCATCCGGGAAAAGCGAATAGAACATGGACCCATTTGCCCTTTGTCCGGTTCTGATTCGATCGCCGTCTGAAAACAGCGCGAAAAAGCGTGAGGTCCCATCACTTCGGGGCTTCACGCTTTTTTCATTCCGCTATGATAATGATTATTTCTTGCCCAGCAGCGATTCCATCATGCCGCCCAGCAGATCGGAAACGATGGAGCCGGTCTCCTCCTGCACCTGCTTGGTGCCCTTGAGGACGGCTTCCGCGTTCTTTTTCGTTTCGCTGTCCGCCGCGCGGTAAAGCTCCAGCACGCGCTTTTCGGCGGCGGTCAGCTTCACGGCCGTGGAATCGGTTTTCTTCGCGGCGGCCGTCGTCGTTGACGCGGGCTTTTTGGCGGCTGCCGCCGCCGCGGGTTTCTTGTCGGCTGCCGTCGCCGCGGGCTTCTTCGCCGCCGTGGCGGTGACAAAGCCGGCGGCCTCCAATAGGGATTTCTGGGTGACGCCGGTCGCCTTGGCGATGGCCTTCAGCTCCGCCTGGGTCAGTTCCTTTTCGCCGCGCTCCGCCTTGCTTAATTCAGAGGCGGAAAGGCCGTCGATCATCGCGGCCAGCTTTTCCTGGCTCAGGCCCGCTTTGGCGCGGGCTTCCTTAATCAAATCGCCCACTTTTTTCTTCGCTGCCATTGGACATCCTCCTCCAATGCTTTTTCTTTATCATATCACAGGAAAAGGACAGATGCAAGGAAAGAAACAGGGGATTTGCCGGATCGCCGCCGATCACTGCTGGTTTTCTCTCTCCCGGTCGAACGCCTGCCACAGCGGCGAATAGATGCGCACGGCCAGCTCGTGCTCTTCGAGCGTGCGGCTGAAATGCAGTTCGCCGGTGCTGGGGTCCTTGGAGCAGAAATACAGATACTGGTCGGCGATGAATTGCTCGTCGGGATACAGCGCCGCCTGAATGGCCGCGGCGGAGGGCGAGCAGATCGGGCCCAGCGGCAGGCCCTTGAACAGGTACGTGTTGTAGGGCGAACGCACGGAAAGGTCTTCCTGGGTCAGCGACATGCGCGTGACGCCGGAAACATATTTCACGGTGACATCGCTGCCCAGGGCCATGCCGATTTTCAGCCGGTTATGGAACACCGCGGAAACCTTGGCAAAATCCGCCGTTTTCGCTTCTTTTTCGATCATGGAGGCCAGGGTGATCACCTGGTCCATCGTCATGCCCATCTCCTGCGCCCGGTCGTGGTATTCGGATTTGAAGACGGCCTCGGTCTGGCTCAGCAGCTTGCGGATAATATCATCCGCCGTGGCCGAGGTATAGATTTCATACGTGTCCGGGGCCAGATACCCTTCCAGCATATACAGCCTGGAAGCGGAATTGGCGGTGGCGAGCGCGTCGGCGATATAGTAATACGCCGCGTAATCCCGTCCGCTCTGGCACAGGGCCAGGAACGCCGCTTCGTCCGTGATCGCGTTCTGTTCCTTCAGGTATCTCGCAATGTCCCGGACCGTCCAGCCGGGGATGATGGTAATATTCCGGGTGATGGGGTTGCCGTCGCCGGTGGTCAAAAGCTCCATGATCTCGCGCATGCTCATGCTGCGCTTCACCTTGTATTCGCCGGATTGGATCTTTTGGCCGTAGCCCAGAAAGTCAGCGTAATACTTGAACACCGTGCGGCTGCTGATGAGCCCGGCGCTCTCCAGGTTGTTCGCCACCCGGGTCAGGCTGCTGCCGGAAGCCACGGTAAAATCGATCTCCCGGGTATCGCTCATGTCCACCGGCGCGAAATAATGGCGGTCCACCCAATTCCACGCGCCCATGACCGCCCCGGCCACCACCAGGAACACGCACAGCGCGAGCAGTATTGGCCTGAGCAGCGTCCAAAGCCAGCTGTACCAGAACAGGCCGTATTCCCGTTCCTTGCGCAGGCTTTCCTGGGTATAGTCCTGTTCATCGCGATACTTCTTCAAGGGCTCCTCCTCTATTTTACGGCGTGGGCAGCTCCATGCCCGCGGCCCGGGTGAGGGTTCCGAATACTTCGGCCATCATCCGCTGCAATTTCAATTCCGCCATCAGAAAGCCGGAGGTGCGGCTGTCGGCGAACAGAAGCATGTTCAGGGATTGAAAGCGCTTTGTCTCCTCGCCGTCCATGCCCTGGCCCGTCATCACGCGCATCTGCATGGCTGTCTGCAGGCGTCTGTATTCGTTCAGGAGGGCTTTGATGCCCGCGTCCTCCTCCGTCGCCTTTTTCAACTGGGCGTATTCCCGGTATTCTGGGCTTTCCTGAATCGCCTGGGCCAATTGCCTGGCCGCCTCGGTGACCTGCATAGTGTTCCCTCCGTTCTATGGAACGATACCCGCGCTTTTTTTCTTCCCGCCGGGGCGTTTCCATCCGGTCTCATTATAACAAAAAATTTTCCGGCTGCCAATTCAATCCGCCAGCAGATCCAGGTTGGGCAAAAAATCGCCGGGCAGATATACCGTGCCCGCCAGCGTTTCCGGCTGCTTCCCCTGCACGTAGAAGGCCACGCGCTTGACGCCGGACAGCTCGCACAGGGTATTCACCAGCGCGTAGATCATGCGTTTTTCCTCATCCGGCCCGAATTCTTCCGAAAGGCTTATGAACTGCGGCGAAAAATTGAGCAGCAGCACGCTGTCCTCATACGCGACGCCCAGCAGATCCGCCGGGCGCAGGTCCTTTGGCAGCACGGCGCTTAGCCCCGTCCGGCTGTCAAAGGACTGGGGGCCCAGCATCAATTGCTCCACCAGCGCGCGGGCGCTGTTCGCCTCATAAAAAGGCACGGGCCGGTTCACCTGCCGCAGCTTTCCCTCCGCGTCGGCAAAATACAGGACGCATTCGGAAAGCAGGAAGCCCGAAAAATCGCGCCTGCGCATGAGTCCGTCCTGGAAGGTGATGATCTCCCCCGCGCCGCTGTAGGTGCCCGAGGGGGTCAGGCTGTTGATGCGTTCATCCCCGATGCGCACTTCGATGCCCTCGATGCCGGGCAGGAAGGTGGTCAAAGTAAAAACCATGGACGCCATCATGACCGAGCGCGTGATGCCCGCGTCGATCAGGGCGGAATTGAGCTTGTCCGTGAACCGGAGCACCAGGCGCCTCACGCCGCCCGTATCCTCCACGGTCGGCGGCTCGCGCAAAAGCGAGCGGAATTCCGGGCACTTGGGCACGCCGGGCAGATAATCCGCCCCGGAGGACAGGGCGTCCAGCATGGTCAGCGCCATGCTCGAAAGATCCTGGAACGCGAAGGACAGCGTGCGCGCCTCGCACAGGACGCCTTTGCCGGACGGCGCGGGAAAATACAGCGTCGCCGCGAAGGAACGCCGGGAATTGCTCAGCGGCGCGCTCGCCCGGGCCCAAAGCGTGCCAAGATCCTCGCGGTTGTTGCGCTGAAAGCTGCCCGCGGGCAGGGTGGCGGCGATGTTCATGCCGGGCTGCGCCCCGGAAATGAGGACGTTCACATACTGCAGATCGCCAAACTGGCACAGCGTGTTCGCCAGCGCCTGGCCCACGGTGAAGAGCTGTTCATGCGTCAGCCTCAGGGCGGACGCCGCCAGGCTGACCGTGGCCACCTGGCCGGACACCTCCACCGCGTCCGTTTCGGAGAGCGAAAGGGGGATCGCGCCGCCAACGGGGACGGTCACATCGTTCCCCGGGTGGGAAAGCAGCATTTCGCACAGCGTGCGCGCGCTGTGGCGGGAGGCGGAGAGCGTCGCCGTCTGCGGCACGGCCATCAGCTGCGTCCCGTCCAGCGACGGCAGATACAGCATCACCGTCTGTTCATACGTCTGCTTCGCGTCGTTTTCCGGGGCCGCGCGCCCGTCCTGAACCGGCGGAAGGGTGATCTGCGGCGCCAATGCGCTTTCCTGCGCCGCGCATCCGGTCAGCAGCGCGCAGGCGCATAAAAGGCATACCGCCCGAACGAAACGTCCCTTCATCCCCAACTCACCTCGATGCTTTTTTGCATGATCCTTGATTGGCGTCCGGCTTTGGCGGCGGACCGCAGCGCTCATTCCTGCGCGCCCATGAGGGCCGTCAGCCGCCCGTAATCCGCTTTCCAAAGCCCGCCCTCGCGCACCAGCAGGAGGGGATAGCCGGAAACGGTCCGATCCCGGCCCGCGCCCCGCAGCGTCAGATCGGCGGTGATGACGGCGGACTGGCCGTTATAAGAAACGCTGCCGCAGGAAAGAGAAAAATCGGTCAGCACGCTGCCCGCGGCGAAGACGTCAAAGGCGGTCTGCTCGCCGGGCCGCGCCTGCGTTCCCTCGCGCGCGGTCAGGTCGTAGAGGGCTTCCCAGTCCTGGGCCATCCACGCCTGCATGACGAGCACGGCCGTATTGTGCGGCGTGAGCAGCCTCTCCTCGTTCCGCCGCAGCACGGGCAGGATGGCGTCGTCCTGGGTGCGGGTGAGGAACCCCGCCTGCAGGCGCATGGTCGTTGTCTGGCTTGCGCCGCGGTACACCAAAATCTGCGTATCAACGCACAGGCCCGCTTCCGTCAGCGTTGCGGCCAGCGCGTCCAGGCAGAGCTGACGGCGCAGCGGCCCTTCCGTTTTCCACTCGCCCGCGTTCTGGTCGGCAGGCTCGTCCGCGTACCGGCCCAGGAAAGAATCGTTGAAGGTGATGAACAGGGTGTCCCCCTGGCTGGTCGCGGCAAGCACCTCAGTGCCCGCCGGAAACAGGGCGCTCAGCGCGGACGCCGCGGTTTCCGGCCCGTAGATGAGGGCCTGCACCACGGCTTTTTCCAGGCTTTCATTGCGCTGGACGGTAATGGTGCGCTTTTCCGGGGCCAGATACCCCGTATGCCCGTAGCGGAAATAGAGCATGATTTCCCGCGTGTCCGCAGAGAGCTCCTCCGTGCTCGCGCTGATGAGGCTGCGCGGCTCGGCGTCCTTGCGGATCAGGGAATCCGGCGGCGCGCTCATGCAGCCGGACAGGGCGGCGGCCGCGATCAGCAGCGCCAGCAGGGCCCCGATATTTCTTCGGCGCGCGTTTCTCATTTCGGGTTCGGCTCCTCCCCAAGGCACCAGCCCTGCAGCTTATTGACCACCCGCTCCAGCGACCCCTTGCTGTCGCCCCAGGGCTTGTCCGCGTTGCGGTAATCAAATTTCAGGGTAAAGCCTTCGATGTCCTTTTCCATTTTTTCCATGCTCTTTTGCACCGCGGCAAAGAGATCGGAAAGGAAGCTGCTGAGGAGATCGCCGCCGAGCTCCTCCTCCGCCATTTCCATGAGCATCGCCAGATCCGGCAGGCAAACGCCCTTGGACTGCTGAAAGGCTTTGCGGAAGGAGGGATCGGTCTTGTACAAATGCAGCATGGTGAAAGCGTAGCGGCGCGTGTTTTCCTCGATCGTATCGCACAGGATGCAGCGGCGGGACATGGACCTAATCGTATCCGCCGCGGCCTTTAAGCCCGCCTTGCCCTCGGTTTTCCCGGCCCAGCGCTTGAGCATGGGGGTGGCGGCGCTCTTTGCCCCGGCGGCCTTGGCGCTCTCCAGGACAGGCGCAAGCTTTTTGATGGTTTCCTTCAGGTGCGTGTGCATCATCAGCGCGTGGCCCAGGCGGTTTTTCTGTTCATAAAGCAATACCTGGTGATGGGCGCAAAAGCCGATATCATTCACCTGGATGCGCGTGTCCGGCTCCATGACGGACGCGCCTAAAAACCGTTCCACATCCAATAATTCATTGCGGCGGCGTAGGGCGCACAGGGGGCATTCCCCTTCCAGCTTCATCGCGTCCCACACGGGAATGGTATCGATATGGTATCGCATGCAGGAAAGACCTCCTTTTTATTCTGTATCTGTCATTCCGCATGTTTTTCCGTCCTCCTGCATAAAATCTGCTGGAAGGGGGAAAAAACGCATGCGGGCAGGCAAGCTCAAAACACGGCGCTATAAAACGCATCCGCTGCGCGGGATCGCGCTGCTGCTCACAGGCATCCTGCTGGGCGCCGGGGCTTTCGCCTGTTTCCGGGGCGATATGGCCCTGCCGCTCATCCCGTTTGAGCGCGCAGCCGCCGCGAAAAACGCTCCCGAGGAAGCGCCCCGCGCGGAAACCACCCTGACATTGCCCGCGCAGTCCTGGTATGCCCTGCAATTGGGCGCGTTTGACGAAATAAGCGGGGCGGAAGCGCTGGCCGCGCTCTTCCAAAGCCGCGGCGCGGCGGGCTGCATCCTCAAAAAGGACCAGTACCTGGTGCTCGCCGCAGCCTATGAGACCCGCTCCGGCGCGCAGAGCGTGCAGATGAAGCTGAAAAACCAGCATCAGGTGGACACCGTGATCGTGGAAATCACGCGGCCCGAAATCACCTTTCGCCTGAGCGGGCGCAAAGACAGCCTGGACGCCCTTCGGGATGCATTGGACGCTCTGCATGAAGCCAGCGGGCATTTGAGCGGGCTGTCCCTCCTTCTGGACCGGGGGGAGGGAACCAGGCAGCAGGCCCTCGACGCGCTGCGCTCCGAAAAGAACACCGTCGATATGCTGAAAGCCCGGCTGCAATCGCTGTTTTCCCAAAGCGCGCACCCCACGGTGAGCGAGATCACGCGCATCCTGGACGATTTTTCCCGGGCCCTGGACAGGGCCCTGAACGCTTCCGGCCAAAGCGCCCTCGGCGCGCAGATCAAGTATTGCCAGCTTTTGTGCCTGTGCAGCCTTTTTTCGTTCGCCCAGGCCCTCGCGTAAAGCGCCGCATCCTTACGGGCGCGCGGGCGGGTTGCACTTGGGGCAGGGCTTGAGGTGCTTAAACTGCTGGCTGTTAATCAGGCCAAAGGAGAACTCGGTCAGCGGCCAGTATTCGCTGCGAACGGCTTCGCAGGTGCGGGAGGCGTGGTAATACTTGCCGCCGTCCTTGTTGTAATAGACCTTGATGCCGCCGCTTTCCTCGGGGCTGGGCGTCGGGGTGCTGGGAACGATGGTGTTCTGGGGGTATTCCCCTTCCTCCTCCGCCAGCGCGGCGGCGGCGAGCTCCGCCTCCGCGTTGACCGGCACGCCGTCCAGGGAATCCGGGTCCACATACCACACGTCGTTGATTCTCTCGGTGATCACGTGCATGCGCTGGAGCGAGGTTTCGCCGCCTTCGACGAAGGAAACCTTGATGGTGACGATGCGCATGGCGCTGCCGGCGGAGCCGCTGACCCCTTCAAACACAAAATCCACGGGCCGGGAACGCATGAGCAGCAAAAAGAGGGTGGATTCCGGGGCGGCCTGCTGGCTCACCCACAGCGGCGTGCAGTACTGGACCATTTCGGAGGCCGAGCCCTGGCTCCAGGCGGCAAAGAAGCGGTAAACCTGCTGTTCCGCGTCCGAGGCGCCCAGCACCTCCGGTTCCTGGGTGGCGGGCGGATCGGTGGCGATCTCATTGAGCATGGCGTTGAGGCTTGCGGCGTCCGAGTCCATAAAGCTGGCGGATTGGTCCAGCCGCGTGCTCGCGGCGGCGCGGGTCTCGGGCGGCTGCTGGTTCATGAAGAGCGCCAGGCCGATGACCAGCGCCAGCGCGCCATAGATCACGGTGAGGGTATTGCGCGCGCTTTTCACAAACGCGCGAAGCGCCCACATCATCAGCAGCGAAACAAAGGCGAGCCCCAGGAAAACCCAGCGCACGCTGTTGTTGGGCAGCAGCAGCGCCACGATAAACAGCGCCGGAAGCACCAGCGACATCATGATGGACAGCAGCGCGTACCGATTGCGCTTGACCGCCGCGGCGTCCGCCGCCTGCTGCTCCGCCTTCTTTTCCTCCTGCCGCTTGCTTTTGAGGTTGTATAAAGGCGTAAAGCTGTACTGACCGCGATTGGAATTCATAAAACGCTCCTTTCCGTGAGCAGGAAACATGTCGTCGTATATTGAACGATGCGGCGGGGCGGATTCTTCCCCGTCCCGGCAAAACGCCGCCTTTGGCCCGCCCGGAAAACGGCGGGCCGGGCTGCGCGTTCATTCGTCGATCTGCACCTTGTCGCGCCCAAACACGTCGATCAGGCCGTTCAAAGCGTTTTCCCTTCGTTTTTCCTGGTCGGCGTCGATCCGGGGTTTTTGGGGCACGGCCTCAAAGCGGGCGTCGACCCCGCCGCACTGGTTCAGCGCGGCTTCGATTTTTTCCCGGCGCGCCGGCATCATCAGCATGTTCTGAAATATTTCTTCGTCCTTGGCAAACTGGGCGCGGTACACCCCGTCCTGATACCCGCCGTATTTGGCGCGCAGCAGGGTGCCGTAGATCGAGGGCTCGGTTTTCCTAATCAGCTTTAGCATATCGTTCCAAACGTCCTTGGGCAGCTTGCTCCCCTCGGGCACGGGGCTGTCGGGGGGCGGCGCAAGGGGCCTATCGGGCTGCTTTTTCCCTTCCGCCGGTTCGACGCGCGGCGCGGCGGCGTCAATGCGCACGCCGTGCTTTTCCATTTCGGCAAGCCGCGCTTCCAGCTCGGAAACCCTCTCCAACAGCGCTTCCATGTCCTTTTCCTCGGGCTGGTCGCAGGCGCGGAGCGCGAAAATCTCCAGCACCGAGCGGGCGGAAGACGCCCAGCGCGTGTCCGCCTCGGCGCGCATGCAAAGATCCAGCACCCTTAGCAGCCGCTGCTGGGAAAACCGCTTGGCCTGGTCCGCGCAGCGGCGGGCGTTTTCCTCGCCGCTTCCGGGCAGGGATTCGCCGGGGCCCAGCAGCATCACGGCCATCAGCATCCTTAGGTGTGCGGACAGATCCTTCAAAAATACCTGCACATCCCGCCCGCCGCGCATCAATTCGTCCGTCAGGCGCAGCGCCTCCGCCGCGTCCTTTTCGGCCAGCGCCCCGGCAAAGGAAAACAGGAACCCTCTGTCCGCCGTGCCCAGCGCCTGGCGGACGTTTGCTTCCGTAATGGTCCGGCCGCTGCCCATGCACATATCCAGGATGGATAAAGCGTCGCGCATGCCGCCCTCGGCGGCGCGGGCGATCAGCTCCAGCGCTTCTTTATCGGCCTTTTCGCCGCTTTCGCGCGCCACGCGCGCCAGGTGCCCCGAAATCTGCTCCTCCGAATAGCGGCCGAAATCGTACCGCTGGCAGCGGGAAAGGATGGTGGCGGGCAGCTTTTGCGGCTCGGTGGTGGCCAGGATGAACACCATGTATGCCGGCGGCTCCTCCAGGGTTTTGAGCAGCGCGTTGAACGCGGCGTTGGAGAGCATGTGCACTTCGTCGATGATATAGACCTTGTATCGGCCAAACTGCGGCGGATAATCCACCTTTTCCAGCAGCTCGCGGATCTCCTCCACCCGGCTGTTGCTGGCCGCGTCCATTTCGTACACGTCCAGGGACGCGCCGCTTTCGATGGTGCGGCAGCTGTCGCATTCCCCGCAGGGATCGCCGTCCCTGGGCTGCAGGCAGTTGATCGCCCGGGTCAGGATGCGGGCGGCGCTGGTTTTGCCGGTGCCCCGGCTGCCGCAGAAAAGATAGGCGTGGGCAATACGCCCCGTGTTCACCTGATTGCGCAGGGTGCGCACGATGGCCTCCTGCCCCACCATGTCCGAAAACGTCTTGGGCCGCCAGACCCGGTAAAGCGCCTGATACAAGGGGAACCCTCCTCACGATCGTCCATGCTCCAATCAGCGTAAGTCCTTCATCCGGCGCTCCAATACGTCCGGCGCGGCGACGGAATAGCCGAAAAAGCCCAGCGCCGGGCCCAGCGCGTAATAGACGCCGTGATTGTAGGCGACCAGCTTCGCCCGGCTCAGGCTGATTTTCCCGTTTTCATCCATCAGCCCGCTCTTTACGCCCACCTGCTCGATCTTTCCCAGGAACAGGTCATGGCTGCCCAATTCCTGCACGGACGTGACGCGGCAGGCAAGATACAAGGGGCACTCGCCCACAGCGGGGGCGATAAAGCCCGGAACGGGCACGGGCGTCAGGCGGCGCTGGGCGAATTTATCCGTGTCCCGGCCGGATCTCACCCCGCAGTAGTCCATGTCCTTCAATTGGTCTTCGCCGCACAGGTTGATGACGAATTCGCCGCTTTCCCGGATGATGGGGTGGGAATGGCGCTCCTTGCGCACGGAAATGGAGCACATGGGCGGATCGGAATTGACCGTTCCCACCCAGGCCAGGGTGATGATATTGGGCTTCTGCCCGAGCAGGGCGCAGGACACCATCACGGCGGGCACGGGAGACAGCAGCGTGCCGGGTTTGAGGCTCGTAAACAGTTCAGCCATGGAAACCTCCTTGTTCGATCAAAGATTCGCCGCGTATTTCGCGGCGTTTTCGCCCGCTGTCAGGCCGGACGCGAACGCAAACTGCAGGTTGTAGCCGCCGCAGTCGCCGTCCACGTTGAGGATCTCGCCGGCGGCGAACAGGCCGGGGCACAGCTTGGAGCAGAGGGTGCGGCCGTCAAACTCGTTCCCCGGCACGCCGCCCCTGGTCACCTGGGCGCTTTCCATGCCGCGGACGCCGAGGATCGGCACCGGGAAGGCCGCGAGCATACGCGCCGTTTCTTTGACGGACAGGCCGGCCAGTTTTTCCGCGAGCAGCCGCGGGCACAGGCCGACGAGCAGCGCTTCCCTGGGCAGGATATGCCGCCGATCCTCCAGGCATGCCTCGATTAGCGCCGTATGGGCAAACGGATCGCCGGGCGCGGCGCGGTCATAAACGCGCGGGATCAGCCCGAGCATGGGCGAAAAATCCATATACAGGGTGGGCTTTTCCCCGTTTTCCAGCATCTCCCCCGCCGTCCGGGACAGCTGCATGGCGCAGACCCCGCTGACCCCGTAATCGGTGAACAGCGCTTCGCCCTGCGCGGCTTCCACGGGCGTATCGCCCCGGCAGAGGGTGAGCAGGGCGGGCAGGCGCAGGCCGGACAGGCCGCGAACGGCTTTTTTGTCCGCCGTCAATTGGGTGAGGGCGGGCCGGGGCGGGATCAGCGTGTGGCCGAATCGGGTCAAAAGCCCATACGGCCCGCCGCCGTGCCCCAGCCTGCCCCCCGCCATGCCGCCGCAGGCGATCACTGCCGAAGGGGCGGCATACGCGCCCTGGGGCGTCAAGGCCAGAAAGCGCCCGTTTTTCTTTTCCAGTTTTTCCACCGGCGCGTTTACGGCAACGCTGACCCCGTTTCTTTCCAGGGCGAAACGCAGCGAATCCAGCACCGCGGCGGCCTGGCCGCAGGCGGGGTATATCCTGCCGCCCGCCTCTTCCACCGTTTGCAGGCCCAGGCCGTGGAAAAAAGAAAGCACCTTCGATACGGGGCAGGCGCGAAAGACCTGCGCGGCCAGCTCAGGATCGCCAAAGTAGCGCAGTTCCCCCGTATTGGCCAGATTGCACCGGCCGTTGCCGGAGGCCAGAATCTTGCGCCCGATCCGCTGCGCGCCTTCCAGCACCACGACCCTTGCCCCCGCATTCGACGCGGAAAGCGCGGCGGTCAATCCCGCCGCGCCCCCGCCGATAACGATTGCATCGCTGTCGTTTTTCATGTGTGTATTATTTCCATCCGCTGATGGAGTGCTCGTACGCGTACTGGATGGCGCTCTGGTGCCCGAAGTTGCCGTTGTAGCTGGCGTCCACGTCCACGATGTTGGTGGTGTGGGTGCGGCTGTTGGTGAAGTGCACGCAGAACTGGCCGTTGTAGCCGTTGTCGGGGATGCGGTCGCCGTCGTAGTTATGCGGGATGCCGTACATGGAGGCGCAGAAGGTGCGCCCGCCGATGGTCACCCACAGGGGACGGCGGCGCCAGGACTGCAGCTCCTGCTCCCGGTCCTCGATCTCCTGCGGCTTGCTGACGCCGAAGATGGCGCAGATCGCGGCGGTATCGGAGGTGTCGAGCGGTTCGCAGTCGGCGTGGTTATCGCCGTAGAGCCGCTGCGCGCGGAAGGAGATGCCGGTGTACACGTCGGTGATGATCGCGACCGTTCCAACGCTCCAGATGCTCTGGATATTGCCGGTGAACCAATCGATCTTTTCAACGGGATACAGCGTGACGGTGACGGAGCCGGTGTAATCGCTGGGCGGCACGGTGACCCCGGGCTGCGGCGTCGCGGTGACGCCGGGAGAGACGTAGTTGTACAGCGCCGTCTGGGTCTGCTTGCCGGCCAGGCCGTCCACGGTCAGCTTATTATCCTTCTGGAACCGGATGACCGCCTTTTCGGTGCTGTTCAGGTAGGTGCCCGTCACCTGATCCCAGGCCAGGTATCCCAGCTGCGCCAGCTTGTATTGCAGCGCGTACACATCCGAGCCCGTGGAATTCAGGCGCAGGGTGCGGTAGACGGTGGGCTGGCCGGGCACGGTGGCCGAAGGCGCGATGATGCCCGTCGGGGTGGGCGTGGGCTCGCCGGGCGCGGCCGTGGGGACATAGGGCGTCGAGGTGGCGTACATGGCTTCGTATTCCGCGTTGGTGAGCACGCGCACATAGTTGCCGTGCACCCAGCCGGTCTTGCCTTTGTACCTGATTTCATACCAGGTCACCTGTGCGTAGGTGCCCTTGCCGGTGATGCGGGTGCTGTAGAACTGGAGCACCGTGTCCTTGCTCAGCTTGCCCAGCGTGCCCGCCTGGGTGCTCGGGGTCTCGCGGATCCACAGTCCGCCCGCGGTGGTGATGATGTAGCTGCTGTTGCCGGGCTTCGGAGTGGCCGGGCCGGGCGTGGGCGTGGGCACCTTGCCGGTGCTCTTGTACTCATCCAGCTGCCACTGCGCCAGGACGAACACATAGTCGCCGCGGATATAGGCGGTGGTGCCGTCCTCGGCCCGCACGGGGTACCAGTCGTAGACGCCGTTGCGCACGACGGGGCCGACCTGGGTCAGCACGGTGCCCTTGGCCTTCACCTGGCCCACGGTTTCCGCGTCCGCGTTCGCGTATCTGCGCAGCCATACGGAGGAGGCGGTGGTGGCGACATAGCCGACGATGGTATCCGGCGCGGCGGTGGGCACGGGCGTGGGCGTGATCGTCTTGCCGCTCGCGTCGCACAGCTCGGCCATGGTGGTCATGATGTAGCCGAAGATGCCCTTCTGGGCGTAGTAAACTTCATACCAGGTTTCGCTGGAGTAAGCGGACGTCCTGACGATGTTGAAGTACGGCAGGATCGTGCCGCGGGCAAGCTGCAGCTGGGATTCACCGCCCGGGGTGCGCCGCAGGTTCACGCCGCCCTTGATGAGCTTGATATAGCCCTGTTCGGTGATGCTGCCGGTCGGAGCGGGGGTGACGACGCCGGCATAGGGCGTCGGGGACGCGGTGGGCAGCGGCGTCGGCGCGCTGACCGTCTTGCCGGTGGCGTCGCAGTATTGGTAGCAGTCGGACCGCACATAGCCCGTGATGCTGCCCCAGGTGATCTTCACCCAGCTGTACTTCTGGTTGTCCATGTATGCCTCCACGGGGCCTTCCGTGTACGGAAGCACCACGCCGAGGCGCAGCTTGCTTTCCGCCGTGGGGGTCAGCACGGTGCCGCCCGGAGTCTTGCGGATATTGACTTTGTCCTTGACGATCTTGATATAATTGCCGGCGGAGGGCACGCCGGTCACGGGCGCGGCGGTGGGGGCTTCGGTGACGGGGCCCGGGGCCGCGGTGGGCGTGTTGATCATCTCAAAGTAGTCGCCGTCGATATAGCCGATATAGGTCGCGGTCGGATTGGAAGGAATGCCGCCGCGCACTTTGTACCAAATGATCTTGTTGTTGAAGACGGTGGTATCCGTGACCTCCAGCGTCCATCCGGCGGGCAGCTTGGCCCAGTAATCCGCCCGATAGCTCATGGCCTTGCGGAAGAACACGTTGTCTTCGGTGACCTTGCCGTAATAAGCGGCGGTGGTGTTCGTGGGGATCGCGGAGGTGGGCGTTGGGGTGGCGGCAGGCGGCGTAGGCGTTACGCCCACGTCGATGATGTTGCCGCTCGCGTCGCAGAATTGGAAGCAATCGGAGCGCACATAGCCGGCCTTGCCGTTATACTGAACCAGGGCCCAGCGGTAAGCGCCCACGGTGGTCAGGCTGTAATAGGCAAGCACGGTGCCCAGGGGGATCTGGTTGTTTTCGTTGATGACCTTGCCATCGGGCGAAAGGCGCAGGTTCACGCTGCCCACCACCGTGCGGATGAAGCCGTTCTGGCCGACGGGGTACGGCGTGGGCGTGGGGGTATTGCCCTCCACGGGCTTTTCGCTCACGGTGGGGACCTGGGTGGGCGCAGATTGGCCCGGAACATACATATCGGTCTGGTTGTTCAGCCAGCTGGCGATATCCTGGGTGGACATGATCTGCACATACTCGGCCATGATATAGCCGGTCCTGTACAGCGGCGTTCCGCCCGAAAGATTCACGTTGGCAATCACCTGATACCACTTGTGCCCGCCGCCGGTCGCTGTCGCCAGCACCTGCACCACCCAGTATTCGGGCAGGCGCGCGATGGGGTAATTGGTGGTGTCGTTCGTATTGGGCGAATTCCGGAAATTCACCACTCGGTTTTCCAGAGTTTTATCCTGAATGACAAGATAAGCGTACTGCCTGAAGCCTTCCGCCGCGCCCGGTACGGGCAGCATTGACAGCGTCAGCGCCAGCATCAGCGCCAGAGAGAGAAACCGTCTGAATTTTCCTGTTTGCTTCATGGAAACTGACACCCCATCCACATGTGTTTCATGGCGCGCACGCGCGTCATTTCACCACGGAATTTGAACAAAAAATGAAAAAATCCATTCTTTCTTTTACATTGTATTACATATTTGTTACGAGGTCAAGCATTTTTTTAAGAATGTCACAACATTTTTACAGTAAATTTTCATGTTTCGCTTTACGTAACCACAGAAGTATGCTATACTGTAACGGAATGTTTTATAAGGTAGGTTTATACATGGATATCATCACCATCCTGGAAAACAAAAAGCAGCGCCGGGCCCTGACGCGGGAAGAGATCCGTTTTTTTGTTCGGGGTGCGGCAGACTTATCCATTCCCGATTATCAGCTCTCCGCCCTGCTGATGGCGATCCGCCTCAACGGCATGGACGCCCGGGAGACGGCTGATCTGACCATGGCCATGGCGGAAAGCGGCGATATGCTGCGCCCGGATATCAGCGGCATTCCCGTGGATAAGCATTCGACGGGCGGCGTCGGCGATACCACCACGCTGGTGCTGGCCCCGCTGGTCGCCGCCTGCGGGGGCAAGGTGCTCAAAATGAGCGGGCGCGGCCTTGGCCATACGGGCGGGACGCTCGATAAGCTCGAAAGCATCCCCGGCATGAAGGTCAGCCTGCCGGAGGACGAATTCATTTCCATCGTGGACAGGATCGGCTGCGCGGTGGTGAGCCAGAGCGCGCAGCTGGCCCCCGCGGATAAGCGCCTCTACGCCCTGCGCGACGTGACCGCCACGGTGGATTCCATCCCGCTGATCGTATCCAGCATATTGAGCAAAAAATTCGCTTCCGGCGCGCAGGCCATCGTCCTGGATGTGAAGGCGGGCTCCGGCGCGCTGATGCCTTCGCTCGAAGCCTCCAAGGAATTGGCCCGGGCCATGGTGGAGATCGGCCATCACGCCGGACGGCGCATCGTGGCCGTGGTGTCCGGCATGGAGGAGCCGCTTGGCTCGCACGTGGGCAACGCCCTGGAGGTCAAGGAAGCCATCGATATCCTGGCGGGCCGCGCACAGGGGCCGCTCAAGCACGTGAGCCTGTTCCTCGGCGCGCAGATGCTGATCGCTTCCCAGGTCGCAAACACGCAGGAGGAAGCCCTCGCGCTCCTCAACGGCGCTTTGGACAGCGGCCGGGGCCTTGAAAAGCTGAAGCAGATGATTTCCGCCCAGGGCGGGGACAGCCGCGTGTGCGACGATCTTTCGCTCCTGCCCAAAGCCCCCCTGATCCGCCCGGTGCTTGCGAAGGAAGACGGCTTCCTTTCCCATGTGAACGGCACGGCCCTGGGCCTTGCTGCGCAGCGCATGGGCGCGGGCCGCGTGCGCAAGGAAGACCGGATCGATCCCGCCGTTGGCTTCGTGATGGAAAAGCGCATCGGCGATTTCGTCAAAGCGGGCGACGCGCTGTGCATGCTGCACGCCCGGAATGAAGAAAGCGCGAAAGAAGCGGAGGAAAAGATCCTCTCCGCCCTTTCCTTTGCAAAAGAGCCCGCGCCGCGGGCAAAGCTGCTCTATGCCCTGGTCACGCCGGACGGCGTGACCGATCTGCCCTGACGAGCGGCCTTCCCCTTTTCGGTTTTTTCCCGCGTTCCTCTCGCCGCATGATCCCCATCAAAGCCCGTGAACGGCAACAATATAAGGAGAGCAAACCATGAAAAAAATGTTATCCCTGCTGCTGGCGCTCTTGCTGCTCGCTTCCCCCGCCCTGGCGGAAAACGTGCCCGAAGCCGAGGAAAGCCCTGCGCTGACGTATGAAGAAATGCAGATCTACCTGACCAAGCTGGTCGCCTCCGCGCTGGCGGACCCTGATCTTGGCACCGTGGTAAGCCTGGAAGAGGGCGGCCCCATGCAGGCGATATTTGCCGGCGGCTCCCTCCAGATCGCCGAGGAAACGCTGACGGAAACCACCGCCGTGCTCGGCGCGGAGCTGGCCATGGGCCAGGAAGACCCCAGAGGCCTTCTGATCGGCGCGTCCCTGGATGAGCTGCTCGCCGCCTACCCAAACGATAACCCCGGCCTTTACGGCTCCTATTATGACGCTGCGCTGTATGTGCGCGGCGAGCAGCCTGAAGTGACGGCCGGTTATCTGCTGCGCGACGGCCAGCGGGTGACCCAGGTGGTGCATGCGGTTTATTTCTGGCAGGCGGACGAGGTGATCTGCTGCCGCGTGCGCTATGAGATCAGGGACGGCATGGTTTTCGCCATCTCCATCGAGGATATGGACAAGCTGATCCCGCAGGAGGAGGCGCTCGGGCAAATCAACGAAATCGCCGCCATCCAGGAAAACAGGGAGTATTTCGCGTATCCCACGGATGAAAGCGGGGCGCTGGAGCCCTTCGTGCGGGAAGACCTGGGGCTGCGCACGGCGGATCTTCTGGGCACGGACCTGCTGGACCTGACGCCCGAAACCGCCCTGGAAACCCTGGGCGAAGCCCTTGGCGACGCCTGGAGCGACGATCAGACGGGCGCTGTCCCCCACGCGCTCCGCCAGATGGATTGGGAAGGCATTTCCCTGCTGCTGGTGTACGATGAAAACAGGAACGAGATCCACCAGAAGGTGCTCACCGTGACCTCCGAAACCCTGGAAGGCCCCCGCGGCGTGCGCGTCGGCGATACCATGGACAGCGTGCTCAACCGCTTCCGCCACGCGCTGGAAATGACGGGCGACGGCGTCTTCCTGCTCTACGGCGACGGGCAGCAGGCCCCCTTCGGCGTGCTCAGCTATAACGCCTACGGCGCGGAGATCCAGTACGCCCTGGCCCTGGAAGACGGCCGGACCGTCCGCTTCCACCTGTCCTTTACCGACGGCATCCTGGATGAAATGATCCTGACCGTCGTTTGATTCCGCCTGTTGGGCCGGCACCTGAGAATATGATTTTTTCGCGGATCCATGAGCCGCAGACGGAGGCGTTTCCATGCGGATCGATTTGACCTGTCCCATTGAATTATGGCATTGCAAAATGCCCACGCCGGAATATCCCATCCTGACCATGCAAATCTATAACCTCTCCGAAAAGGACGTCGGCAGCGTCCAGTTTTGCGTGCTCTGCTATAACGGAGAGGGCGAGCGCTACGCCCGCCATGTGGAAAGGGTGCAGGGCCTGGAAGGCCTTGCGCATCACGCGTTCGAGGCGTCCCTTGCCGTGGAGGAGGGGGCGCAGGCCCAGGATCTGGAGGTGCTGATCGAAAAGGTCTGGTATGAGGATGGCACCGTTTGGCGCCGCGGCGTCGCCTCCATGTCCGAATACCGCCCCTCGCCCGTGCTCAGCGGGCCGCAGCTGGTGGTGATGCAGGAATTGGCCGGGCGCGACGCGTCCTGCTTTCCCAGCGATCAGGGCAGCGTATGGGTCTGCGTATGCGGCAGGCCCAACGCCGCGCGCGAGGATGAATGCCGCCGCTGCCACCGGGACAAGCACGAAATCTTCACCAAGCTGAACGAAGCCGCCATCGGCAAGATCGTATTCGACCGCCAAAGCGTGCTGGAGGAGGAACAGCGGCGGGAGCGCGAGCTCGCGCGCCAGACCGCCGCCGCCAAGGAAGCCGCCGACAGAAAGCGCCGCCGCCGCCGCAGGATCATCCTCACCACGCTCATCACCGTTTTGCTGCTCGCCGGGGCCGCGTACGGCGTCTATTTCCACGGCATCCCCTACTATAAATATTACATGGCCAACCGCGCCCTGGAAAACGGGCAGTACGATTCGGCCAAGGAACAGTTCCTGGCCCTGGAGGATTACCGGGACTGCGCGGACCTCGCGCTGGAGTGCGATTACCGCGCCGCCGCCTCCGCCCTGAACGGCGGCACCTATACCTCCCTTCGCGCCGCGTGGAACGCCTTTGACGCCCTGGGTGATTACAAGGACAGCGCGCAAAAGGCCCTGGAGGCGCGCTATCTCTACGCCGAAAAGCTGCTGAGCGCCGGCAACTGGGCGGACGCGATCAGCATGTACGAGCAGATCCCCAATTACAGCGATTCCCGCGCCAAACGGACCCAGGCGAAATACGAATGGGCCATGTCCCTGATGAACAGCAAGGACTACGCCGCTGCCCGCGAAAAATTCCTGGCGCTGGGCGGCTATCAGAACGCCGCCGTCAACGCGACGGAATGCCTGTATCTGCCCGCCGGGGAAGCCCTGGCCGCGGGAAAGCCCCTGGAGGCCATCGAATACTACCTGCAGCTGGGCGAATACCGCGATTCGCCCCTGCAATTGCAGAAGGCGTATTACAGCGCGGGCGAAAAATATTTCGGCGACGCGGATTATGACAAGGCCGCGGAATATTTCCTGCTCGCCGGCGATTATTCGGACGCGTACCGCCGCGCCGCCGCCTGCCTGTACGCCCCCGCCGTCGCCCTGATGGGCGAGGGGGAATATGCGCGCGCCGCGGAAATGCTGGAAAAAATCTCGGGCTATCAGGATTCCAAGACGCTGCTGCAGGAATGCTATTATCAGCAGGGCATGGAGCTGCTCAGCGCGGACGATTACGAAGGCGCTCTCGCTTTCTTTGATAAGGCGCCGGATCTGGAAAGCGCGCAGCAGGCGAAAATGGAGGCCGTGTACCGCCCGGCCATGGCCCTGCTGGAAGAAGGAAAAGAGGACGAAGCCCTTTCCATGCTGCAGACCATTCCCGCCTACAAGGACGCGCTGGAGCAGACCAATCGCATCCTCTACGCCCGCGCCATCGAAAAGATGAACAGCCGAAGCTACGCCGAGGCCATCGAGCTGCTGACCCAGCTGAACGATTACCAAAACAGCGAGGAAGAGCTTCAGGCCGCGCGTTACGGCTACGCCCTCTCGCTGGTGGATAACGGGCAGTATGAGCAGGCCATTGAAATGCTCATCGAAATGGAGGATTACCAGAACGCCCAGGAGCACCTGAACCAGGCCCGGTATCTGCTGGGGCTCGATCTCAAAGCCCAGGGCGATTATGAGGCCGCCATGCCGATCTTCGAGGCCCTGGAGGATTATGAGGACGCGAAGCAGCAATACCAGGGCTGCGTCTATGAAATCGCGCTGAACAGGCAAAGCGAAGGCGATCTGGAAGGGGCGATGGAGCTGTTCGCCTCCATTTCCGGCTATCAGGACGCCAGAAAGAGGCAGCAGGCGCTGGCCTACCAGCTCGCGAAGGCCAAGCTGGAAGCGGGCGATCTGTCCGCCGCCGCCGCGCTCTTTGCCCAGGCCGGGGATTATCAGGACGCCAAGCAGCAGGCCCAGACCATCGCCGACCGCTACTATTCCGAAGCCTACGCCGCCGCGAAGGACGCCATGAAGCAAAAGGACTATCAGACGGTCGTGGGGCTTTTGGCCCCCCTGTCCAGAGAATTCCTGACCGAGGAATACGCCGATATCCCCACCATGTACAGGGACGCCTGCTATCAATACGCCAATTCACTCTACAGCCAGAAAAAGCCCTTTGAGGCGCTGGTCTATTATAAAGAGATCCTGGATTACAAGGATGTATCCTCCTACCGGCTGAACAAGACCGTTTACCGCATCATGGGCGTTTGGCAGACGGAAAAGGGCGATATGGTGATGGAATTCCGGGAGGACGGCACCTGCTCCATCGGCGGGCGCGAATACTATTACACCGTGCCCAATATGTATGCCCTCAATGTCGGCGACAGGCCCGATGAAACGGCGTACGCCTATGAGATCGTATCCCACAGCGATACCCACCTGAACCTGCGCAGCGTGAAGCAAAAGACGATGTACCGCATGACGGTGGTCAAAGAGGATACAAAAGACTGAACCAGCATGGAACAAAAAGTTTATTCCTTTTTCCGGCCATACCGCGAAGCCCCGGACCTCAGGCATATCGACGTGCTGGACGGCGTCCGGGTGATTTGCGTTGCCCTGGTCGCCTGGTACCATTTCTGGCAGCAGGGCTGGCTGTTTCCCAGGATCGAGCTCGGCAGCGTAAACATCAGCCTGGCTTTTTTGTCGTGCACCGGGTATGTGTGGGTGGATGGGATGCTGCTTTTATCGGGCCTGCTGCTGTACCTGCCCTATGCCCAGGCGGGAAGCAAGCTGCCCAGGGCGCTGCCGTTTTATAAGCGGCGGCTGATCCGCATCCTGCCCTCGTATCTTTTGTGCGTTCTCCCCATGTTCGTGATCGCCTGCGTGCAGGGCGTGTATCAGGACGCTTCCGCAGCGGCCCTCGACCTGGCCGCGCACCTCACCTTCACGTTCAACCTCTTCCCCTTCACGTATTTCCGCTCGCCCATCAACGGCGCGCTGTGGACGCTGGCGGTGGAAATGCAGTTTTATCTGCTCTTCCCGCTTTTGTCCCGGTGCTTTCGGAAGCTCCCGGCGCTCACCTACTGCCTGATGACCGCCGCGGCCCTGGCCTTCCGCTATTATGCCGCCCTGCAGCCGGACAGCAGCATGTATTTTAACCAGCTGCCCGCCTTCCTGGATGTGTACGCCCAGGGCTTTGCCGCCGCGGCCGTGATCACGGCGCTGCGAAAGAAGCTCGGCAGCCCGCAGGACCGCTTCACGCGCCTGTTTTTTACCGTGATGGCCGGCTTTTGCGCGGCGCTGATCGTTCCGTTGCTTCAGGCGCAGGTCTTGCTCTACGAATCCCAGGCGATCCGTTTGGGCCAGATGACGCGCCGCTTCCCGCTGACGCTCATGCTTTCGTGCTTTTGCGTTTGCATTTCGTTTTCGTGCGCCGCCTTCCGGTTCGCGCTTGGCAACCGGGTCATGCGGTTCCTTGCGTCCGTTTCCTACCAATTTTATATTTACCACCAGCTGCTGGCGGTCCGGATCCGCAAATGGGGCCTGGTGCCGAGCGCTTCAAAGGAGCCCTGGCGCGCGGCTGATTTTACCTGGCAGGTCACCTATACCCTGCTTTGCTATCTGCTGGCCCTCCTGCTGGCGACGCTGCTGACCTACCTGTTCGAGCTGCCCGTCACCCGCCGCCTCCGCGGAAGGCTGAAAGCATAGGAGGCTCCCATGAGGCTTGAAGCACGCGCAAAAATCAACTGGACACTGGACGTGACGGGCCGTCGGGCGGACGGCTATCATCTGCTGGACATGCTGATGCAGCCGCTTGCCCTGCACGACACCCTGACCATGGAACAGGCGGACGCGCTTTCCCTTTCCATAGAAGGCGGCAGCGGCCTGCCCGCGGATGAAAGCAACCTGGTGCTGCGCTCGGCCCGAGCGCTGCAAAAAGCAGCGGGCCTAAGCCAAGGCGCGAAAATGCGTTTGGTCAAGCGCATCCCCATGGGCGCGGGCCTGGGCGGCGGCAGCGCGGACGCGGCGGCGGCGCTCAAGGGCTTGAACGCCCTGTGGGGCGCGGGCCTGTCGTTTTCTGATCTATGCCAGATCGGGGAAACGCTCGGCGCGGACATCCCCTTTTGCCTGCATGACGCGCCGCGGCGCGCGCAGGGCATCGGCGAAAGGCTGACGCCCATTTTCAGCCGCGTTTTTCCGCTGGTGCTCGTGCAGCCCTGCGGCGCGCTGTCCACCAAGGAAGTGTTTGAAGCGTACCATAGCGGCGAATACAAACGGCCCGATACGGAAAAAGCCATGCGGGCGCTTGCGCAAGGCGATCTTTCCGCGCTCAGAGCGTGCGCCGGGAACGTGCTGGAGAGCGCGTCCATCCCCCTAAGGCCGGCCATCGCCGCGGCGCGGGATCAGCTTTATTCGCTTGGCGCGGCCTTCGCGCAGATGACGGGGTCCGGCTCGGTGGTGTTCGGCGCGTTCGCGTCGGGCGATGCGGCGGACCGGGCGTTCCTTGCGCTAAAGGATGCGTATCCCGCCTGCATCCGGACGGAAACGGCCCTTTGACGGAGGAAACGCCATGTCGGAACGCTATGATCTTCCCTTTACGGCGGCCTATATCCGCGGAACGCTGCGCGGCCGGGGCCCGTTGTATGAAAAGCCGCTGAGCGCGCTTTCGGACGCGGAATGCCTGGCGCTGATGGAGGCCGCCCGCGCGGAAAACGTCAAGCTGCACCATTTCAAGCGCTTTGAGGAATTGCCCAGGGTGCGGACGGTGCTGGGCTTTCTCAGGGCCGTTTCCCCGGAAAGCCTCCTGGATGTGGGCAGCGGGCGCGGCGTATTTTTGTTTCCTTTCCTGCGGCAGTTTCCGTCCGTTCCGGTCGCCAGCATGGAAATTTCGGACAGCAGGGCCGCGCTGCTGGACGCCGTGCGCCTTGGCGGCGTGGATGAGCTGACTGTTCTTCGGGAAAACATTTGCGCCTGCGCGGAGGAAGACGGCGCGTTCGACGTGGTAACGATGCTGGAGGTCCTGGAGCATATCCCGGACGCCGCGGCCGCGGTGCGCAGCGCCGTGCGCCTCGCCCGCCGCTTCGTCGTGCTCACCGTGCCCAGCAAGCCGGACAGCAATCCCGAGCATATCCATCTTTTTTCCAAGGATTCTCTGACCGCGCTTTTTGAGGCGGCGGGGTGCCAAAGCCTCCGTTTTGACGGCGTGCCCGGCCATCTTGTGCTCTTCGCGAAAAAAGGATAGGGAAACATGGACTGCGAATACAAAATCATCAAATACCCCCGCACGCCCCATCTGGAGGGAAGCCAATTGCAGCCGGGGGACGAAGATTTATCCCAGGTGCCCTTTTCGGAAATCGCCGGGCGGCGTCTGGTGATCGAGGAAAAGATCGACGGCGCCAACAGCGCCGTATCCTTTGACCCGGCCGGGCGGCTTTATTTGCAGAGCCGCGGGCATTTTCTGACGGGCGGCTACCGCGAAAAGCATTACCAGCTTTTCAAGCAGTGGGCGGCGGTGAAGCGGGATCAGCTGTATGCGGTCCTCGGCTCCCGCTATGTCCTGTACGGCGAATGGATGTACGCCAAGCACACCGTCTTCTACGACGCGCTGCCGCATTATTTCATGGCCTTTGATCTGCTCGACCGGGAAACCGGCGCGTTCCTGGACACGGAAAGCCGCCTGAAGCTCACCGATCCGATCGGGGTCAGCTCCGTGCGCGTCCTCCGGGAAGGAACGTTTGAACGGCTCGGGCAGATCCTTCCCCTGCTGGGCGATTCCGCGTATATCACCGCCTCGCATCTTGACGCTCTCCGCCTGGCCGCCCTGCGCGCGGGGCAGGACCCGGAGCGCATCGCAAGGGAAACGGACCATAGCCGCACCATGGAAGGACTCTATATCAAAGTGGAAGAAAACGGGCGGGTGGTCCGGCGCGTCAAGTTCGTCCGCCCCTCCTTCACCCAGACGGTGGAAGCCTCGCAGTCCCATTGGCTGGAACGCCCGATCATTCCCAACCGCCTGTGCCGCCCCATGGACAGCCTGTTCCGGGCCGCCGAATCATCAAGGAACGACCAATGAACGCATTTGAGGCTTTACTTAACGCCCTTCCGCATCCGCCGGCTTATCGGTACGACTGGGCCGCGCTCAAAGCGCTGCCCGGCCTGGACGCGCTCTTTTCCGGCATGGCGGGCGCCCGGCAAAACCCCGTCTGGCACGGCGAAGGGGACGTGATGGCCCATACCCGCCTGGCATGCGAAGCGCTGGCCGGCCTGCCCGCGTTCCGCGCGCTTGCGGAAAACCAAAGAAACGCCGTCTCTTTGGCGACGCTTCTTCATGATATCGGTAAAATCACCTGCACGCGTTTGGCGGACGGCGCGTTTATCGCCCCGAACCACGGGCCGATCGGCGCGCAGCAGGCGCGAAAGCTGCTCTGGACGGAATACGGCCTGTGCGGGAAGACGGAAAGGATGCAGTTTCGGGAAGCGGTGTGCCTGCTGATCCGGTATCACACCCTGCCGCTCCGCCTGTTTGAACGCGGGGACGGGCCGGCGCACGCCCTCAGGATCGCATCCAACGGCGAGCTGGCCCCGGATTTTTCGCTCAACGCGCTGTGCCTGCTTGCCGAAGCCGACGTGCGGGGCCACCTCTGCCCGGACAGGCAGGAAAGGCTGGATCGGGTGGAATTGAGCCGGGAGCTCGCCAGGGAGGCGGGATGCCTGATGAAGCCCTATCCCTTCGCCTCGGCAAAAACCGCCCGCGCGCTGTTTTCGGGCGGCTCTGTCTGGCCGGATCAGGCGCTGTATGACGCTTCCTGGGGCGAAGCGCTCCTGATGTGCGGCCTGCCCGGAACGGGCAAGGATACGTGGCTGAAAGCGCAGAAGCCCGATCTTCCGCAGGTCTGCCTGGACGATTGGCGAAAGCGGCTCGGCATCCGGCCGAGCGGCGATCAAAGCCGGGCGGTGCAGGCCGCGCGGGAGGAAGCCCGGGGGTATCTGCGCAGCCACCGGCCCTTCGTCTGGAACGCCACCAGCCTGACCGCGCTCCGCGCCCGGCAGATCAGCCAGTTTGAGGACTACGGGGCCCGGGTGCGCGTGGTGTACCTGGAAACGGACTGGGAAGAAAACCTGCTCAGGAACGCGCTCCGCGCGGACAGGGTGCCCGAGCATGTGATCGCGCGCATGCTGGAGAAGCTGGAGCCGCCGCAGCGCTTTGATGCCCAGGCCGTGGAATGGCGGGCGGTGTAGCGCGGATACTTTTCTCCCTCCGGCCCGCCGCCGGCAGCACAAATTGCCCGGTCCCGGTTTCTTCTCTGCTATTCACAAGCCCATGCATATAGAAATTTCCATATGCATGTTTGATATTTTCCAAGCTGCGGAGGATTTCTGTGCGGTATAATACAGCAGTCGGAGAAAAATCGCCTGCGGACGGACAGAAAAATCTCCGCAGCCGTTTTTTAAGGCTTCTTTAAGGTTGAGCCGATATACTCTGATCAATGTCAGGAAAGGAGGAATGCAGATCATGATTTACCGGCATGAAATCAAGCACGTCATTTCGCCGGGAGACGCCGCCGCCATCCGCGCCAATTTGAGCGCCGTGGCCAGGATCGACCCCCACGCGAAGGAACGCGGCTGCTACTGCATCCGCAGCCTGTACTTCGACGATCCTTTGGACACGGCCCTGCATGAAAAGCTGGACGGCGTGAACGAACGGCGCAAATTCCGCATCCGGTATTACAACGACGATCTTTCCTACATCATGCTGGAATGCAAGATGAAGCGGGACGGCGTGGGCGCCAAGCGCGGCGAAAGCATCCGCGGCCAGCTGGACGGCACCATTCCCTCCACCAGCGCGGCCCAGCGCAACAGCGACGCCCTGATCGACGCCAGTGATATTTCCACCGCGAACATGGGCAGCATGAACAGCAGCAAGGGCGGCGGCTTCGGGGGCGGAATGCCGAGCGGCGGAGCGGAAGGATTCTCCATGCCGAGCGGCATGGAAATGCCCGAGGGCTTCACCCCGCCCCAGGACGGCGGCACGATGTCTGATATGGGGACGGCGCGTCCTTCGGCGGCAGCGCGGGCGGCAGCGCGGATACGAACGCCGCGCCCACGCCTTCCGCGTCTCCCGAAGCGTCCCAAACGCCGGCGGCCGACAGCGCTGCGACCGAGCGCCCCGCCGAGCAGAGCAGCCGCGGAGACCGGGATTCCCGGCGCGGACAACCCCAGGATATGCCCGGCGGCATGCCCTTCCCGAGCACAGAACAGGCGGATCAGACCGGGCAATGGATCCAGGCCGCCATCGCGGCAGCCGTGCTGCTCTTCGGCCTGCTGATCATCCGCCGTGCCCGCCCGCACAATCAGTAAATTTCCAATCGATTCCCCTGCCGGTGCAGTTCTCTGCGCAGACAGCAATCGTTTCCTTTGAAAAACCGCCCTGCGCGCATGGCTCCGTCCATGTCCGCAGGGCGATCCTGTTTATCTCTTTTTCTGTTTGCGGGTTTTTTTCGGCTTTGCGGCCCGCGCCTTCCGTTTCGGTTTTTTCCGGTTCCCGCACAGCATGTTTTTCATTACGGCGGCAAAGCGCTTAAGGGGCGGGGACGCCTTGCGGATGGCAAGGTAATACGTTTCAAAAGGCTTTGCGTCCGCCGCATGGCGGCCATAGACCTGGGCCGCGATCTGGTCCGTCATCGGGAGCAGGGAGGGCATATGCTTTTCCTGAAGCGGCTTTTCCGCGCGCGCGGCAAAATCGTGCATGGTTTCCTCGGGCCTGCGGGCAAGGCCGCCCAGGGCGAGCAGGCGAAGCGACGCGTCAAAGAGAATCTCCGCGCCCTGCTGCGGGCGGCGCCTGGCGCGGCGCACCGGCTCCGTGGCGAGATAGCGCCAAACGATCAGCGCGGAAACGGCCAGGATCACCAGGATGATCCACCAGGGGAAGGGCGGGCGGTCGTCATTCGGATCGTGCCGGTCATCCGGCGTCGGCGAGGGCGTCGGCTCATCCTGCGGGGGCGGGGTGGGCGTCGGCGGATTCTCGGGATCGTCCTGCGGGGGCTCGTCGGAGGGCTCCGGCGTGGGCGTCCGCTCCACTTCCGGGGACGGAGACGGCGTAGGTTCAGGCGAAGGCGAAGGGGACGGCGAAGGCGAGGGCGAAGAATCCGGCGGCTGCCTGCTGTCTTTGTCGGAATCAGGCGTGCGCGTGTTGTCCCGGCGGGGCGTCGGGTCAAAATCCAGCCAGCCAAAGCCGTTCAGGTAAACCTCCGTCCAGGCGTGCGCCTGTTCGCCAGTGACAAGGGCAACGCCGTTGTCGTCGGGAATGGCCAAATACCCGGTCACATACCGGGCGGGGACGCCCGCGATGCGGCAGAGCATGGTCATGGCCGTTGCGAAATAGGTGCAGTAGCCCTCCTTTTCGCCAATCAGGAACCATGCCAGGAAATCCACGCCGTCCGGCGGGGTTTTGACGCGCAGGCTGTAGGCATAATGCGAGCGCAGGTAATACTGGATGGCCAGGGCTTTTTCATAGGGCGTGCTGCACCCGATGGTCGCTTTTTCGGCGATATCGTAGATTTCCTTCTGGATATGGCGGGGGATGGTCATGTATTTTTCCATGACTTCGTCATAGTAGGGGTCCGCAAGGTCCGCGCATTGGCGCACGGCCTCCTCCGTGACGGTCCCGCCGGGCGTATAAGGCAGGTAAGTCAGGGTATAGGCGTCCCCGGGTTTGAGGTCGCGGGTGATGAACTGCTCCGCCGCCAGATTGTAATAGAGCACCATGCGCTCGCTTTCCAATTGCAGGGAGCGGGTGCGGGCGGGCGTAAACAGGGTGGTCGCTCCATTGCCCAGGATATGCACATGAAGCGTCAACGGCGCGATGTCCTCGCCGCTCAAGGGCCGCGCCAGATCGAACAGTTCCTCGCGCAGCGCCGAAAAGCGCGGCGACGCCGCCAGATACCGCCGGGAGGAAAGGGAATCGTACCAGTTGAGGCCGGTATAATCATCGTAGGTTTTGCCGCGAAGCAGCACGGTGCGGTCGGTGGTGACCTCCATCACGCTGTGATCCTCCGGCTCCGCCGGGCCGCCCAGGCGCTCGTTCAGCGGCTGAAAGCCCTCGGTGGTCAGGGAGAAGGAGGAACGGTACTCGTTAAAGAGCAGGTAATCCTCCACAAATTCCCGGATGCGCTCCGCCGCCCGCTGCAACGGCGCGTACGTCTGCGCCCGGGCGGGCATCAGCACAAAGGCGATCACCGCCAGCAGCGCGGCCACGGCCACGCCGGACACGCGCTTGCCTTTTTCCTCCGCCGCCATGAGCAGCAGGCCCGCGGCCGCGGGGACAGCGCACAAAAGCAGCTCGGCCTGCGCGCCGAACAAAAAGCTCAGGGCCACGATGGTGATGACCGTAAACATGGACAGGGGCAGCGTATGATCCCAGCATAAGGACGCGCCGACCAGCGAAAAAACGAGGCACACCGCCCAGCGCGCGGTATCGGCGTAAGGCGCGGACGCGTCCGGAATGCCCCGGAAGGACAGCATGGCCGCCCTGCCGAGCTGGATCAGGACGAACACAGGGCCGCCGCCCAGCGCGCCCCAGACGCCAAACCCCAGGACGGCGAGCGCGGGCAGCAGCCATTTTCTTTTGATCGGAAACGAAAAAAGCACGTAAAAAAAGAGGGTGAAGCCCGCGCAAAGCAGCGCGGCGGGCCACAGCGCCTCCTGCGGCAGCAAGGCGCGCAGCAGCGTCAGGCTCATCCCCAGGCTGAGCAGAAGCGGCGTAAAATAACCCAGGATCGACGCCTTCCAATCCCATTCACGCAGGCGTGACATAGCAAACCTCCACCAAATGATGCTGCAGGCGGGTCACAAAGGGCTGATAATCCGGATCGTCCGGGGTATAGGTGACCAGGTACAGCCGGGCGCTCGGGCCCATGCGGCGAATGTGGCTCACCCCTTCCACGATCTGGGCGTCCAGCCGCGTGGTAATGATGACCGCCGCGCCGGTCCTGCGCATGCGGCGAAGCTCCAAATTCAGCACCCGCGCAAAATCCTCGCCGCCGCCAAAGGGCTGGAGCGCCAGCATTTCCTGCAAAAGCGACAGGCTGGCCGCGTTATCGGAGGAAAACTCGTTGGCCTGCCTGCCGTAAATGGGCAGGCGGACGGGGCTGCCATCCTCCATCTGCAGCCGGGCGACCGCCACCGCCGTTTCGCACAGCGCGTCGCGCAGGTTCTCCTTGCCCTCGGCGACGTTTTCCCCGCCCCTTGGCATATCGCAGTCCAGGATGATCAGGGTATCCGGCGGCGCGGGGGTCTCGAACCGGCGCACCAGCAATTCCCGCTTGCGGGAGGACAGCTTCCAGTGGATGCGCTTCATGGCGTCCCCGGCGCGGTAGGCGCGCACGTCCTCGGGCGCGTTGTAATCCTCCTGCGTGCGGGCGAGGGCGGCGCTTCCGTCGTCCCCCACGGTAAAACGCGGCTTATCAATGTCAAAGGGCCGGGGCAGCACCGTGAGCAGCGACACCGCGTCCCGGGGCCTGGATTTCATGGAAAAAAGGCCGAACAGATCCTGCACGGCCACGTATTGAAACCCCGCCTCATACTGGCCCACGTGGCGGGCGGGCACCTGCATCTTGCGCTCATGCGGGGTAAAAGGCGCGGTGGGAAACGCGCATTCGCTGGCCTGCCCGTCATAAACGAACCGCCCCTGCAGGGAGCCGACGGGCAAAAAGCACTTATGGCCCGCCCGCAGCGTCAATTGCGCGTTTTCGCCGCGGGTGACCGTTTTCGCGTTCACATACTGGCCGCAGAAAACCGTGAGCCTGGTCCACAGGCAGCTGATAAACCCGTACGCGAGCGCCGCCGCCAGCACCGCGGCCATGTACAGATACAGCTTGTTTCCAAGGGACAGGGCGCACACGCCGCTTGTCGCCAGGGCGGCCAGCGCCGCCAGGCCGCGCCGCGTCATGACCGGCCCGTGGGCACCGGCACCGTATCCAGCAGCTGGGACAATACCTGCTGGGCCGATACGCCCTTCATGCGGGCCTCGGGGGTCAGGATCAGGCGGTGGGAGAGCACGGGCAGGGCCATGTGCCGAATATCGTCCGGCAGCACGTAATCACGGCCAAAGAGCAGGGCGCACGCCTGGGCGGCCTTGAGCAGCGCGATCGACCCGCGGGGCGACGCGCCGAGCTGGAGGGCCGGGTGCGTGCGGGTCATCGCCACGATGTTGGCCACATAGCTGCGGGCCTCGCGGCTGGCATACACGGCGCCAAGCTGCTCCTGCATCGAAAGGATCTCCTCCGCGCCGCACACGGGCATCAGCGTTTGCAGCGGCGTCACCTGGCTGGAATACCTTTCCAGCACGTCCATTTCTTCTTCGATCGTGGGATAGCCCATCGAGATTTTCAGGAAAAACCGGTCCATCTGCGCTTCGGGCAAGGGATAGGTGCCCACGAAATCGACCGGGTTCTGGGTGGCCATCACCATGAAGGGCTTGGGCAGCGCGTGGGTCACGCCGTCCACGGTCACCTGCCCTTCCTCCATCACTTCCAGGAGGGAGGACTGGGTCTTGGGCGAGGTGCGGTTGATTTCATCGGCCAATACGATCTGGCTCATCACCGCGCCGGGCTTGAATTCCATTTCGCCGGTCTGCAAATTCACCATGGTAAAGCCCGTCACATCGGAGGGCGTCACGTCCGGGGTGAACTGGATACGCTTGAAGGAGCACTGCAAAGACCTGGCCAGCGCCGCCGCCATCGTCGTCTTGCCCACGCCCGGCACGTCCTCGATCAGCACATGGCCGCGGCAAATCAGCGCGATCAAAAGCAATTCGATCGCGTCATCCTTGCCCACGATCACCTGGCGGATATTCTGCTGCAAAGCGTATACCAGCGGCCGCGTCTGGGCCGGGGTGTTCATGGACTGCATGGATCTTTCTCCCTTCGTTTTTCCAGCGTTCGGCAGCGCCTCCCGCCGCCGTTCCTATAAAAAACGGATGAATCGGCGGTTTTCATTCATTTTTGCAGGGAGCCGCGCCCATTTTCCCCTCCCGGGAAAACGGAAAGGCAACTTCGCTTGAGGCGCAGGCGATCCCGAATATCAGTATACCAAAGAACCTGGGGAATTGCAATAAAATTCGACATAATTGCGTAATCATTTTGAAACAATTTACAATTTGGACGCATTTGCCCTCCGCCGCATCGGAGGAGCCGGAGCGGTTTTTCCGTCTGTTTTTGCCTTTATTTTGCCGCGATAAACGTGATTTCGGGCTTTACAGGCGGGAAAAATCATTATATAATAACCAGGTACAGATTCTCGGTTGAAAGGCGGTTTAACAATCATGATCGAAAATTGGCTGTTTGGTATTTCCACCGCGCTGGCGGAAACGTCGGGCGAAGCGGTCGCCGAGGCGGGCGAAGCCGTGGCGGAGACTGCCGAAATGTCCCCCGTCGCGGCGATCCTGCAAATGGTACTGCCCCTGGTGCTGATGGGCGCGGTGTTCTATTTCATGCTGATCCGTCCCCAGCGGAAAAAGGATAAGAAGGTCAAGGACATGCTGGCCGCGCTGAAGCCCGGCGACAGGATCACGACCATCGGCGGCATTTACGGCACGATCGTAAGCATCAAGGACGAAACCATCACCCTGGCCATCGGCCAGAAGAACGCCGCTCCCACCGAAATGACCGTGGCCCGCTGGGCCATCCGTCAGGTGGAAGAAGTGAGCGTGGAGAACGACGGGGAGATCCTGGCGTAAGACAAGTATCCGCGAAAAAGAACCCATGGGCTGCGCGGCTCATGGGTTTTTTTGTGCGCTGGATAATCGGACAAACAAACAGGGCAGCCCGCTTCGGTCCGGCAGGCTGCCCTGAGGGAGAGACGCTTTCGCGTTCCGCGCGTTGGGCGGATGCGGCGCGCTTATTTTACGGTGATGATTTCGGTGATTTCATCCAGATCCAGATGGTCCAGCTGGAAGGAATGCTCGCCTTCCGCCAGTTTCTGCATCACTTCCTGCTTGATCGAAAGCAGGAAGACCCCGTTGCCGCAGTCCGTGAGGCTGTACCGCTTCAGGCCGATCAGCTCGCCATCCATGTACAGGTTGCTCAGGCGGGTGATGGACGCGCGCACAAACAGGTCGAAGCCTTCGCCGTTCGCCTTGTCATAGACCCAGTCGGTGGGAGAGTAGACCGTCAGCTCTTCCTCTTTCATCAGCTTTTCGATCGCGTCGAAATCATACTTGGTTTTTACGACAGCCTTATCCTGGGAATCGGATTCCTGATAGGACGGGGCGGGAGCAGGCGCCGGTTCGGGATCGGGCTGCGGTACCGGTACGGGCTGAGGTTCAGGTTCGGGTTCAGGTTCGGGTTCAGGCTGCGGTTCGGGTTCGAGCTTTGCCTTGTCGGTCAGGGAGCATACCCAAGTGATGATGGTGGCGAAGACCGGGTCTTCCAGGAAGCCCTCCACCGTCCACAGCTCGCCGAAGTCATCTCCGTAATTGACCAGGGAAAGCTTATAGGTGGTATACGAATTCGGCGCGTGCGCGGCCTGAACGGCCCTGTCGGCGTCGGAAACGTCTTCGCTTCCGTTCACCGGATCGTTGTCCGAATTGGCCAGGACGATGCCCACATACCTTTCATTCAGCGAGGTCGTCTTATCGTTGACGATCACGCCGACGACGGTGACCCAGTGGGACATATCCCCAACCTCATGGGTAATCAGATTCAGGCTTTTGAGCAGCACGCCGATGGATCTCTCGTAGATCTTGTCCAGAATGCTGATGTTGGAGGGATTATCCGTGATGCTGCTCATTTCCCATTCCGCCTTCACCTCTGGCGCGAGGCCCTGGGGCTGTTTCTTCAGCTTCGCGTAGCCGGGGATGCCTTCTTTCGGATCGCTGCCGTTCAGGAAAACCGAGATGCCCTGATCCGGCGATCCGGGCGCGTCTTCATACAGGCTGCGGAAGTAATCAAGGACCTCGTCTTCGTTTTTGAAGAGCTCGCCCGTGAGCGGGTTTTCCACATCCTGCGCGTAGCCGGAAACCCACAGCATGTTGGCCGCCGTCGCCGCCCAGCAGAGCTGGTTGTCGTAGTTCCACAGCTGTACGCTGTACTTTTCCGCGTCCAGCAGATCAGGCATGTACACCTGCACGGGCTCGCCGTCTACAACGGAATCCAGGTTGTCCTTGATGAGTTTCATCACGGCATCGCTGTCTTTTTCTGTCAGGCCTTTGATAATCACGGTCAGATTCTGCGAATCGACGTCCATGGTTTCGACGCTGTATTCCACGTTTTCATGCGCCGGGTCCGTCGTATCGTCGCCCACGATAATCATCGCCCCGCTGACGCTGAACGCGTCCTCATCCGACGAGGCGTCGTCTTTGTCCAGATCATCCGGGGACATGCCGGCGATGGCCGCGGCCACGGTCTCCTGTAAATTATTGGATTTTTTCTCACCCTGGGCTTTTTCCGCCAACGAAGCGGGGCAGGCCGCGCTCAGCAGCATCACGCAGACCATGCAGGCCAGCAGTCTTTTCCAATTCTTCATTCTCAAACGCTCCTTCCGATTGATTGGGAAACGATCTGGCTTTGGGAAAACCGGGCAAGCCGATTTCCTCCCGTACCGAGTATATTATTGACGGCACGATAGTATTGTACCATATCCCGCATTTTCGTCAACGGATCGTTATGTTTGAGCAGTTACGGAAAAGTTACATTTAAGAAAATAAACGAAGTATTTTTTTCAATCACAGCAGCCCGGCCAGCACCACCGCGGCGATCAGCAGCGCGGTGACGGCGCAGGCGATATAATCCCGCTTTTCGCATTTGAGCACCCGCAGCCTGGTGCGGCCCTCGCCGCCGTGATAGCAGCGGGCTTCCATGGCCATGGCCAGGTCGCCCGCGCGGCGGAACGCGCTGACAAACAGGGGCACCAGCAGCGGCACCATGGCCTTCGCGCGCGCGATCAGGTTGCCGGATTCAAAATCCGCGCCGCGGGCGGTCTGCGCCTTCATGATCTTATCGGCTTCCTCCAGGAGCGTGGGGATGAACCGAAGGGCGATGGACATCATCATGGCCATTTCGTGCGCGGGGAAACGGATCACCCGAAGCGGCGAAAGCAGGCGCTCGAGGCCGTCCGTCAGGGCGATGGGCGGGGTGGTGAGCGTCAAAAGGCTGCTGCCCAGCACCAGCAGCACCAGGCGCAGGGAATAATGCACGGCGGTCAAAAGCGCTTCTTTTTTGATGACCGCGAAGCCAAGGTCCACAAGCGGCGTTTCCCCTTGCAGAAAAAACACGTTGAGCAGGAACGTCAGGATGATGATGAGGCGAAGGGGCTTGAGGCTCTTGATCATCATGCGGACAGGCACCCTGGAAAGCCGGATGGCAAGCAGAAGATACGCGGCCACCGGCAGAAAAGCAAGCAGGCTTTGGGCCAGGAAGATCGCCACGATCAGCGCGATCAGAAGCAGGATCTTGACCCGGGGATCCATCTTGTGCACGGCGCTGTCCGTGGGGTAATACTGGCCCAGGGTGATGTTACTGAGCGCCATGGGCATCTTCCCCCTTCCACAGCTTCAGCAGCGTTTCAAACGCCTGATCCTCCCGAAACATTTCCTCGGGGCATGGAACATGAAGCTCCCTGAGCCGCATGCCCAGCTTGCACACCGACGGCACGTCCAGGCCCATCTTCTCCAGCGCTTCCGCATGGGAAAAGATTTCCTCCGGCGTGCCCTCCATGGCGATCGCGCCCTCCGCCATCACCACCGCGCGCGTGGCGAAGCGGGCCACGTCGTCCATGGAATGCGAGATCATGACCACGGTGGTCCCCTGGCTGTGCAGGCCGAAAATCAATTGCAGCATATCCTCCCGGCTCTGGGGGTCCAGCCCCGCGGCGGGCTCATCCAGCACCAGGATCTGCGGCCGCATGGCCAATACGCCCGCCATCGCGACGCGGCGCATCTGCCCGCCGGAGAGTTCGAAGGGCGAACGGCCCTCCATCGCCGCAGGATCAAGGCCCACCTTGGCAAGCGCCTCGCGCACGCGCTCCTTGATTTCCCCGTCGGATAGGCCCAGGTTTTTGGGCCCGAAGGCCACGTCCTTTGCCACCGTTTCTTCAAACAGCTGATGCTCCGGGTACTGGAACACCAGGCCCACCTTCTGCCTGACCTCTTTTTTGTTGAAGCCTTTTTCGTGGATGTCCTTCCCGTCCAGCAGCACGCGGCCTTCCGTGGGCTTGAGCAGCCCGTTGATATGCTGGGCCAGGGTGGATTTGCCGGAGCCCGTATGCCCGATCAAGGCCAGGAATTCCCCTTCCCGCACGGTCATGGAGACGTCTTTGATGGCGACGGATTGAAAGGGGCTGCCGGCCTGATAGGTATGGGTGACATGGTCGAGGGTCACTTGCACAGCCGCTCCACCTCCTTTGCCATCTCTTCCACCGTCAGGATGCCTTCCCGCAGCGGCATGCCCGCGGCCCGAAGCCGCTGCGCCAGGCGCGCCATGGGCGGCGTATCCAGCCGGTAGGGCCTGAGCTTTTCCGCGTCCTGAAAGATTTCCCGGGGCGTGCCGGACAGGACGATCCGCCCGTCGTGCATCACGTGCACCCGGCCGCACGCCACCGCTTCTTCCATAAAATGGGTGATCCAGAGCACCGTGATGCCCTGCTCGCGGTTCAGCCGCTTCACGGCTTCGAGGACTTCCGTCCGGCCCCGGGGATCGAGCATGGCGGTGGATTCGTCAAAAATGATGGCTTCCGGCTGCATCGCCAGCACGCCCGCGATGGCCACCCGCTGTTTTTGCCCGCCGGAAAGCGTATGCGGCGCGCGCTCGGCAAAGGCAAGCATGCCGACGTCGGCGAGCGCTTTTTCAATACGCGCGGGCATTTCCTCGGTCGGCACGCCGATGTTTTCCAGGCCGAACGCCACGTCCTCGCGCACCACGGTGGTCACCAGCTGGTTATCCGGGTTCTGGAACACCATGCCCGCCCGCCGCCGGATCTCCCAGGTGTTCTTATCCTCCTGCGTATCCAGACCGCAGACGGTCACCCGGCCCTTGCCGGGCAGATAAAGGCCGTTGATGAGCTTGGCCAGGGTGGATTTTCCGGAACCGTTCTGCCCCAGAATAGCATGAAAACCGCCGCGCTCCACCGTTAGCGAAACGTCGCTTACCGCCAGGGGCGCGTCCTCTTCATACGCAAAGGAAACATGCTCCACCGAAATGATGGGTTCTGCCATGGGTCGTCCTCGCTCCATTCAAAATCGCGCCTTTCGGCGCACGCGCATGATAGCATCTATCCCGGCCCGCGGCAAGAGAGCCGCGGCGGGAGGTCATTTCTCCAAAAACTGTTTTACGCGAAGGGACGCGGCGTAGACCGCGTTTTTCTTTTCGCCCGCGTCCGTCAGCGCCGCCATGGCGTCCCGCATGGACGCGCCGGAAAGCAGCTGCTCGAACAAACGCGCTTCCAGCGACGAAGAGGCGGCCGGCTTTTCCTCCGGCAATCGCACCGCGCGCAGATCGGCCACCAGGCAGTATTCGCCCTTTTCGCTTTTTTCGTTGGCTTCGAGGGCGGTCAGGACGTCCTCCGGCGCGCCGCGGAGCGTGAGCTCGTGCAGCTTGGTCAGATCGCAGCTGACGGAAAGCAGCGCGCCGGGCAGCGTTTCGCCGATCGCTTTCACCAAGGCCTTGACCCGGTGCGGGGATTCGTGGAACACCGCGCCTTCGGATTTTCTGCCGATTTCCAGGAGCTTTTCTTTCAGCTCCGCGCTCTGGCGCGGCAGAAAGCCGTAAAACGTGAACGATGAAAAGTCGAACCCGCTCACGCTGACCGCCGCCGCCATAGCCGTCGGCCCGGCGACCGCGAAAACCGGGATGCCGCGAGCAGCGGCCGCCTTTACGATTTCAACGCCCGGATCGGAAATGGCGGGCGTGCCCGCGTCCGTGACCACCGCCACGTCGATGTCCTCAGTCAGCATCCTTTCCACGATCTCCGCGCCGCGGCTGCGCTCGTTGTGCTGATGGCAGGAGACGAGCGGCGTAGCTATGCCGAAATGGGTGGTCAGCTTGCGCGTGACGCGCGTATCCTCCGCCGCGATGAGGGCCACGCTTTTCAGCGTTTCCACGGCGCGGGGCGTCATATCGGACAGGTTTCCGATGGGCGTCGCCACCACGTACAGGGTGCTCATGCGTTTTCCCCCTTTACGAACACCCGCAGCGTGGCGCTGTGGGCGCGGGAGTTTTCAGCCAATTCTTCCTCCCCCGCCTTGATCGCCCCGCCGACCGTCCTTCCCCGCGGCTTTTTTCCGCAGGTGCAGATCGGCGCTTTGGGCGGGCAGGTGCACGGGTTCTGGAATTTTCGGAACGCGAGCTTCACGATCCGGTCCTCCACCGAATGGAAGGTGATGACCGCCAGCCTGCCGCCGGGCAGCAGCAGATCCACCCAATCGGACAGCGCCTGCTCCAGGGGGCGCAGTTCATCGTTCACCGCGATGCGCACGGCCTGGAACGTGCGGCGGGCGGGATGGCCCTCGTCCTTGCGGCGCACGGCCTTTGGGATGGCTGCGTCCACCACGGCGACCAGGTCAAGCGTGGTTTCAAGCGGCTTTTTTTCTCTTTTCTCGATCAGGATCTGCGCGATCCGCGCCGCCCATTTTTCATCGCCGTATTCCCGGAGCACGCGGCAGAATTCCTTTTCGGAGACCGTGTTCACATATTCCGCCGCGGTCATGCCCCGGGTGGTGTCCATGCGCATATCGAGCGGCGCTTCGTCATGATAGGAAAAGCCGCGCGCCGGGGTATCCAGCTGGAACGAGGATACGCCCAGGTCGAGCAGCCCGCCGCTCAGCCTGACGCCCGGCAGCAGCGTTTTAACATCGTGGAAATTGCCGTGCACGGCATGGAAGCCGGGATAGGCTTCCAGCCGTTCCATGGCGGCCCGGATGGCGGCGGGATCGCGGTCGATGCCGTAGAGCGTGCCATCGCCGCCCATGGCCTTGAGGATCGCCTCGCTGTGCCCGCCGCCGCCCAGCGTGCCGTCGGCGTACACGTCCCCGGGCTTCGGGTCCAGGTATTCCAATACCTCGCTGAGCAGCACGGGGATGTGATGAAACGCCATGCAGAAAACTCCTTTTTTATGGGGGAAACCGCTCTTTGGGAAAAGTGTTTCAGTGATCCTCTATTTGTCCAGGGTCTTGACCATGATATACTCGTTCAGCAGCCTGCCGTTTTTGAGCCGGATCGCGTTGGGGCGCAGGCCTGTGATGCGGAAGCCCATTTTTTCGTACAGGTGCCGCGCGCGGTCGTTGCCCTCGGCAAATTCAAGCTCCATCTGGAGCACGCCTTCGCGCTCCCGGGCGATGCGGATCAATTCCTCAAACATCCGGGTGCCGATGCCCTGATTCCAGTAATCCTTGAGCAGCGCGATGGCGACCACGGCCCGATGGCGGTATTTCATCTGTGGAAAGAACGTGATTTCGCAGTTGCCCGCCACTTTCCCATCCACCAGGCACACGAGCATGGCGTCGTTCGCCGACGCGTTCTTCTGCTCAAAAAAGCGCTTTTCCCCTTCCGGCGTGTATTTGGAACACTCCTCGGGGTAACGGATGATGAATTCCGTTTCCCCCGCGGATTTCACCAGGTAGTCCAGCGTGCCGGGCACGTCTTCCTCCAGCGGGCTGCGAAGCAGGGCCTGCCGCCCGTCCTTCAGCGGAAAATGAATATCATCGATAATCATTTGTGTTCTCCCTTGATTTACTGTCTGCCGTTCCTTACCCCAATTCCGCGATGCGGGCGTCCAGGGAAACGAGCATCTGCCTGTTCTTTTCCAGCTTTTCCTTTTCGGCGGCCACGAGGCTGGCGGGGGCCTTGCTGACGAAGCCGGGATTATTCAGCTTGCCTTCGGCGCGGGCGATTTCGTTCAGCAGGTTCTGCTTTTCCTTGCCAAGGCGCGCGCGTTCCTTTTCAAAGTCCACCAGCTCGCCCAGGGGGATGAAGAATTCGCCGGCTGCGCACACGGCGCTGACGGTCTTTTCGGTGATCTGCGCGTCCTTGCCGAGCATTTCCAGCTGGCTCACGCTGGCGAGGCGGCCAAAATACACCTCCGTGCCCTGGAAAGCGTCCTGCCAGCCGTCCGCGGGCCGCACCATGAGGCGGGCCTTGTGGGAGGGCTGCACGTTCATGCCGGCGCGCAGGTTGCGGATGGCGCGGATCATTTCCATGATGCCCTCCATGCGCGCCCCTTCCTTGGGGAAGTCGTATTCGGCCAGGGCCTTGGGCCAATCGGCCAGCATGCAGGAGGCGCCTTCTTCGCCGGGCAGGTTCTTGTACACTTCCTCGGTCAGGAAGGGCATGAAGGGGTGCAGCAGCCGCAAAAGGCCCGAGAGCACCGTTTGCAGCACGGCGCGCACCGCGGCCTTGCGCTCGGGATCGTCGCCCAGCAGGCCGCCCTTGGCGAGCTCGATGTACCAATCGCAGAATTCGCTCCAGGTGAAATCGTAGATCTTCTGCGCGGCCAGGCCGTATTCGGCCTCCTCAAAATTCTTGCTGATCTGGCGCACCGCCTCGTTGAACCGGCTGAGGATCCACTGGTCGGGGAGGGTCAGCTCCTTGCCGGAGAGTTCTTCCTTGCCGTCCAGGTTCATGAGCACGAAGCGGCTCGCGTTCCAGACCTTGTTGGCAAAGTTCCTGGCCATTTCCACCTTTTCCGTGGAATAGCGGGTAT
>JAFXZO010000090.1 GCA_017541205.1 Clostridia bacterium | reverse complement strand
ATAAAAAGCTGGTGCCGGGCACGGTTCATCCCCACGCGTGTGGGGCAGATCGCCGTCAGCAACACGGCAGCGCCGCGCACCGCGGTTCATCCCCACGCGTGTGGGGCAGATAGCCATTGCAGCCGCTCCGTGAAAAGCTCGTTCGGTTCATCCCCACGCGTGTGGGGCAGATACTGGAAGAAACGGCTTTATTGCTGGATTTTTATCAGCTGCAGGCCGTCTAAGTCTGCAACGGAGCGGGTTGGAATCCCAAACATTTTCATTTGGAAGCCCTGCTCATTGTTGCAGGAATAGATCATCAGTGCGCCTTTCGGAGCATGCTTCGGGATCATATCCCACAGCTTGTCCCTGACCAGGGCGTTGAGCGCGCCAACGAACACGCCGGGCTTGGCCTCGAGCATCCACCGGGTCAGGGTTCCCTGCAGCTTTTCCGTTGCATTTTCCAACACCAATACAACCATCATACGCTTTCTCCGGAATGATTGACGCCGCCGGCGATCTCCCCCTCCGGGTCCCAAAGATTGCCAACGGGCAGGCCTTCCCGCTGCTCGCTTCCGGGAAGATCAAAAATCCATTCAATGTCCTCGGGAATCCGTTTCAGCAAATGAATCTGCTGAAAGGATGCCCGGCAGTTTCTTCTCACAGCGGCGGACAGATCGCTTCCCGGATACCTTACAGACTGAAAAGCGGCGGGAATGGTGACTTCCGCTTTGTACAGATCGGCGATATCATAAACGAAGGAAAGCTGCTTTCCCGTATGGATGAAGCCCAGCCCGGCGGAATAGCCCAAGGAAACGATGGCGGCCTGGCAGACGCTGTACAGCAAGGCGTTGGCCTGGGACAGCGCCAGATTGACCGGGTCCTGGGCGGACCAATCGTCCTTTTTATACGTGCGGGCGGACCAGGGAACGCCGGTAGCCCTGGAAGCCAGCTTATAGGCTTCCCTCACGCGGATGCCCTCCATGCCGCGAAGCTGCTGCAGGGTATAATCCGGGCTGGTAATTTCGCCAAACCGCCGGATGTACATGCGCTTGGCCACCTCCAGCCGGGTTTCCGGACAGACGCATAATTCCGCCTGACGAAGCAGGTTGACGGCGCTTCGCGTTTCGCCCAGACCGGAAGCATAGAAATGCATGCCGTTTTCGCCGCACCAAACAATAAGGCAGCCATTTTCCGCCGCCGCCTTGATGGCCGCATGGGTGATGCTTGTGCCCGGACCCAGCATAAGACAAGTGACGGACGAAACAGGAACGGGAATGCGGCCATCCTTTTGAATGGCAACGATAGACGAATCCTCCTGTTCGACGATGGCATGCTCGATATACACATAGCTGATGCTGTCGCGCAGCTTGGGCGGGGATTGCAAATCGTTGTTCATGGCTGCTCCCTGCCAAGCATCAGCATGCCGAAGCCATACGCTTTTTCCGGGCCGATTCCCCGCCGGAAGGCATCCCGGAAAGCCGCTTCATCGGTGATGCGCAGCACGCCTTCAAAAGGCACGCCGGCCAGGAAAAATTCTCCGCTGGCCTTCCTGCCGCTGAGCTTTTGCTCCTTCGCCGCTTCATGGGCCTCCAGCAGCGCAAAGCCGTGCTTTTCGCCCTCCCGCTTCAGCCATTCCAGCCTCTCCTCCGCCCCACGAAGCAGCACCCGCTGGCTGTTTTTCCCATCGCCCTTCACTTTTTTGCTTGGGCAGGCCAGCAAGGAAAAGCGCAGCACCGTGTCCTGGCGCAATTTCTCCAGGATGGCGGAAATATCCTGCATTCTGGCGCATTGGAATCTGCTTTTTTCGATGCGCTCCCATTGGGGACGCGCCAGGCTCTGCACATAGATGGAAATGGCCGCTTCGGTTCTGACCACCCGGTACAGCATGCCCGCTTCTTCCCGCGCAACGTCAAAGCCCTTCATCAGCGTTTTGTGCATATCCTGGCAATTGCGCAGGGCCTGGCGCACGGCGGGGGATGATATGCTCAAATCGAGCCTGCTCAGGTACATGGCGCTTCACCTCCCGATCGTACCGCGAAGGCCTTGACCCAGCGGACGGCGTATTCGTTCCGGTCGGCGCGAAGGAGGGTATCCCGGTGGGTGATCATCCGCTGATGCTCCCCCAGGGTATCGTTGGGCCTTGCGTCCATTTCCACCTGCACCCAGGGAGCGCAGCGCTCCCGTTCTGCCGGGGAAAAGACCGTTGCCGCCTCCTCCGGGGAAGCCGCCTCCACCCATTCCGGCCTGACCGGAACGGCGGGAGGGCAGCTTTTCCGGCCCAAATACACCGCCCATTTGGGATGCGCCATGGCCCGGAAGCAGGCTGCCAGCGTTTCTTCGTTTCCCCAGAGGAAAACGGTGAAACGCGCGTCCTGCAAATACTGCTTGGGGGTAATGATGGTATTCCCCCCGCTGCGCGGCTTGCCCTCCGCGTTGAGGAAAACGCCGCCGGTGCCCTGCACGGTATGGTAATCCGTCATCACCCGGCCCGGGCGGTCGGCCCGCACGGCCAGCGACAGATGATCGTTCAGCTGATTCAGCCGCGCGTCTCCCCTTGGAATGCCCAGGCAGCAGCCCAGCAGCCCTACGATGGCGGACTTGGCGGGCATGGCGGCCGTGGTCCGTTGGTCCCATCGCGCGTCCTCGCCCCAGCTTTGCAAGGGCGCTGACAAAACAAACTTGATGAATTTCATGGACGATCATCCTCTTCCAGCCATTCGGCGCAGGCCCGGGCCAGGGAAGAAAACTGACTGAATTGTTCGCAGGAGGCGGGATGCAATTCCGCATGGCGCGGCGCGAAAAACGCGCGGTGCAATACGGGGAGCTCGTACGCATGATCCATGCAGTCCACGTGCTCCGCCAGCTTTTTCACGCTGTTCTTCACCAGATCGGGCCGATTGCCCCAGGCGGAGACCGGCTCCTCAAAGGCGTTGACGTAGCTCAGGGGGATTTTGTCCTTTTTGCATTCCACCATCACCGCGTCAGGCAGCACCTGCCCGGCAAAGGTGTTTTGCTTGCCGGAGGGATTGGTGTATGCCATGGCGCGAAGCAGAACGGGGATCAGCTTTGCGATCAGGCTTTCCCTGTCCGGGCAGCAATTCAGATTTTCCCGCAGGATGTCCGTATCCAGGGCGGCGTATTCGTAATAGCAGCAGCTGTTGTAATCCACGTCGCCGATCATGCCCGCGCCGGTGCTGTCGTCGCTCTGGCCCAGCAAATCGTCCACAGCGGTGAAATAATCGCTTTCCCGGTTGACCGCGTGGGTGGATATGGCATGGGCCACCTGCATGGCGGCGTCCACATCGGCAAAATAATCCGAGGTGACCATCCGGCCAAACAGCGCGATATCCGCGGTGATCGGCCTGTCCTTCGCGCAGGCTTTCAGCTGATCGAATTCCTTGGGCTTGCGGTCCTTGAACGCCTTCAATGTGCCATCCTGGTCAATGGCCGCCTTGACAGCGTCCGTGATGCGCGCGATTTCTTCATCGCTGTAGAACACGATCTGCGTGGTCATGGAGCCTTTCTTGTTGATCGTGCCCTCTTTGTTGGCAACGCCGGTCAGCTTTTTTTCCGCTTCCTCCACAAATTCAGGCGAAACGCCCATGGCGGCCAGCCGCTCCCCAACCAAAGCGGGCATGGTTCGCGTGCGGATGCCGAAGCTGCCCAGGGAACGGAAAATATCGCTGGTGCGCCAGCTGCGTTTCAGGCATTGGCTGGATACGCGGCCCCGCTGCACGCCCCCGAAGAAGCAGGTTTTCGGAGCGCCGCCATCATCCCGGTTCAGGTTGACGGGGGGATAGTTTTTCAGCATGTGGATCTCAATCAGCATGGTTTTCTTCCTCCTCTTTCTTGTCCCGTTCGTTTCCGCTTGCGCAGATGATATTCAGCCAGCGCCGCTGGACATAGCGTTCTGCGTGATTCCAATGGGCCAGATCATCCGCCAGCTGTTCAAAATCCGGCATGAGGGCGGCGTTATCCGCCCGCATCTTCCGCGCCAGGGCGCAGATTTTTCCCAGCAGGAACCCATCGTCGCTCCAGGATAGATCCAGATAATTGGTGCAGCGTTTCCGCGCGCTGTCGGTAGCGTCCGGATGCTGATACACGGCGCGCAGCATTTCCGGGAAGGGCATTTTCTGCGGCTGCTCCTCCTCCCGCCACAGGCATTGCATACACAGCGCCGCGAACCAGGCTTTTTCCGCGTACGGGCCGCATTTTCCGTCCAAAGCGCGGTAAAACGCCTCCAGGGCCTGCATTCCGGCATCGTTCATCATCACGCCCGCGTTTCGCTTCAGCGCGCTTCTTTCCCCGGCGGAAAGCCGGGAAACATCCCATTTATGCTCCGGCATAGGCTTTCATCCTTTCCTCTGAAATCTTCGACCAGGAAATCCAAATCCACTTTTCCGCTTCCATTTGCTGCATGATCGCTTTCGCATCCGTCCCCGAAGCGCGCAGGACCTGTTGGATCGTATCCCGGAGCAAGCCCTTCGCCGCCTCGCAGAAATGCTCAGCGTGCTCTTTCTCCGGCACATCGCGAACGATTTCATCCAAGGCCGCGCCAAACAGCAGATCGTGGGCGGCATGCAGGAAATGCAGCTGGCATTGGGCGGCGATTTCGTGCTCTTTCCCCACGCTGCCGCTGCGGGGCTTGTCCACATATCGCTGAACATTCGCCACAAGCTGCGTTTGAACAGCTTCCAGATAAGAAATATCCGTGCGGAACCGATCCGCCTGCTCCTGCTGGGTCAATAAAGAGGCGGGCAGGGAAATGGTTTCTTCCATCCACCCCGTATAAGCCGCCTGATTCGTGAGCAGACCGACGGCGCGGACCGGGATTTGGCTGGGCAGCTCATCTCGCTCGAACAGATTGGTGAGACACCTGAACGCCTGGGGCTGCCGAACGGTTTTTCCCTCCCGGTCATAGGTCAGCGCGCCCGCGTCCCGCCACAGGGAACGGCCCAGCTCCGGTTTTACAGTGCCGTAGGTTTCATCCTTTTTCTTGAATTTGGGCACATGCGGGTCGTTCCATAGATCGTTTCCCTTGAAATCCAGCCCGGCCTGGCAGCATACCTGGCAAACCGTTCCGTTTTCCTCGGGGAACAGCGTGATTCTGCGCGGCATCCAGGTCAGCCCTTCCAGTAAAGAAACATCCGCCACTTTTTCCTTTGGCGCCACCATCCGCCCTTTCCGCCATGGAACGAGCCCCAGGCCATACGGCAAAGAGCCCGCTTCTTTTTCGGACAGCATATTGATGATGATGGTTTCAAATAAACGGTTCCCAAGCATCATGGCGTAAACGGGCGGGGTGTTGTTCACACTGGAAGGCCCCGCCGTGCCGGAAACGCAGAATAGATAGCTGGCCAGCGCGGCATGAAGCGCCCGGGAAAAGGGCAAGGCGTGAATATCCGCCGTTCTGTGATCGATGAACACATGGTTGTTTCCGCTTGGCAGGGAATGAACGATGGCCGCTACCGGCTTTTTTGCTTTTTCATCCATTTTTGCATCATACCGGCTCTGCATGAAGGGATGCTCCGGATCGAACAGATCGAAGCGGGGGCCGTCCTGTTCGCACAGCGCGATATACCGGTCGAAGGCGCTTGGATCAAACTGCCCCGCGTCCAGCAAATCCCGCCGATCAAGGCTCGTTCTCGGGTGCAGCATATCCATGGCGAAGGCGATCAGCAGCCGCAGCAGGGCGTACCGCTCCAGCGGCGTTTCGCCCTGAAGATCCCGGATTTCATGAGCGCGCAGAAACGCCTCCCGCATGCCGACGGCGGAGCTGGTCCCATCCAGCCATAGAACGGGAATGACCGGCTCCGTCAGAACTGAATACACCATGTTCCATCACTCCTCATACAAAACGCCCAAATTGCGGTCATTGACAAGAACAAACGTTTCTGTTTTGATTATATCACAATCCGCGGAAACATAGCAACCCCTTAAGGCACTTTTTTTCATCCGATACCAAATTTTCTCGTCCTGGAGGAATGCGGTGGGAAGCTTCCGTGCGGGCAGCGAAACGCTGGATAACAGGATTTCCTTTCGCTGGCTTTCCGTCAGGCGCTCCTTTATCGCCGCTTCCAGAAGATCCGGTGTGGAAAAGGCGACGCGGACCGTCGGCTCGCCCAGCCGGGTGGAAGCCCGCGCGGCAGGCTCAAAGCCGTCGTCCGCCTCCAGGCGCAGAAACTCCGGCTTGCTTTCATCGGCAAAGAAGATGTCGTCATCCGGGACGGGAAACGCGCTCCCCTTCGCATTGGCGTGCATCAGCTGCTGATGAAACGCCCTTTCCTGCCACGCCGTCCTGTTTTCCGGGGTCACTTGCTCGTAAACCCGGGCGATCACGGCGCGCACTTCTCCGGGAACCCGGATATCCATCCCATTTTCAATCAGATGTTCCGTATTGTTCAGCAGGAAAGGCGCGTAAACGAAGCCGCTGTTCCCATACCGCTTTTCAAGGTCGCTTGGAGCGCCTTCTTCCGGTAGGATCACCTGGATCGCCGGTTCTTCCAATCCTTGGGGGCGGACGCGCTCCCGGTGGCGGTGAACCCGTCCTGCCCGCTGAAGCAGCAGGTCAATGGGAGCAAGCTCGGTCAGCATGCCGTCAAAGTCAAGATCCAGGCTCTGCTCCACTACCTGCGTCGCCACCAGAATGGCCTTGCGGGGACGGTTCGCTTCCGGTCCCTTTCCAAATCTGTTCAGGCAGGTTTGCTCGATTTCTTCCCTGCGGCCCATGGGAAAACGGGCGTGAAACAGCAGCGTTTCCGTATCCGTGTCCTTGATCTCCAGCAAGGCGCGGTAAACGTCCTGGGCCCTTTTCACCGTGTTGACCAATACGCAGAAACAGCCCCCGCCTTGGATCCGGCTGACCGCGTGGCGGGCGATGGCCGCGCAGTCCTCTCCCAGCCGCAAAGGCCGGAAAGCATATGTGGCGTGCATGGCCGCTTCCGCCTCAAATTCGGATAAGCGTCCGTTTTCGTCAACCTGCGTTATAAGCGGGTAAGCGCTGGACAGCGCGGGCAGCGGCGCGGGGCCGGCAAAGCAGGAAAGATACGCCTCCCGCTGGCTGTTTTGCAGCGTGGCAGAGAGCAGAATGACGGGGATGCGCAGCGCCCGGCACCAGGAAAGCAGGGCCTGCAGGATTTCCTGCATGTATGCGTCGTAGGCGTGCAGCTCGTCAATGATCAGCACCTTTTCCGTCAGCCCCAGCAGGCGCAGGACGCTGAACCGCGAAAGCAGCACGCCCGCCATGGCCTGGTCCACCGTTCCCACGCCGTTTTCATCCAGCAGGCCCATCCGAAGCGGGCTGATGAACCAGCGCTCCGCCTCCGCGGCGTCATGCTCGGCATGAACGGATAAATTGCCGGTTTTCAGGAAAGCGGTTCCATGCAAAAGCCTTGCCCGGCCCCCTTGGATGGCATGCAGCATGGCTCGGGTCCGTTCATACATCTGATTGCTGGTAGCCTGCGTGGGAAGCGCAACGTATATGCCGCGCTTGTTCCATGCGGCCCGCATTCGCTGGGCCAAATACAGCGCCGCTTCCGTTTTTCCTTCGCCCATGGGCGCTTCGATGATGGTCAGGGGAGCGGCCGCATTCAGCTGACCGCTCAGCTTCTGTATATCGCGCGGTTTTTGAATCTGCGGCCATAGGTCGGTGAAGGACGGCACAGCGCCCGGCAATTCATGTTCGATCAAGCCATAGGCTTCCAGGGTCTTTCTGGCTCTTTCTCTGACGGCGGTCAAATCGTTGCCCTCCGCGCGCGGCATATCGTCAAAAGACGCGGACGACGCCACCCAGTCGCAAAGGATCACGAACCCTGTCAGAAAAACGCAAACGGCATCCATGCAGTCAGGCGCCATCAAATGCTCGGGCGGATTGAACGCCTGCCGGATTTCCGCTTCCAGCGCTTCCTGGATTGGTACCCAGGCATCCGGGATTGCGAGACGGCGGATCGTCGTATCCATCCGCTGATGATGCAGCGAAAGAACGCAGGCGTAAGGCCGATACAGCCTGATCTTTTGTTTGTTCTTCTTCCAAATATCCTTGATGATGAGTGCTGAAAAATGCTCGTGTTCGATGCGTTCCGTTGGCTGCGCGGGCAGTAAGTCGCCCAGTTCGGTTCCCTTCACCTGCTCATACCATTGCTCGTTCTGCCGCTGAAAATGCGGCATCGCTTTTCCGAGATCGTGCAATGCCGCCAGGTAAGCGGAAAAAGCGACGGCGTCTTCTTTTTCGCAATGCCACTGTTCCGTTAAAAAAGAAAGCGCCGAACGAGACGAAGGCGCGGATAAAAACGCTTCCGCGCAGCAGCCGGTCTCCAGCATATGCGTCAGCAGGTTTTTTGGCGGATTGCTTTTTGCCCATAATAGGAAATGCGGCTGTGGAGGATCCATGACCATGCGGTCTTTTGTCCACTTGGCCTCGTTAGCGGGGGCGATATACTGAAGTTTTCCGTCTTCTTTCGTCGTTTGGTTCATAGATAGAGCTGAAAGCATACGCGGATCCATCCTTCTCAATCATCACGGTCAGTAGAGAAAAGGCATTGTGTGCACGAAACCATTTTCTGCTTGCTTATATACTTTTGCATGCTATTGCCTATAAGCAGGAAAATCACCCTATAATTAGTGTCACCTGCACAAATGCCATTTTTCAGGCAAGTGCGAAATCCAACTTTTTCAGCTGGATTTGAAACACAATTCGAAGCCAGCTGAAAAGAGAGCGCAAAAGAAGCCGGAGCCTCT
>JAFXZO010000089.1 GCA_017541205.1 Clostridia bacterium | reverse complement strand
GTTCGGGTGTAGGTTCGGGTGTAGGTTCGGGTGTAGGTTCGGGTGTAGGTTCGGGTGTAGGTTCGGGTGTAGGTTCGGGTGTAGGTTCGGGTGTAGGTTCGGGTGTAGGTTCGGGTGTGGGTTCGGGTGTAGGTTCGGGTGTGGGTTCGGGCGTGGGTTCGGGCGTGGGCTCGGGCGTGGGTTCGGGCGTGGGTTCAGGCGTCGTCTCGGGCACGGGCTCCGGCAGCGTCACTTCCGCGTCCGTGCGTTCGCAGTACACGGCCATGCCCAGCACTTCCAGGGACAGCATGCCGTCCGCGCGCAGGGAGATGATTTCATCCAGGACGCCGGGCGTCAGCCCTTCCACGGGCGGGGCGATGACTTCCAGCCGGCCGTTCTGGAAAGCGAAGGTTTCCTGCTGCCCGAACCAGTTTACTTCCGTTCCGGAAATCTGGATGGTCTTGCTGTCGCTGCCGAACAGCATCTCCCAAGCCTCCGCGACGGAGGGATTGTCCACAGGCATGGTCATGCTTTCGTCCATGCTCAGGTAGGCGGCCTGCCATACGCCGGCAAATTCCTCCACGGAGGAAGCTTCGATCGGGTCGGCGGGCGTAAAGGAGGGACCGGCCCCGGGTTCCCGGCCAAAGATCATCACCGTGCCGCCGTCTTCGCCCCAGAGCGCGCCGTCCTTTTCGGTAAATTCGACGGTGCTGCCATCCAAGGTCACGGCGATGGCGCCGTCCTTGGCCACCCATTCACCGGAGTTTGCTCCCGTGATGCTGGAGGTCCCCGCGGCGGAACCGTCCGCGTTGAGCGTCATGGACATTTCCAGGCCCATATCCGCGGCGTTCATCGTCTGGCCCTGCATTTCCAGGCTGTTCAGATACCACGTGCCGCCAAAGCGCGCATAGTCCGCTTCGCCGGGCAGGGCGTTTGCCTGCGCGGGTTCCGGCGCAGGCTCGCGGCCAAAGATCATCACCGTGCCGCTCTCTTCGCCCCGGAGCGTGCCGTCCGTTTCGGTAAATTCGACGGTGCTGCCATCCAAGGTCACGGCGATGGCGCCGTCCTTGACCACCCATTCACCGGAGCTTGCTCCCGTGATGCTGGAGGTCCCCGCGGCGGTGCCGTCCGCGTTCAGCGTCATGGTTATTTCCAGGCCCATATCAGCCGGGCTCATCTGTTTGCCCTGCATCTCCATGCCGGACAGATACCACGTGCCGCCAAAGCGCGCATAGTCCGCTTCACTGGGCAGGGCAGCCTCCGGCTCGGGTCCCGGCGCGGGCTGGCCCGCTTCCGCGTCCGCGCGTTCGCAGTATACGGCCATGCCAAGCACTTCCAGGGACAGCATGCCGTCCGCGCGCAGGGAGATGATTTCATCCAGGACGCCGGGCGTCAGCCCTTCCACGGGCGGCGCGATGACTTCCAGCCGGCCGTTTTGGAAATCGAAGGTATCCTGCTGCCCGAACCAGTTTACTTCCGTTCCGGAAATCTGGATGGTCTTGCTGTCGCTTCCGAACAGCATCACCCAGGCGTCCGCGACGGAGGGATTGTCCGCCGGCATGACCGTACCGCCCATGCTCAGATAGGCGGCCTGCCATACGCCGGCAAATTCCTCAACGGAGGAGGCTTCGATCGGGTCGGCGGGCGTAAAGGAGGGGCCGACCCCGGGTTCGCGGCCAAAGATCATCACCACGCCGTCCTCTTCGCCCCAGAGCGTGCCGTCACGCTCGGTAAAATCGGCGGTGCTGCCGTCGAAGGTAACGGTAATGACGCCGTCCTGAACCGTCCAGTCCCCGGGGCTTGTTCCCATGAAGCTGGAGGTCTGCTCGGCGGTGCCGTCCGCGTTGAGCGTCATGGACATTTCCAGGCCCATATCAGCCGGGCTCATCTGTTTGCCCTGCATCTCCATGCCGGACAGATACCACGTGCCGCCAAAGCGCGCATAGTCCGCTTCGCCGGGCGCTTGTGCCAGGGCGTGCGCGGCGCAGCAAAGCGCCAGCGCGAGCACCAGGATCATGAGTCCGTATTTTTTCATCTTATCATCCCCCATCCGGTTCGTTCTTTGACTATCTGCTGGCATAATTATACCAGAAAAGGCATGCCGAAGCAATGCCTTTCTGTTTTTCTTCCGGTTTTCTTCCGGTTTTTATGGCTCGTTCATTCATGCAGCAGCCGTTCTTTTTCCAATGCTTCCTTCTTGCCGTGGATGCGGCCCAGGGCGTACATGAGCAGCGTGGCGCACAGCAGGTTCACCCAGCCCAGGCGGGCGGGGCCGAACGTATTGGCGATGCCGATCAGCAGGTTCGCCCCGCCGATGGCGGAAAGCACTTTGCCGATCTTGTCCAGATGCGCGATCCTGGAATCGATATCCGAAAACAGGTCGAAGGGCCCGTCCGCCGTCTTTTTCCTGAAATACACCCACATGGCCATCCGGCCCACGTATTCCGCGCCGGTATCCTGCATGAACTGGATATACGCTTCATCATAAGGATGCATTTCCAGCCGCACGCTGTATTCGCCCGGCTCGCACTTGATAAAATGATAGGAGCACAGGCCCACGCTCTCCAGAGCCCAGCCGTTCAGGGCCATTTCGTTCAGCCAGACTTCTTCCTTTTCAAAGTCCCAGATAAAAAACCATTTCCGAATCGTTTTGCGGCTTACCATGTCGATCCCTCCCCTAAAGCGCGTTCGCCGTTATCGGCCAGTTCTTTGAGGCGTTTCACCTCGTTGATGAGCACGGCTTTTCCTTTTTCCGTCAGCTTGTATTCCTTCCTGCGGCTGCCGTCCTCCCCCGGCAGCGGGAGGATCCAGCCCTTATCGCACAGCGTGTTCAAGGCCCCGTACAGCGTGCCCGCCGCGAGCCTCACCCGCCCGTGGCTCATTTCCTCCGTTTTCTGCATGATGCCGTACCCGTGCTGGGGCTTCAGCAGCGAAAGCAGGATGTAATACGTTGATTCCGTCAATGCCAGGAAATCCGGCATGCTTCTCACCTCCATCGGTCCTCAATATATCGACGAACGATATATCGTGATGCTATTATATCGCCGACCGATATAGTTGTCAATCCCTTTTTGTAAAAAATTTGCAAAAAACCATGCCGGGCGTGCTGCCGCGGCATGGCCGTTCATTTTTCTATTCCGTTGTCTGCCGATACGCTCGGGTTACGCTTTCTTTTTCCAATAGAGCCAGTCGATCCGATCCTGATAGCCGATTTTGCGGTAGAAGGGATCGCCGCCGCCGGTCATCCATTCCGCGCCGAGGGCTTTCATGCGCTGATAATGCCTTGCGAGGGCCGCGGAGGCGAGGCCCCGATGGCGGTATTCGGGAATGGTGCACAGCGGCTCCATATAGGCCAGCTTGTTTTCGGGCACCCACCACATACCGGAAAAGCAGGCGTATTCGCCCTCGGCGTCGGCGATGATGACGTTGTGCTCATAGGTGGAATGGGGCGGCGGGGCCATGGTGCTGCTCAGTATGCCCTGATAGGATTTCTGCACGTTCCAGGGCGTGCCGGGGTCTGGGGCGTTCCAGTTTTCAAAGGGCCCTTTGTCCTCATGGCCAAAGCCCTTCCAGGTGCACCGGGCCAGCCTGACCACGTCCATTTCGTCCGGGCTGACGAAACGGAAGCCTTCCGGCAGCGGATAATCGAGCGTGACCTTGCGCATGTCCAGCACCATATCCGATTCCGTATGATCCAGGACGTATCCGCGCGCCTTTGCCGCTTCGATCAGCGAAGTCTGGCCGGGGAAGAGCCTGAACTCCTTATCCTCCGGCTTTCCGGGCATTTGGGCGTCGGCGTAGGCGATCATTTCGTCCGCCAGCGCTTCATACCCGGCGCGCAAATGGAACAGGACGGAGAAATCCGGTTCTTCGTAGAAGACGAAGCCGACCGGCTTTTCCCCGTCGAACCACAGGCGGTCCAGGTACAGATACCGCTTATCCATCCAGGAGGACGTGAGGGCGTATTCAAAGAACGGCGCGGCGACGCCGTTCATAAAGCGCGGCGCGTAGTTGTCGATCATCAGGTCCCAGACGATCTGGCAGTCGGTCAGCAGCTGGAACTGCCGTACGGTGATCTGGCTCACGGCGTTCCTCCTTGCGTTATTCCTGGAACAGCATGGGCAGGAAATCGTGGATGCAGCGCCGCCATACGCCCCAATCGTGGCCGCCGGGGAAAGTGCGGCGGATCATGCGCACGGCCTTGCCCGCGAGGAACTGATCGTCATCGGCGAAAGCGCTGAAGAACTGATCCTCCGTGCCCATGGCGCGGTAGAACACGCGGAAAGCGGCGTTGAACTTGTCCGGGTCGTCCAGGAGGCGCACATGATCGTTGCTGACGCCTTCGCGCGGGAAGCGAAGGAAACCGCTGAACAGCCCGGCATAGCCGAACAGATCGGGGTTGGACAGCGTGACGATGCTGGTCTGGAAGCTGCCCATGGAAAGGCCGGCCATCGCGCGGCGCCATTTATCGGTATACACGGGATAACGCGCCTCGATGAAGGGGATCAGGTCCTTTAGGATCACCTGCGGGAACAGCATGCGGCCTTCGGGAGCGCCGCTCGCGGCCGAGGTCATGCCGTTGCCCATCACGATGATCATTTCCTTCATTTGGCCATCGTGCAGCAGCCTGTCCGCGATGCGGCCCACGTGGCCCTGGTATACCCAGCCCGTTTCGTTTTCGCCGTACCCATGCTGCAGGTACAGGACGGGGTATTTCCTGGCGGGATCATAGGAGGCGGGGGTGTAAACCAGGCAGATTTCGAGCTTGCCGGTCACGGAGGAAGGATAATAATGCCGCGTCACCGCGCCGTGGGGGATATCGTCAAGCGCGCCCCATTCTTCTTCCCCGGGCACGGGCACATCCAGGAAATTCATCGGCCGGCAGCAGCCGTAGCCGATGGGAAGATAAGGGCTGAGCACATCGCAGCCGTCGATCTTCAGGAAGAAATACTGGAAGCCGCGGCCCAGATCCACCGTGCCTTCCCACATCCCGTCCTCCGCCTTGGCAAGCGGATGCTCGCGCCCGAACTGATCCAGCTTTACTTCTTTCGCGCCGGGGGCCTGGAGGCGCAGATGCACTTTCCCGTCCGGCAGGTATTCGTAGCCCTGTTCGCCGTCGCGGCTGGGCTCCCCCCAATAGGGATCGAAGGATACGCTCGTATCCAGCGGCCAAGCTTTTTTCATGGTAACGATCTCCTTTTTTGGATTTTGTCGCTTTTATCATATCACGTTTTTTTCATTCCTTCAAGAGCGCCGACGCCGGTTGAAATGCGCGCCGCGCTCTGCTATAATGAGGAAAACGCATACGGGGAAAGGAAGGATCGAATGAAAAAGGCGAAAATGACCCTGCATCCCGATTATCGGATCGGGGAGATTTCTCCCCGGCTTTTCGGCGCGTTCCTGGAACCCATCGGCTCCATGGTGAACGGCAGCATGTATAACCCCAGGCACCCCGAAGCGGACGAACAGGGCATGCGCCGGGATTTTTACCGGGGCATCCGGGAAGCGGGCCTGCCCTGCGTGCGTCTGCCGGGCGGCAATTTCGTGTCCGGCTGGCAGTGGAAGGATTCCATCGGGCCCAAGGACCAGCGCAAGACGCGTCTGGACCCCGCCTGGTTCCAATACATCCCAAACGACGTGGGGCACGATGAATACCTGCAATGGGCCGAAAAGGCCGGAGCGGACGCGATCTATACGGTGAACCTTGGCACGGGCACAACGCAGGACGCCATGGACTGCGTGGAATACACCAATTTTGAGGGCGGCAGCTGGTGGTCCGACCTGAGAAAAAAGAACGGGCACGAGAAGCCCTACGGCGTCAAAACCTGGTGCCTCGGCAACGAAATGGACGGCCCCTGGCAGATCGCCTCCTGGGAAAAAGACCCGCGCGGTTACGGCATCCTGGCGCATGAAACCAGCAAAGCCATGAAGTGGATCGACCCGACCATCGAAACGGTCGCCTGCGTTTCGTCCTCGCCCTTTCTGAACCATTATCCGCAGTGGGATCGAAGGGTGCTGGAGGAATGCTACGGCGTGGTGGATTATATTTCGCTGCACCATTACCACAGCGCGCCGCCCGATATGCCGCAGGCGCTGCTGGCCGGCTATCAGGCGTTTGAGGAGTATATCCGTACGGAAATCGCCCTGTGCGATTATGTCAGGACCAAGCTGCGCGCGAAAAAGACGATGATGCTTTCCTTTGACGAATACGGCAGCATGTTCCGGCCCCGGGGAGAAGCGCACCTGGGCCTGGGCGGGCGGCAGAACGCGGAGATGTTCTGTCAGTTTGACCCGAACCGCAAGTATGTGCGCCATGACCCGGACGATTGGTCCACCCGCCGCAATCCGCCCCGGCAGGGCGAAATGCTCTCCGCCCTCGCCGCCATGAGCACGATCCTGACGCTGCTGCGCCACGCGGACAGGATCAAGATCGGCTGCGCGACGGGCGGGCTGCACTGCCTGTGCGCCTCCGACCGCGAGCACGTATGGAAGGGCGCGTCCTATTATCCCTTCACCCAGGCGATCCGCTGGGCCAGGGGCGTATCCCTCCTGTGCCCGGTCACCTGCGAAAAATATGATGTGCCGGGCTACGCCATCGACGATATGAACCAGTACGGCGGCTTTGAAAACGTGGACACCATCCAGGCCGTCGCCGCGCTGGATGAAGAGAGGGGCGAGATGACCGTCTTCCTCATCAACGCCGATTTGGAGGAAGACCAGCTGATGACCCTGGACATCCGCGGCTTTGCGGACTGGGAGCTCAAGGAGCACATCGAAATGCACGCGGATTCGCCGTCCGCCGCCAATACCTGGGATCATCCGGACGCGATCGTGCCAAAGGCCGTAAACGATACCGTCTTGAACGGCGGCGTTGTGTCCGCACGGCTGAAAAAAGCGTCCTGGAACGTGCTGCGGTTCGGCAGGCGAACGGTCAAAGCATAATGACAAATCTTTACGCCGCATAAACGATCATGATGCATACCATCCTATGGGATAGCGGAACACGGTGTTCCGGTATCTTTTCCCACGCTGCTTTTATTGAGAAGTTACGACGTAATTGGTGTTAATTCTCAATAGAAGTATTGACAATCCAAGTCCGCTGCCTTATTTTTTTTATTGAGAAGTTACGACGCAACGGATGCTTATTCTCTGTCAGGAGGTGCCCTATGATCGCAAGAGATTTGTGGGCCTGCGCAACGCCCGGCTCAGCTTCCGCCAGATCGATCCGGGGCACATGATGGAAAACGTGATTTATCTGGAGCTGCTGCGCCGCGGATATGCCGTGGATGTGGGCGTGGTGACCGACCGGCGGAACGGTCAAAACAAACAGAAGGAAGTGGATTTTGTCGTCAACAGCGGCGATAAGCGCATGTATATCCAATCCGCGTGGCAGATGCCGGAGGACAAAAAAGAAATCGCGGAGACGGATTCGCTCCGGCTCACCAACGATTTCTTCAAACGCGTCATCATTCGATCCGATATTCCCGGCGTGATCACGGATGAGGAGGGCATTATTCACTGCAACATCATTGATTTTCTGCTGCAAGAGGAGCTCATTACCCCGTAAATGCTTCCAAAGAGAGGTTTCCCCCCAAATTATAATCTTTCAAACCAGCGCACGGCCCGCTCTGTCCAGCCTGCCATGCACATATCGGAGCCGTCGGCAAAGCCGTGGCCGCCGGTCGGGCCGATTTCCAGGCGGCAGGGGATATGAAGGCCCTCCAGCGTGCGGGCGAGCAGGCGGGCATGCGCGGCCAGCTCGTCGCCCGCGGCAACAAACACGGCGCAGGGCGGGAAGTCCCGGGCGTGGTCCGGGATCTCAAAGGGCGATCCACACGCTTCCTCATAGGTACAGCCAAACATCCGCTTGATCATGCTCGGGTTGTCATCGTCTCCCGTGTCCAGCTTCCAGCTGACCACGGGATAGAGCGGGAACACGGCCTGGGGCTTGGGCAGGCCAAAGGCGGCGTAGCCCTTTTCCGCCACGTTCCACAGGCACACCAGATACCCGCCCGCGGAGAACCCGCAGGGGATATAGCGGTCCCAGCGCACGCTGTATTTCTCTTCGTTCTCGCGGATCCTTCGGAGGGCCCGGGCGAAATCCTCCATTTCACGGTCAATAATATGCTCCTCCATGGCTACGCGGTAGGAGAGGATGAACACGTTGTAGCCCAGACGGTTAAACTGCGCCGCGACGGGCCAGCCCTCCGTCAGGTTCCACACGTTCACAAAGCCGCCGCCCGGCACCAGGAGGATATAGGGCTTTTCCTTCGCGTCCGGCTCGGAAGAGGGGAGCCAAACGAGGCTCGCGCCTTTTTTTGTTTCGTCCCGGGCGATTTCTTCCTGCGTATACAGCGGTTCATACCAGTTTCCTCCGTCCGCCGCGGCAAACAAGCGCTCAAAGCCGTTGGCGAGCCCGCCGCCAAAGTGTTCCTGACGGATCTGGCGGAGGGTTTTGTTCCACATCGCTTCCTTCGACAGATCCCAGTTGGTGATCGCGTCGGGCGCGATCAAACGGATGCGCGGGTCGCTTAAGTATTCGCCCAGGGTCCTGTCCATGTCGATCCTGGGCGGCGCGCCGAACAGACGCGGCAGGGCGTTGTAAAGATAGCGGAAGATGGTTTCGTAATCGTGGACGCCGCCCTCCCATACGTCGTAGATGAGCGTGCGGCCGAATACGTCCGGGTACGCGGCCATGGCCTTGATCTGCGCGTCCAGGTTGGGGAAGGCGATGTCTTTGGAGCCGGTGATCGCCCGGATGCGGAAATCCGGATTGCCCTGGGCAAGCGCAGCGTCGCGAAGGGCTTTCGCCGTTTCTTCGGGATATTTGCCGCCGCCGGTTTCGCCGCATACCCAGCAGTCCCCGCTGAGCGGCAGGAACCAGTAAAACAGATCCAGCGCCTGGAGGAAGGCGTACCAGGCAGTCACGCCGCCCATGGAAAAGCCGCTGATGACGCGGTCCTCCCGCTCGAAGCGCAGGCCGGCTTCGCGCTCCGCGAGGGGCATGATCTCTTCGCGCAGCTCCCTGCAGAATTTCTTTACCGCCACGCCCGAGGAGGCGGGGCGCTTGTCGGTTTCCTCCGGGCTGTAAAAGCAGGGGGACACGATGAACAGCGGCTCCATTTTTTCTTCCGCGATCAAATGATCCACCATGTTCAGGAAGGAGGGGCAGAAGAAGGCGTATTGATCCCCGCCGCCGCCGTGAATGAGGTAGAGGATGCGTTTCGCGGGCTTGACGGGCGTATAGAGCACGAAGAATTTTTTGCCGTAGGGGACGTTGGTTACCTGGCCCGGATTTGTGCAGGGCGCAAGGTATTCCTGCGGGATGGGCAGCATGGCTTACACTCCTTTCGCATTTGGAAGGGGAAAAGAAAAACGCCGCTTGCATGGAAGCTGGCGTACATTATACCAAATTTGCCCAAATATCGCAAGGTGCCGGGCTTCTGCCGCCGCGGATAGAGCAGAACCGCCGCGGAAACCAAATTAAGAACCGCCGCGATGGCCAGAATGATTTTTTTATGCATGCCTTTCTCCTGTCAAATCATATTCCATTTCCCGGCAGGGCCAGGCTTCGCCCATCACGGCGTAGGATTTTAGCGCTTCCCCCGGCGCGTCGCGAAAGCCCGCCGCGCGGTAGCAGCGCCAGGCGGCCTCGTTGTTTTCAAACACGCCCAGCGTCGCTTTTTCAGCCCGGTATACATCCCGGGCAAACACAAGGCCCAGCCGCAGCATTTCCTTTCCGTACCCCTGCCCGCGCTTTTTCGGGTCCACGATCACAAAGCCGAAGCGCACTTCGTCCGGCGTTTCCTTTGGATTCCGCAGCGTAAAAAACCCGGACACTTCCGTTTCATCCAGCAGGACAAAACGCATAAGCCCGCTCAGGCCGGAAAGCTTCTCCAGCGTCAGCGGGTATTCGCCCAAGATCCCGGCCGTCCATTGATAAAACCTTTTTTCTTCGATGGGCCAGGAGAGAATGATCTTCGCGTCCTCATCCCCGTAGGGCCGAAGCCTGAGCATACCGTTTCCTCCAATCAAGAAAACATCTGTTGCATATCAAATGTTTTGCAACGAACGTTATTATACGCGCTCCCTGGGCCGCTGTCAAGCGCTTTTGATTTTTTATCTGGCAATTATTCCTGCGATATGGTATACTGAGCCCAGGGAATAATGAGAAAAACAGCGGGGTCCGCGGATTCGCGCGCGCCGGGGGGATGAAGCTTTTGTCCGTTCGGACGGAAAGGACGCGCATGATTGCATCGGCCGCGGCAAATGCAAAAGCGGAAAGGGGCGAACGCATGAGAAACCGGGATACGTTCCGCGGGTGCCTGATCGGCGGCGCGGCGGGAGACGTGCTGGGCTACGCGGTGGAATTCATGCCCAAAAGCCTGATTTACAAAAAATACGGGCCGCGGGGGATCACGGAATACGCGCTCACCGACGGCGTCGCCCGGATTTCGGACGATACGCAGATGACGCTGTTCACCGCGGACGGCCTTCTGCTGGGCGGCGATTATCCGTCTTCCATCCGGCGCTGCTATCTGGACTGGCTCAAAACGCAGGAGATGCGCTTCCCGCTCGGCGGCGGGCCGTATGCCTCCCGCCTGCTGAATGAGCCGAAGCTGTTCAGCCCCCGCGCGCCCGGCAACACCTGCTTATCCGCCCTGCATCAGGGCGGAGACGGAACGCCGGAAGAGGCGATCAACCAAAGCAAGGGCTGCGGCGGCGTGATGCGCGTCGCCCCGATCGGGCTGTATTTCGGCGACCGGGGCTATAACGCAAAGCAGGTCGCCCGCCTGGGGGCCCAAGCCGCGGCCTTGACGCACGGCCATCCGCTGGGCTGGATGCCCGCCGCCATGCTCGCGCAGATCATTTACGAGATCAGCCAGGACGGCGAAAGCCTTTGGAACGCGGCGGCGCACGCGCTCGACGGCATGAACGAAGCGGGGCCCGATCGGGCGGCTTGCCTCTCCCTGACCGGCCTGATCGAAAAGGCCATGGCGCTCGCGGGCGCGGACAAGAGCGATCCGGACGCCATCCGGACGCTTGGCGAGGGCTGGACGGGCGACGAAGCGCTGGCCATCGCGCTCTACTGCGCCCTGAAATATCCGTCCGATCTGGACAGCGCGCTGATCGCCGCCGTCAACCACGGCGGGGACAGCGATTCCACCGGGGCCATCGCCGGGAACATCGTCGGGGCGATGATCGGGTATGAGCGCATCCCCTCAAAATACAAGGAGCATCTGGAGCTTCACGAGCTGATCCTGCAAATGGCGGACGCGCTGTGGCAGGGCGGCGAGGCGCCGTAAAGGAGGCGGCATCCCGCATGAATATCTTCGATATCATCGGCCCGGTCATGATCGGCCCATCCAGCTCGCATACGGCGGGCGCGGTGCGCCTGGGCCGCGTCGCCAATAAGCTGATCGACAACCGCCCGCTCGATCGCGTGGAGATCACCCTTTCCGGGTCCTTTGCCCAGACCTACAAGGGCCATGGGACGGATCGGGCGCTGATGGCGGGCATCATGGGCTATCACAGCTATTCCCCGGAGATCCGCGACGCCCTGAACATCGCCGCAAAGCGCGGCATTGCCTATACCTTCCTCATCGAAAACATCAAGGGCGCGCACCCCAACACGGCGCGCATCCGGTATCTGACCCGGGACGGCGGCGAGGGCACCATGCAGGGGGCCAGCATCGGCGGCGGCAACATCCTGGTGAACCGCATCAACGGCATGGAGGTGCGCTTCAACGGCGAAAACCACACCATCATCGTGATGCATCAGGATAAGCCCGGCGTGATCGCCGGCGTGACCCAGCTGATGCACTTTGAATACGCCGAAATGAATATTTCCAGCTTTCATCTGTCCCGGGAGACGAAAGGCGGGAACGCCATCATGACCATCGAGGTGGACAGCCAGCCCACCGAAGATTTGATGGCGAAAATCAGGCGGATCAACCATGTCACCAACGCGATCCTGGTCCGGCGGCTGTAACGCGGGGCGGGCAAACCTTCAGAGAGGGGAAAAGCATGCTGAAATATGAATCCATCAGCGAACTGGTGCGGGCGGCGGAAGAAAAAAAGACCGGCATCGGGAAGCTGGCGCTCTTGGAACAGGCCGAGGCCATGGAAAAAACGCCCCTGGAGCTGTTTGAAAAAATGCAGATCGATTTGCAGGTGATGGTGCAGGCCGTCCGCACGGGCGAAGAAAAAAACCAGCGCAGCATGTCCGGCCTGACGGGCGGCGAAGCCTATAAAATGAACGCGTACGTGAAAAAAACGGGCGGCGGCCTGAGCGGCGCGTTCCTTGGCCGGGCCATGGCGCGGGCGCTGGCCGTCGCGGGCTGCAACGCCTCTATGGGCAGGATCGTCGCCGCGCCGACGGCGGGCAGCTGCGGCATCCTGCCCGGCTGCCTGGTGAGCATGATGGAGGACAGGGGCGTACCCGAAGAGGACGTCATTTCGGCCATGTTTACGGCAGGC
>JAFXZO010000009.1 GCA_017541205.1 Clostridia bacterium | reverse complement strand
GTTGGTCGGCTCGTCCAGCAGCAGGAAATTATCCTTCCGGAGCATCAGCTTGGTCAGGGCCACCCGGCCCTTTTCGCCGCCGGACAGGGTATGGATGGGCATGAAAACGTCCTCGCCCGTAAACAGGAACAGGCCCAGCGCGCCGCGCACGTCGCTCTGCTCCATGCGCGGGAAGGTGTCCCAGACCTCGTCCAGCACCGTTTTGTTCGGGTGCAGCCCTTCCTGCTTTTGGTCGTAGTATCCCAAATCCACATTGGCGCCCCAGCGCACCGCGCCCGCATCCGGGCTTTCCTCGCCGACCAGGCATTTGAGCAGGGTGGATTTGCCGATGCCGTTGGGCCCGAGCAGCGCCACACGGTCTCCCGAGCGAAGGGTCAGGTTCACGTGCGAAAACAGCGCCCTTTGGCCAAAGGCCTTCGCGTAATCGCGGATCGTCATCACGTCGTCCCCGGTCCTGCGCTTGGCCTCGAAGCGAAAACGGATCTGCCTTTCATCCTTCGGCCTGTCCAGCCGTTCGATCTTTTCCAGCCGCTTTTCCCGGCTTTCCGCCGCGCGGATGGATTTTTCGCGGTTGAAGGATTTATAGCGGGCGATGATCGCCTGCTCCCGGGCGATCAGCTTCTGCTGCTGCTCCCAGGCCCGCATGCGGATCTCGAAGCGTTCCGTCCGCTGGCCCATGTAGGCGGTGTAGTTGCCTTCGTACTGCTCCAGCGTGCCCAGCAGCAGTTCCGAAATATGGGTGCACACGTGATCCAGGAAATACCGGTCATGGGAAACCACCAGCAGCGTGCCCCGGTATTCGGACAGGTAGTTTTCCAGCCAGGCGAGCGCCTCCAGGTCCAGGTGGTTGGTCGGCTCGTCCAACAGCAGCAGATCGGGCTTTTGGAGCAGGAGCTTCGCCAGGGAAAGGCGCGTCAGCTCGCCGCCGGAAAGCAGACGCGCGGGCTGGCCGTACTGTTCCTTCCGGAAGCCCAGGCCGCTCAGGACGCCCTGAATGGAGGATTTCCAGCCATAGCCGTCCGCCTTCTCAAATTCGTCGTTCAGGCGGGCATAGGCCTCGCCCATGCGTCTGAGCTCAGCTTCGCTGGCCGAGGCCATTTCCTTTTCCATGGCCCGCAGCTTTTCCTCCATCACGAACACGGGCTCATACACGCTTTTCAATTCCTCAAACACCGTGCGTTCGCCGTGCGCCTGATACTGCTGCTCCATATAGCCGACGCGCATGCCCTTCGCCATGGATACGCTGCCGCCGTCCTCGTGCTCGCGGCCCGCCAGGATATTGAGCAGCGTCGTTTTTCCGCAGCCGTTCACGCCCACCAGGCCCATGCGCTGGTGATCCTGGAGGGTCAAATTCACATCCTTCAGCACCACATTCCCGCCAAAGGATTTATGCAGGTTTTGGATGGTCAAAATAATCATGGCAGCACCTACGGATCAAAAAAATGAGGGCTTCCCGCGGAGAAAAAGCCTGAAATGCGGTTTCGCCTTCCGGATAAAGGGTCCATACGCAAAGAAAGGGCTGACTCAAGCGCGTCAGCCCAGACAGCGATGCATACAGCCTTAGCCTTACTTGACCAATAGCAGGCTGAGGATCGCCAGCACCACGAACACGATGGCAGAAGCCTTGGTGGCCAGGGCCAGTTTGCCTTCCAGGGTGTTGTTTTTATTCTTGCCAAAGAAGGTTTCGCTGCCGCCGGTCAGGGCGCCCATACCGTCAGAATCGCTGTCCTGCATCAAGACAGTCACGATCATCACGATCGCAGCGACCACCATCAGAATGTTCAGAATAATTTCAATAGCGCTCATGAGTCTGTCCCTCCTTGAAATAACACAGGTGATATCATACCACAGGATCAGAAAAAATACAAGCAGAAGAAGAAAAAAAGTAGAAAAAACGGGGAAGCGGCGCGAAACGGGTCAGGAAACCATTTCCTTATCCCGCCGGATGCCGGTTTTATCCTTTTTCCAGCGCCCGGTCACAAGGAACCAGCCGGTCAGGAGCACGCCGGCGAGCGTCGCCGCGGGCCCCGCCAGGCCGACGCCCATCAGGCCCCAGCTGAGCACAGAGCCGAACAGGATCGCGACCGGGATACGAAGCAGGAGGGAGGAAAGCATGGAGCTCAGCAGCGTCAGCATCGTATGGCCCGCGCCCATGATCAAGCCGTTCATGCAGAACTGGATGGGCACCAGCAGATAATCAAAGCTGAACGTGCGCATATATTCCACGCCGTTTTTGATGACCTCTTCGCTCGGGCTGAACACGCCGATGATCGCTTCGGGGAACAGCTGCACCGCGGCAAACACGATCAGGGAAATGAACATGGCGATGCCGATGCCGACGCCCAGGCTCTTTTTCGCCCGGTCATGCATGTTGGCCCCGATATTCTGCGCGGCAAAGGCGCTGACCGAGGAGCTCATGGCCACGGCGGGCAGGATCGCGAAGGAATTGAACTTGCCCACCACGCCGACGGCCGCGCTCGCCATGGCGCCGCCGATGGAATTGACCAGCGCGGTCATCACCAGGAAGGAAATATTGACGATGATGCTCTGCACGCTCGAAGGGATGCCGAGCTTCACCATCAGCGACAGCTTTTCCCTGACGATCTTAAAGGATTTGAACTTGAAATCGAAAATGAATTTTTTCCTGCCCAGATAGACGGCCGCCAGGATCAGGCTGATCGCCTGGGCGATCACGGTGGCGAGCGCCGCGCCGGCGGCGCCCATGCCAAGGCCCCACACCAGCCAAAGGTCCAGCCCCACGTTCACCAGGCACGCGATGCCCACAAAGATCAGCGGCCGGATCGAATCGCCAAGGCCGCGCTGGATCGAGGAGATGGCGTTGTAGCCGAAGATGAACAGCGTGCCCAGCAGGCAGATGATCAGATAGGTCTTCGCGTGTTCAAACGCTTCGTCGGGCGTATTGAGCAGGCGCAGGAGCGGATTTGCAAACGCGATCATCAGCACCATCAGCGCGATGCCCACGATGCCCAGCATCGTAAACATGGTGCCGACCGTCTCCGACGCGTCCTTCTGTTTGCGCGCGCCCACATACTGCCCGACCATCACCGTGCCCGCCACCGTCAGGCCGCTCACCATCATGGCCACCATATGGGTGATCTGGCTGCCGATGTTGACGCCGCTCAAAATCAGGGCGCTCACGTTGGGATCGGGGTTGGAATAATTGCCTACCACCCACATATCCACCGCGCCGTACAGCGCCTGCAGAATATTGGACAGTAAAAACGGCAGGGAAAAAGCGATCATGCTTTTCGCAATCGGCCCCTGGGTAAAATCCCGCTGCATCTTGCTCATGGGTAAGCCTCGTTTCCTAATATCCTAAAGCAACAATCAGTGTAAACCATCTTTCCTCAGAATACAAGCGTTTTTCACGGCAAAACCCGGTTTCTTTCTGATCGTCCCCCGTGCCGTCCGGGAAAACGCGCACCCGGTTGACTGCTTCCTGGCGCCGAACAGCGCCGCCGCTTTTTCCGCCCGGCCTTCGCACAGGTACTGCGTCGAAAGCACTTCCGGAGAATCCATGCGGATCGAGCGCGGAAAGCCCGCCTTATTCCGTTACGCTGGTCAGGTTCTGGATCCATTTCCCGGAGCGGACGAAGAGCAGGCCGATCACGCATTTGATGAGGTTCGCCGCCTCCACCACAGCGTAGGCCACAACGATTTCCGCCTGAAATACCTTGACCATGAGCAGCGCGAGCGGCACGGAAAAGGCCCAGGTATAGCAGCTGTCGAACAGGAACGTGATGATCGTTTTCCCGCCGGACCTGAGCGTAAAATATGTGCAATGGGCGATGGCGTAGAGCGGCATCGCGCACGAGGTCACGCGCAGCAGTCTGGCGGCGATGTCGCGCACATCCTGCGTGACGCCCGTATAAGCCCGGGGGATCAGCGAAGAAAAGAGGCTCAGCATGAGGCCCATCGCCGCGGCGCCGGCCACGCCGAAGGCGATCAGCCGCCAAACGTCGCCCTTCGCTTTTTCAAAGTTCCCCGCGCCCAGCGCCTGCCCCACCATGACCGCCACCGCCGTACCCATGGACATGTACACAGAATTGAACAGGTTGGAAATGGTGAACGTGATGCTCAGCGCCGAAACCACCGCCAGCCCGCACATGGAATAGATGGCGGTGAGCGCGCTCATGCCGATGGACCAGAGCAGCTCGTTGAGCAAAAGCGGCGCGCCCATCTTTGCCACTTTTTTAAGCAGCGCGGCGGGCACCTTCAGCGTCCGGAAAGCGCCCTCGATAAAGGAGAAGCGCAGGTGGTGGCGATGCGTAAAGATCATCACGATGCCAAGCTCCACATAGCGGCTGATGACCGTCGCCATCGCCGCGCCCACCACCTCCAGCCGAGGCAGGCCCAATTTGCCGAAAATCAGCAGATAATTAAAGACCGCGTTGGTCAGCACCGCCGCGACGCTCGCGACCATGGGCAGGCGCGTTTCGCCCATTTCGCGCAGCGTGCCCGCGTAGCATTGGGTGAGCGCAAAGGCGGGCAGGCCAAAGAGCATCACCATCAGATATTTCTGGCCGTTCACAAGCATTTCCTGGGCAAGCGCCGCGTCCCCGTCACCCTGCAAATACAGGGAAATCAGAGGCTTGCTGAACCCAAGGAAGGCCGTAAACGCCACCGCAAGGAGCAGCAGCGATTCCAGGAGCTTGATGCGGAAGGTATTGCGCATGCCGTCCATATTCCCGGCCCCGTAAAACTGCGCGCCAAAAATACCCGGCCCGGCCAGGCCGCCGAAAATCGCCAGGTTGAACACGAAAATCAGCTGGTTGGAAATGGACACGCCGCTCATCTGCGCATCGCCCAGCGCGCCGACCATCAAATTATCCAGGAAATTGACGAAATTGGATATGCTGCTTTGAATAATGACCGGGATGATAATGGCAAGCACGGCGCGGTAAAACGCTTTATCGCCGATCAGCGCGCCGCGCGCTTTCCGAAGAAGCGTGGAGCTCATACGATGGATACCTCGTTCTTTTGTCCGCCAAAGCAAAAGCTGCATCCGGCGCGCATACAGCATAACACAGAAGCGGATCCCCCGCAAGGCTTTTTCTTTGATGAACCGGACGGTTGGAAAAGAGCGTTTTCGCGGCGAAAACGCTCTTTGCGGCAGACAGATTACCAGGTGAAATTACAATTCCGCTTCCAAACGCACGCAGCGGCCGACGAAGGTAAGCTCGTTGAAATTCTTGATTTCGCTTTCAAACGCCTCGTCGTATTTCTGCAGCATGGCCTGGTAATCATTCACGCGCTTGACCTTGCGCAGCACGCGGCCCTGGGCGGTTTGCAGCAGCATGATCGCCCCGTCCACCGCGGCCTGCGCGGGCACGACCAGCACCAGATCCCCGCGCTGCACGCGGAAGCCGCGCAGATCGTTGTCCGGGGCCATGAAATAAAACACCTTGTCCGGGGACGCGCCTTCGATTTTTCCGTTGGTGATGGGAAGCAGCCGGTGGCCCACCTCCTTCATGACCGCGTTGTATACGGGCACATGCTTGAGCACGCCGGAGAGCGCGTCGAGCCAGATGGAGCCCGCGACGCCCGGATCGCTTTGGGCGGCGGGCGCTTCCTTTTCCGCCTTGGCGGCCTTTTTCTTTTCCGCCGCTTTGGCCAATTGCGGCACGGCGGATTGCAGGTCCACCGTCGCCGCGATATCGTCCAAGGTAAAGTCCGCTTCGGAATGCTCGGTCATGCCCATGGATTTGAGGATGCGCCGGGCCTGGTCATCCGCGATGATGCGGGTGCCCGCTTCCACCTCCATCAGGTATTTATCGCTGACGCCGCATTTGCGGGCCACCTGCTTATGGGTCAGGCCCTGGCGGGTGCGTTCCAGGCGGATCAAATCGCCTAATCTGCTCACAGTCTTATCCTCCGGATTTTATTTTCCGTAATCGCCGTTGCCGGGCAAAAGCTTGATTTTGAGGCGCGGGTTTTCGGCGGCGGAATCAAAGAAGACGGCCAGGAAGGACGGCCATTTTTCCATCTGATCGCCCGCCAGGGCGCAGTCCTCGATCACCAGCTCCGTATCGCCAAGGTCCGTCAGGCAATCGTGAAGGGCGTCCAGATTATGCCCGTAGTATTCCGGGAATTCAAGCGCCTTTGCCAGGGCTTCATGCGCCTTCAGGGGCGTATCCCAGGCCGCGGCGGAAAGCTGCACTCTCTTTGTCATTCCGTTATCTCCTCAAACGTGTTGTAGTGGTCCTCCGTGTAAAAAATCAGGCCGTCGCTGCTGAAGATGATGCGCTTGCCGTTGCGGTATCCGCCGTCAAAATCGATATCGCATTCATAATACTTGCGGCCCTTGGCGGTGGGCAAAAGCCCCTCGTAATTGCCGAAGCGGTCTCCCCCGATGCTCTTGCCGGGCGCGACATCCCACAGGTTGCCCAGCCGGTTTTCCCAGCCCAGGTCCTGCGCCTCGCTCTTGGTGATGTAGTTGGACGGCAGATGCCCGAACGCGCGAAGATACGCCGCCACGTGATCCTTGTCCGAATAGGAGCCGTCCTCCGTGACGAAGGGCGCTTCCTCCGTCTTTTCCTCCGAAGGCGCCTCCCGCGTCGGTTCCGGCTCTTCTTCGTCCGGCGCGTCCGGGAGGCCCTCGGTGATCAGCAGGTAGGTTTCCTCGTCGAGCTTGCCTGTCTGCTCCAGCCCGAAATCGGCCTGGAACGCGATCACGGCTTCCTCGAACGCCTTGCTGAAATTGCCGTCCAGCTTGCCCTGATAGTAGCCGAGCTCCCTGAGCGCCTGCTGCGCCTTTTTGACTTCCGCGCCGGATGAACCTTTTTTGAGCGTTTTCCATTCGGCGGCTTCCGCCTGCGCGCCGGGCAGCCATCCGTCCAAACCGCCGGAAAGGGACGGGACGGCGCCCCCGATCAGCGTCAGCGCGATGAGCAGCGCCAGGGCCCGGCAAAGGAAACGCCGGAAGAGATGGGCCTCGTTTTCCATTCTCATGCTTCTTCCTCCTGTATCCACAGGCTGCGGTTCCCGTACACATCCGAAATCAGGATGGCGGGAACGCCGCGCAGCTGCGGTAATTGCAGCATATCCTCCAGCGCCGGGCATTGCTTCCTTCGTCCGGTGCTGGCCTGCTCAAAGAACGTTTGATCCCGGTAAAAGCCGACCGACCACTGGTCCACGGCGTCCAGACCGGTCACCTGGCATTCCTCGGGCGTCTGGTAATCCAACAGGCGCACATCATGGAACGCGATGCCGGGCTCAAATTCCGCCTGCATGGAAGCGCCCGGCGCGCCGCAGGGGGCCGTCACCTTCATTTCCGTGTGCAGCAGGCGCTTGCGGCTCACCGCCAGGGACAAAAGGCCGGCGTCGTTGGACAAAAACCTTCGTCCGCTCTGCGCGGCGGCCACCGCCGTGGTGCCCGAGCCGCCGAAGAGATCGGCCACCAGATCGCCCTTCTGCGTCGTGGACAGGATAATCCGCGTCAGCAGCGCCAGGGGCTTTTGGGTGTCGTAGCCGGTACGCTGGGGATCCTTTTGCTGCAGGTGGCTCACATCGGTCCATACGTCGCCGGGGTACACGGGATCATCGTCGTAATAAACATAGGTTTTCCCGCCGGATTGGATGGTGCGGTAGGAGCGCCCGTTTTCATCCACGCAGCGGCGCATGTGGTTGGAACGGTTTTCGCTGCGCGGCAGCGGCACGGCGGTAATGTCAAAATACTGGCTCCGGCTCATCCGGTAAAACAGGATCACGTCGTGCTTGCGGGAAAAGCGCTTCATGGTGCGCCCGCCGGTCTGATACGCCCAGATGATTTCGTTCATGAAATTGCTTTCGCCGAATATCTCGTCGCACAGGATGCGCGCGTGCGCGCTCATGCGGCTGTCCAAATGCAGAAAGAAGGAGCCCGTGCTTTTCAGCAGCATTTTGGCGTTTTCCAGCGCCGGACGCAGGAACGCCAGATAATCCGTTTTGCTGAAAAACCGGTCGTTAAAAGCGGGCAGGATCAGCGCTTCCCTGCCGGTTTCCCAGCCCTTTTCGCCAACCCGCATGCGCATCCGGAATTCTTCGCCCGTCATGAAGGGCGGGTCCAAATACACGCAGGCAGCCTGTCCGGCCCACGGGCTGAAATCTCCCCTGGCATCCCCCAGCATCAATTCGCCCTGCGTCCCTTCCCCGTGCACTTCCTGAAAGCAGGCCGATTGTACCCAGCGCATGCTTCATGCTCCTTTCCCATTGGTCCGTCGCTTAAAACTGTTTGAGCCTTTCATTGTACGCATGCAGCGCGTCCAGGAACGCCGCGTGCGAAGGGCACGCGTACAGCAATTGCCCCGCCTGCTCCACCGCCCGGACGAACTGAGGCAGCATGCCCTTTTTCCCGCCTTCCATCAGCGGGCAGACCGCCCAGGCGCGCCGATCCAGCCTTGCGCCCGTACGCGTCGGCAGCAGCGGAAACAGCCGGCAGGAGAGCGGCCGCGCTTCCCTTTCGCAAACGCCCGCGCAGATCAGCAGCTTTCCGTCCGGGATCACCGCCCGATCCGCCACGATCGTAAAGCCTTCGGGAAGCGGATCATAGAGCGCTTCCTCCCCCGGGAACAGCAGCATGCCGCCCTGCCCGTCCTCGTCGCATTGGCAGCAGGCGCCGCCGCAACAGCGCCCGCAGTCCATGCGAAGCGGCGTCAGCGCGCTGAGCATTTCCCTGGCTCGCATCACCCGGTCCAGCGGCTCCACGCGCATTCCCCCTCCTCCGCTTTCCGCGGATAACGGCTGAGCATTTCTTTCCGTTTATTGTACCACGAAAGTCCGCCATTGACAAGGAGCGGATTCACGCAAAACCGCTTGTTTGGGGCGGCAGGAACGGCGGTATTTCGGCCTGGGCGGCAGTGGAACAGGCAGAAAAAACAGAAGCAAAACAAGAAAGCCCGGCTCGCTTTCCGGCCGGGCGCCGTTCATCCCCGCTCCCTGCAAGGCAGCGGCTTTAAGAAACGCTGTTTTTTTCTTTTTTTACGTCCATTTTCAGGCTTCTCAGATAGGCCTTCCGTTCATCCGGGATCCGGAAGCTTTCGCAGGCTTTCTGGATCGCCTTGTTGTTTGTCCAGGGAGAGAGCCTGTGGGTTTCCAGATAGGGCACCGCGGCGTCCCACTGCTTGACCAGCGCTTCGGCGAACAGCCAGGCGGTCATCATGTTCACATAATATTCGTCCGAGCGAAGGTCCGCCGGCAGGTCCAGATACGAGGGCTGAAAATCCTGATCCAGATAATTCGCCATCAAAAGCCGCATGCCGCACCGGCGGGTGTACGGGGCCGGGGAGGCGATCCAGGATCGCACCTTCAGGATCAGCTCCGCGCGGTGTTTTTTGAAGCAGGCGGGATTGATCGAGTCGTTGACGATCCAGTTATCGATATAGGGCAGAAACCGTTCCAGCGCCGATACGCATTCGCCCCAATCCCTGATCCGGTTGATCAGCGCCGCGTGAAGGCAGTTTTCCTCATGCCAAAAATGCGGCAGCGACGCAAGAAACACCGGGATGACCGGATCATCCCGGAGCTGCCGGATGATATTTTTATATTCCGGGAAGCGAATGCCGATGATCCTTTCCCGGGGCACGGTGGGGATCAGCTTCGCGGACAGATTGGCGTATGGGATGTCTTGATATTGAAACAGGAGCTGACGCAGGCCGTCGAGCGTCATGATGCGTGTTCCTCCTTGCGCGGTTGCTTAGCCGTTCACATTCCGGATGTATTCTTCTTTAGAGATCATGGGCGTTTCCAGCGCCGCGACGGTTTCCGGGGAGAGGGTCAGGGAGGCGGCGTATTCTTCGCCCGCCGCTTCAAATTTGGCCAGCAGAGGATCGGCGACGACGGCGGCCTGCGGCACGTTCATCAGCGGCGTTTCGGGAACGCAGACCATGTCCGGCCCGTCAAAGCACACTTCGCACATCTTCCGAAGCCCCTCAAAATTCCCCTCCCAGTCCGGGAATCCGCAGCCGCAGATCACCAGCGTATGCATCCTGGAAAAATCCGCCAGCGCTTCATGGCGCACCGAGCCGTCCGCCTCCTGCCGCATGGCCATCTTGACCAGCGGGATCGTGCGGTCCAACACCGCCTTCAGGTGGGACGGCATGGCATAGCAATAGAGCGGGAAGCTCCAGATGATGACGTCCGACGCGCGGTAAAGATCCAGGATCTCGTTCTGATCGTCCTTAATCACGCAGTGCCCGTCCATCCGCTTCCAGCACCCGAAGCAGCCGCGGCAGGGGGCGATCTTCTTTTCGATCACGTTCACCACGCGCACTTCCTGCCGCTGCCGCTTGTTCATTCCCCGAAGAAACGCTTCCGTCAGGCGGAAGGTATCGCTCTTTTTCTTGGGGCTTCCGTTCAATACCAGGATCTTCATTTCTTCCCCTCCCGTTTGCTTTGATCGATGGAATCGCCGTGTCCGCTTCCTTCCGTCCATGCCTGCCGCCCCGTCCCCACGCCGCGGGGGGCGGTGGAAGCGGGGCGTTCAGGCGATGGCCTTTTCAAGCTTTTCGCGCAAGGACGCGGACACCAGCTTTCCTTCGTCATCCAGTACGCCGCGCAGCCCGTCCACGGCGGTCGGCCCCGCGTCGTCATACATATACAATGTCTTTGGCATATGCTCTGTAAAAATCACGTTTTCCAGCGTATACAAGGGATCTTCGTCAAACGCCTTGGCCATTTGAACCGCTTTGGCAAGATCCTCTTCCGCCTTTTCCGTCTGGCCGTCCGCATCCAGGACGACCGCCCGGAGCAGATAAGAGAAGCAGATGATCTTATCCAGAAAGGAGCGCTTCTGAGGATCTTCCTTTGATTTCGTCAAATAATCGATGAACCATTCCGCCGCGCGGATGGCATGGGCCGTTTTTCCCTTTGCCAGGTAATAGTGGATATATCCGCGGCTCGCGGTCGTGATCTCGCTGAGCTGGTTGATGAACGCTTTCTCCGTGTACGCGATGCCTTCCTCCGGGTCCAGATCGTACAGGATCATCAGCAGGCCGATATTCGCGTTGCTGTTCCCGCAGGAGTTGTTCTTCTTGTATTCTTCAACAGCCTTCTTATAGTCCTTCAGCTCGGAATAGCAGCCCGCGATCTCATTCCGAAGGAACGCTTCATTGATTTCCGGGCATGTGTTCTGCGGCAGCAGCCCGATCGCGTGCCGGTACAGCCCCAGCGCCCTTCTCAGATACGCTTCGTCCTGGTGCAGGGTGCCGAACCGCCGGAAGATGGACGCGGCGCCGAGCACGATTTGGAAATGGTTGGGAAATTTCTTCAGCGCGATTTCATATTCCGCTTCCACTTCCTCAAACGAAACCTTGTTCACCATCTCTTCGATCCGTTGGGATTCCTCGTCGGCGTCCGTGCCGCGCAGGGAATAGCCGATCAGCGCGTCCACGGAAACATGGAAGAGCTCCGCAAGGTCCATGATATATCCGAGATCCGGCTCAGAGCTTCCTCTCTCCCACTTAGAGACCGTTCCCAGCGTGATCCCGAGCCTTTCCGCCAGCTGTTCCTGCGTAAGCCCCAGGTTTTTTCGATAATCGCGTATATTGTCCGCCAGTTGATTTTCCATGCTTTTCCTCCGAAGAAAGCCTTATCGACGGTCGTTTTCCTGGCTGAAATTGAATTCATCATGATCGCTTCCTCCTTCTTGGGCTGCTTGGCAGCCGTTTTCCCGCTTCCGCAATCATGATAACCGATCTTTGTGTATTATTGAACACCTGATTCGTATAAATTGTCAAGCTTTTTTTCTATGTTTCGTAGAATTTTCGATTCGCCTAATCCAAAGCGCCTGCCGCAAAGAGCGCGCGCCGTCTGTCCTTTGGCGGTCAGGATGGATTATTTCTGTTTGCAAATCAGTTTCTTCCATGATATACTTATTTGGTTCATTTTATCCCCTGGGAGGTTTGTATGGCTGCATTTGTTGACCGCGCGCCATTTACCGCCAAAGCCGGAAACGGCGGGAACGGCTGCGTTTCTTTTCACCGGGAAAAATTCGTGCAGAACGGGGGGCCTGACGGCGGCGACGGCGGCCATGGCGGCGATTTGATCCTGTTGGCCGACGAAAACATGCATACGCTGCTCGACTTCCGTTTCCGCAGCAAATACGAGGCCGAGGCCGGGGCCGACGGCTCCAGCGGCAGGCGGCAGGGCAAGCGCGGCGAAAGCCTGATCGTGAAGGTGCCGGTCGGCACGGTGGTGCGCGACAAGGAAAGCGGCGTGGTCGTCGCCGACATGTATGAGGCGGGGCGGCAGAAGGTGCTGCTGCGCGGCGGCCGCGGAGGCTGGGGCAACAGCCATTTCGCCACGCCCACGCGCCAGGCCCCGAATTTCGCCAAGCCCGGCATCAAGACGGAGCGGCATGAATTCATCCTTGAGCTCAAATCCATCGCGGACGTCGGCCTGGTAGGGTACCCGAACGTCGGCAAAAGCACCATCCTGTCCGCCGTTACGGCGGCAAGGCCCAAGATCGCCAATTATCATTTTACCACCCTGACGCCAAACCTTGGCATGGTGCGCCAGCACGGGCAGGATTTCATCATGGCGGATATCCCCGGCCTGGTGGAAGGGGCCAGCGAAGGCGCGGGCCTCGGATACGATTTCCTGCGCCACGTGGAAAGGACCCGGCTGCTTCTGCACGTGATCGACGCTTCCGGCTCCGAAGGCCGGGACCCTGCCGAGGATTTTGACCGGATCAACGAAGAGCTGCAAAAGTACGGCGATCTGGCAGACCGCCCGCAGATCATCGCCGCGAACAAAATGGACCTGCCCGACGGCGAAACGGGCCTGCAAATGCTCAGGGACCATATCGGGGACAAGTACCCGATCTTCCCGGTGAGCGCCGCGACGAAGCAGGGGTTTGAAGCGCTGATGAACTGCGTGGCGGACACCCTGGCCGCCCTGCCCCCCATGGCGCCGTTCACGGAAGAAGAAATGCTGCCCGAAATGCTGGAAAGCACGGGCTTTGAGATTTCAAAGGACGGCAAGATCTTCGTGGTTTCCGGGAGCGCCGTGACGCAGCTGATGGACAGCGTGAACTTCAGCGACGAGGAATCCCTCAACTGGTTCCATCGGACGCTGCGCCGCGCGGGCATCATCGACGCGCTCAGGGCCGCCGGGGCCCAGGAGGGCAGCACCGTCCGCATCGACGATATGGAATTCGACTTTGTAGAATAAGGAGAAAAACATCATGACATTGGAAATCACCAGCAAGCAGCGGGCCTATCTGCGCTCGATGTGCAATACCCTGCCCGCCATCCTTTTTATCGGCAAGGAAGGCGTCACCGACGGCACCGTGAAGGAAGCCTGGGACGCCCTGGAGGCCCGGGAGCTGATCAAATGCAGCGTGCAGCGGGAGGCGCCCGTCTCCGCGCGGGAAGCGTGCCAGGAGCTGTGCGAGCGGGTGCACGCCGCGCCGGTCCAGTGCATCGGCGGCAAGTTTTCCATTTACCGCCCCCGCCGCAAGGACCCAACCATCCAGCTGCCCAAATAATCCAATTCTTCCGCGAAAAAAACGCCGGACGTATTCGGCGTTACAGACGGCCAGCAGCCCCCGGATGCCAAAGAAGGGGCTGTGAAGCTCAGGATCGTTCCATCCTTTTCTTCACAGCCCCAACGTCTTCTTTATCAGGGATCCGCGGGCGCTTGCCAGACCATGAAGCTGACGGTGTTGCTGGCGTTTGCGCCGCTGACGGCCTGGAGGGTGCCGACGCGCTCCTGCGTCTGGAAGATGGAGACGTAATCGGTCAGCACGCCCGTTCCGTCATTGATGAGCTGGCAGAGCACCGTGCCGTTTTCATCCACCAGCAGGATATCCTCCCGGATGCCCGCGCCGTAGAGCAGCGTAAATTCCAGGAATTGGGCGACGCCAACCTGCAAGGTCGGATTGGTGACGAACAGGAGCATTTCGTTTTCTCCCAGGTTGGAAACGGCGGGGAGACCGCCGGACGCCTGCTGCCGGGTCTCAACGAAGCCGCAGGCACTGTAATCGAAGCCGTCCATCCTCGCGGCGATGCTGAGCGTATCCAGCAGGTGCCACTGCCCGCCCTGAACGCCGCAGAGAATGGTAAAGTGATAGGTCTTCTGCCCGACGCGCACCAGGGCGCATACGTCTTCCGCCTGGTCCATATCGCGGGCGGCATTCCGCATCAGCTCTTCATACTGCGGGGTTTTGGCCTGATCGCTGAAAACTTCAATGGGCACAAAATCGATCAGGACGATCTCATCCTGAAATTTTTCGCACGCGGCGCGGACATGCTCGGCGCAGTCTGCATCCTGCGTGGCGGGATAGAACAGGGCCAGCATGGCCTTTTCATCTTTCTGGTTCAGCGCGTTCAGATACCACGTCGTCATATCCTGCGCGGCCATGGAGGGCATCGCGGGCTCATGTTCGGGCTCGGGCTTATCGGTGATGACCGGCGCCCATTCCTCATAGGGCGCGGTGGTGCTTTGGGCCCCGCCGAATTCCTCCTTGGGCGGGCGCGTGGGCTCCGGCGGCGGGGTGGGCTGGACAGGGCCCGGATCGCTCCGCTGCCAGGCGTCCAATTCCGCCTTCGTCCAATTCCTGATCTTTACGTACGCCCGGTTGATCCAGCAGAATTTGCCGTAATAGCTGACGCGGTACCAGTTTCCCTCCTGATCGCCGTAATAATCCAGCTGTTCCCCGCCGAAGAGATACCCGATCACCCCGTAATTCTGGCCGGGGCCGGAACGAAGGAGCAGATCGTCGTTCGGGTCGCGCGCTGTGATGGTGGTGGAGGAGCGCGGGCGGGCCATGGAATCGGGCAGCACCACGTCGATGCAGATAATCATGATGTAGCCGCGTTCCCCGTTGTAGGTGACGTCCACATAGTATTCCTTGCCGTCGGAATACGGCGTGTTGGAATTGACCAGGATGGGCGTTCCCTTGGAAAGCACCGCGATGGTCCGGGAGGTCTGGGAGGGCTTTGCGTACATCGTGGCGGTCTGGAAATTGGCGATGTAGCCTTCGATCGGAAATTCCGCGGCGGCCAAAGCGAATGCCGGGATCGACAGGATGCACAGGATCAACAGGACAAAAACGGGAAACAGGGCCTTTTTCATGCGGGCCGCTCCTTTCTGCCTATAGGAAAAACCGTTTGTCGGGATCTGCGCGGCCCGTACGCCCCGGCAAGGGCCGCCATCGTTTCATTTATTTTACCATAAAGGCGGGAAACTGGCAATCTGCGAATTGAGAAAATAGAAAAAAGTGGGCGGGGATAACGCGCTGCTTCGCGGGAAAATACGCCACTGGGCCAAGGAAAGGAAGGGCTGCCATGCGGCTGACGACGCTGTGCTATGTGGAAAAGGATCAATGCTATCTGATGCTGCACCGGATCAAGAAGGATCAGGACGAAAACGCGGGCAAATGGATCGGCATCGGCGGGCACGTGGAGGAGGACGAATCCCCGGAGGAATGCGTCCGCCGCGAAGCGATGGAAGAAGCGGGCATGGAGCTCAACGACCTGCGCCTTCGCGGCGTGATCACCTTTATCCTGCCGGATTGGGGGAACGAGCTCACCTTCCTGTACACCGCCCGCGCGGAAACGGAATCGCTGCCCGAATGCGCGGAAGGCGTGCTGCGCTGGGTGCCGATAGCCGAGATCCCGCGTCTTAAGCTATGGGAGGGAGACCGGGTGTTTCTGCCCCTTCTGCAAACGCGGGAGGACTGCTTTTCGCTCAAGCTCATCTACGCCCCGGGCGGAAAGCTGATCGATTCCGTTTTGTCCTGAACCTTTTTATGAAAAGAGCTTCATGAGGCATGGCCGCAGATCATGAAGCTCTTTTGGTCTGCGCCCCGCCTTCGCCGCCATCGCGCCGGATGCGCGCCGTGAATGGTCTTATGCAAGCGCTGAAAAGCGGATATCATGCCTTGAGAGATTTGAAAACCAGCCGGTAAGAAGCGCAGCCCATCCCGACGCACGCGAGCGCCATGACGCCATATCCGGCCCATACGGGGATGAATTCCAGGATCTTGCCGTCCACGGAAAACTCCATGGCAACGCACAGGCCCGCGCAGGCCAGCACCACAGCCCAGCACAGCGCGACGCCCGCGCCCGTCATCCTTCGTTTATCTTTCTGCCGCGCCCAGCGCCTGACCGCGAAGAGCATCAGCCCCGCGATCACCAGCGCCGCCGTCAATTGGCTCACCCGCACGAACAGCCATCTGAGCACGCTGTCGCGCCTTAAGCTCTCAAAAAGCACCTGGCAGGCGCTGTATAAAAGCAGGAACAGCCGGGCCCGGTTTCCGTCCCCGCGCTCCTTTTTGAGCAGCACGAACAGGATCGCCAGCGCCGCGAGCCCTTCCAGCATGAACACGGCGTAATTCCATTCGTCGTAGCTTTCTCTGTAGACCGCCAGCGGGAAAAAGCACAGCGCCTCGTTTTCCACATAGGTCCCGATGCCCTGCAAGGTAAAATATTCCGCGAACCGGCCCAGGCCGATCGTCAGCGCACCGGCGGGGGCCATCACGTCCAGGATGGGCGCGGCCTTTTGCCCGTGCGCTTTCGCCCCGATCAGCGCGGAGAGGGCCGCGCCGCCCACAGCGCCCCACAGGGCATACCCGCCGTCCCACAGATACAGGATGGATATAAAGCCCATTTCCTCATACATGGAAAACCGGGCGATGCAGTAAAAGAGCCGGCCTCCGATCAGGCCGAAGGGGATCGAAAGCAGGGCGCTTGTCCACAGGGCGTCAGACGGCGCCCTCCGCTTTTTGTCAAGCCCAAAATACAGCAAAAGGCCCGCGCCCAGCGCGAGCGTCAGGCACAGGGCGTAGGCCGTTATCGGCAGGCCGAAGATGGAAAACAGGATCTGATCCTCAAACTCCATGGGGGTTCCTTTCCGCCCGATCAGGCTTAAGGCACGTACGCGGTGGAGAAATAGATGATATCGCCCGCGGTGCGCACCCGCCCCAGGCCGAACTGGTTGATTTTCTGGTATTTTCCGCCTTGCTTGAAGACCATGGTCGCGCTGCCGCCGCCATCCAGATTATAGGCGTTCTGCACGCCCTCAAAGGAATACACGAGCTCGGCGAACTGCTCCAGCGTCAGGCCCGTGCTGTTCGGGTTATCCGGGCCGGAGCAGCAGATCAGCAGATATTCCAGCTTGCCCACCTGGGCGATGCACATCCGCTGCGCGGCAACGCCCGCGCCGTTGTTCATGTTTTTGAAGCCCGTCTGCTTTTCGCCGTCGATCACCAATCCGGGGCCAAAGGTAAACCCGTTGACGATCGTGCCCTCGAAAGCGTCGATATCGGCGTTGGTCGCCTGGGGCAGGATATGCATATCGCCTTCGCTGTCGATCAACAGGATATCGTAGCGCAGGCCGGATTTATCCTCCGTGCGGTTGCACTGCTGGCAGTAGACCTTGCCCTGCTTGCACACGAAACCGATGTTGCGGTGGCCCTTGAAATAATCGCCGTTGATGGCGATCACGGGCTTATACGCCTTGGCCAGGGAGGTCACGGGCTCCTCTTCGTCGTTGCGGTAGGTGCCCGCGATGGCGGAGCGGATCTGCGTGGCGTTGGCGATCTTCACGCGGGCCACCATATAGTAGGAATCGAACATGCGGCCCTGCTCGATTTTTACGGAAATAGACGGATCCTCATATTCCCAATCGGACTTATAGCCGGACTTGCGCGGCTCGGGCAGCTCCTTCGCTTTTGCTTCCAGAGGGATCTCGATGATTTCCGCCTCGGCGGTGATATACCCCGCGGGCACCAGAATCAGGACGCTGAGCACCAGCAGGATCAACAGGATCAGGCGCAGGGCTTTCACGGGCGTGTCCCTCCTTTAATCAATGCAGATCAGTTTTCGCCGGTATATTCCATCACGAAGGGGTTATCCTTGGTGCCGTCGCCGGACACAACGCGGCATTTGGTCAGATCCAGGGTCAGGGCGGGCCGCACGCCGACGTTGGTGCGGCTGTAGGAGCCGTAGCTCAAATGTCCGTCATAGCCGCACAGCTGTAAAAAATAACAATCGGTGCGGTTTTGCTTTAGGGTGCTCACCCAATAGGGGGAGGTGCCGTAGCTGTGGTCAATGTAGAGCGTCTTGCGCCAGCTGAACAGCTGCACGCTCTTGGCGTAGGGGGTAGCGATGGCCCGGCGCTCCGGAAAGCCGTTCACGTCGTCGTAGCGGGCGCGGCTGAAGCCGTAGGCGGCGGTCAGCATCTGCGTGTCCGTCAGGGGATAGAGCCTGCCGAATTGGGTTTCCACCAGGGCGCTGCGCATGGGATCGTCCCCCAGCAGCGTATCCAGCATGGTGCCGTTCATCCAGGCGCACAGATCGCTTTCGGAAAAATCCACCATACGGCGGAAATTGCGGCTTTCAGGGTCCTTTTCATCGCAGTACATCACCTGCTGGGTATCCAGGATCATGTCGCTGAGCAGCAGCGCCTCGCCGTCCTTCACGCCGAGCACCCACCAGAGCACGGGCTTTGTTTTCCCATCCGTTTCATAAGGATAATCGCCAAGAAGGACGTACTGATACCGTTGGTCCTTGGGGCGGCTTTTATCGTAGCCCCGAAGCGTGGTCTCCGCGCTGGCTGAGGATGCCAAAAGAACCAGGAAAAGGAAAACATATCCCAAAATCCGCACGGTTTTTTTCATAGAAATGGCCTTCTCTTTCAATCGGTGTGTTCGATGGATGATCCTGCTTATCATACCACAGGAAAATCCCGCTTGTCAACCGCGGGCCTGCGGCGCGTCAAAGGGCGCAAATGGCGGCGGCGAGGGCGGAAACGGTCCTGTCAAGGGGCAGGGAGGGCTCGCCCTGTCGGGGCAATTGCGGCACGTGGAGGAAGCCTACGCGGACGGGCGTATCGGCAAAATGCCTCAGCAGGGAATAGAACAGATCGTTGCATACGTACACGCCCGCGCTGAAGGAAACCTCGGCGGGGATCCCCGCGTCCAGGACCGCCTGCGCCATGCGGCGGTACGGCACAGACGCAAAGTACGCGGCCGGGCCCGTTTCGTCGATGGGCGTATCCTTGGGCGACTGCCCGTCGTTATCCGGGATGCGGGCGAAGCGCAGGTTCAGCGCGGCCGCTTCCAGGCTCACACTCACGCGGCCCTTCGCCATGCCGACGGCGAGCACCGCGTCGGCCTCCCAGGCTTCGGCGGCTTGGATGGCGAGGCGCGCCGCCCGGCCGAACACCGTTGGCACGCGCAGCTTTTTGATTTCCCAGGGGCCGATCCTCTGCGGCAGGGCCTCGACGGCCAGCCAGGAGGGGTTCAGCTTTTCGCCGCCAAAGGGCTCGAAACCGGTCACAAGCAGCTTCATTTTCCGTTCCTTCCCGCCATGAGCGCGGCTTCCTTTTTGAGCTGAAGGGCGAGATGGGCAAGCGGCCAATGCTGGTTGTACCGGGTCAGGACGGCCTTCAGGCGCACGGGCTCAAGCCCGCTTTGCCGCATCTGGCGAAGGAAGCGGTCCACGAGCGCGTCCTCAAACCGCGCCATGACCATGATCTCTTCCGAGATCACGGCCCTTTGCGTCTGGGGCAGGGGCGAAGCCATCCCGCACAGAGCGCTGAGCGGCTGGTTCCATTCGCTTTCCCGGACGGCTTTCACCTCAATGCCCAGGGAAACGGCCAGCATGGATACGCGCATCAGCCGATCCGGCGCCATGCAGGCGATCAACAGCAGCGGCTTCATCCATCTCCCTCCTTTTCTACCAGTATAAACGAAGCAAATAGGAAAATCAATGCAAAAATAGCGCGGTTGAAATACCGGCGGATTCATGCTATAATCCTGGATGAGAAATCTTTTCGCCGGAATCATCACGCGCACAAAAGGTCAGGACGGAGTTTTTCCGTTATCCTTGCTTTCTGGTTCAACATGGAAAGGAGGCGCAGATTTTGCGCAGGTACGCTTTGGTTTTGACGGGCATGCTCGCTTTGCTGCTTTTGCTTTCCGCCCCTGCCCTGGCGGAAACCTATACCTTCGGGGACATCCGGGCCACCGTGGATATCCCGTCGGATTACGCCGTGGTGCTGACCCCGTATAACCTGAGCACCAAGCAGGACTGGATCACGGCCCAGGGCTTGACGATGGAGGAGGTGGCCGCTGAATTTGAAACCGACGGCGTGCTGCTGGAGGCCTTCGATGAATCGGCCGGCCGCACCCTGGTGATCACCGCGCTTCGGGATGTGGACAGCCAGATGTATTTTGACCTCAACAACCAGGATGAGGACATGCGCAAGGAATTCCGCGTTTCCCACACGAACGGCTCCGCCTACGGCGTGCTCGGCTATACCTACGACAGCGCGAAATGGGCCAATTACGGCAAGGTCGCCCTGCGCTTTTTGCAGACCAAGTATACCCTCCGCCAGGAAGGGGAGCTGGTCTGCTCCGGCTATCAAAGGCGCACCATCCGCAACGGCTATACCATCACCCTCGATATGCAGGTGCGCGGCCGCAGCGCCAAGGAGGCGGACAACACCGCGCTGGAAAAAGTGATGAAGACCTTTACCTTCACCGAGATCCTGCCCATGCCGGAGCTGCCCGTCAAGCTGGCCGTCTCTTCGCCCCCGCCCACCGAAACCAATGAGGATACCTTCACCATCAAGGGCGTCACCGCGAAAAAGGCCACCGTCACCGCCGCCGTCTTTTCCCTGGGCGCCAACGGCTCAAACAGCTATACCGTCACCGCGGGCGGCAACGGCAGCTTTTCGATCAAGGTGAAGCTTCCCGCCCAGGGCGTTTATTCCCTGACGCTGACCAGCGAGGCGGAGGGCGCGATCACGGCGCAGCGGGTGTATTCCGTCACGTTCCAAAAGGGCATGCTGCCCGTCGATCTTCTCCAGACGCCCGGCGATTCGCTCAATGATGAAACGGTCGTGAACGGCACCACCATATCCGGGGCCAAGATCCAATTGTCCGTCTCCGGGCCCAACAATTATACCAAAACCGTCAGCGGCGAAAAATTCAATTTCAAGGTGGATACCAGCCAGGAGGGCACCTACCACTTCGTGCTCAGCGTCAACAAAAAAGGCCTGACGGAGCGCGTCTTCACCTTTACCGGCACCCGCTCCTATACCGACAGCGAACGCAGGGAAAAGATCCGCGCCGCCGCCAAGAAGATCCCCTATGATAACCTGGCCAAGAGCGAAAACCAGGGCAAAACCGTCGTCCTGACCGGTTATGTCACCGGCGTGGAAGAGACCATCAACGAATGGGTGGTCACCCTGGCGATGACCAAATCCGGGAACGCCTATAAAGATGTGGTGTACCTGATCTGCTCCGAAAAGCCCGAATTTGAAGAGGGCGCGCAGGTGAAGGTCTATGGTACCACGGGCGGCGCCTACAGCCTCATCAACAGCGAGGGCAATATCCGGAACTATCCCAAGGTGAACGTTTCGTTCATGGAATCCGCGCAGTAGTGCGCCGCCAAATAAAAAACGCCGAAAACCCGCGGCGTTTTAAGGGGCTGTGAAGCATTGGATTTTTACGATCCTTTTCTTCACAGCCCCTTCCTTTTCCGAAAAAGCGAAGGCGGCATAAAGCCGTTTGCATTTTGTCTGCTTCCGATCCGATCGCAGGATAAGCGCCGTTATTCGGAAGGCTCGCTTTGGATATAGCTGTACCGTCCGTTCAGCCACGGCGCGCCGTTATAGATGCCGTACGCGTCGCCGAAAATTTTATAGACCGCGCCAACCTTCCAGGTATCGTAAGAATAATTCGTCAGCAGCACCGTACGGCCGGTCACGCCGGTCAGCTCCATGATGGCCATTTGCGGATTGGTGGAAATGATCTGGGTGATGGTGCCGTCGCACTGATAGATCTGGGTGTTTTCGATGCGCTTTTCAGAATTGTTCAGGTAATCGGTGTACTGGTCCTTCATGCTCCAGGCTTTTCGGGTGTAAATATCGGCGATCGGCACATAATACACCTCGTGGATCACCTTGCTGGTGGTATAGCCGGGGGCCGAAGCCTCGATGATGATCTGGTTGGTGCCGATCTTATCAAATACGGCTTCAAAGGAGAATTTGCCGTTGATGGGCAGCTCGGACAGATCCAGGTTCACGTGCGGGGACAGCACCTTGATCGTGGCCCAGGACAGCGTGGTGCCGCTGATTTTCATGTTCGGCTCGATCATGGGACGATTGCCCTTTTCATCCGGCTCCTTGGTCTTATCCTCCACCTTGGTGGGGGAATAACGGGTGGCGATATCCGCGGCCAGGTCCAGGCGGATCTGCTGCGGCTCGCGGTAGATGATCAGGGTCTCCGTTTTTTCGCGGCAATACTGGGCGCGGGTGGTGATGACGAAGGTGTTGTCGCCGATGGGCGAAACCTGGGCGTTGAAGGAGATCAGGCCGTCCTGGTTATTCACCAGGTCGGAATAATCCTCGCCGTTGATGGTGACCTGGCTGTTTTTCGCCACGCGCACCTGGATGTTGTAAAGCTGCGCGTAGGTGGTGGTATAGGTGGAGGATGGGCTGACCAATTCCAGCGTGGATTCCGGAATATCCACCTGGAAGGTGATCTGCTCCATCTGCTTTTGCTCGCCTGCGCTGGTGCGCAGGTAAGGGGTGACGGTGGCGGTCACGGTTTCTTCGGTGATGTTTGCTTTGTCCTCGTACCATTTATAATCCGCCACTTCGATGGTGGCATATCCGCCCACCACGGCATAAGAGCTTTTGAGCTCGGTGATCCAGTAGATTTGCCCTTCCTCGCCGGGAATGCGGATGATGTGCGCGGGCATTTCGTTCAAAATGGAGGGGGTGATCACGGTCAATTCCGGCAAAGACATGGCGCGGCGCTTCTCCGCGTAGGGCTTATACACGCGGTCATAGCCGATAAATCCGAGGGCCAGCACGACCAGCAGGATGGCGATCGGACGCCCGAAGCGGTGGAAAAAGCTGTTTCGGTATATCTTGATCCTGCGGCCGCTGCGCACGCCGTAATCATCGCCGTATCCAAAGCCGGGCTCGGGGCGCGCCGTTTCGTCATAGCCGATCACGCGGCGGGAAGCGACGGGGATCGCGTCCGGCCGCACCACGCCCTCCACCTCCAGGCCGTCCTTGGTGTAGGACGTATTCTGCGGCAGGGGAAAAGCACGGCGGCCGGTGGTGTTTTGGGCGATGCGGGAGGACGGAGCGAGGCCCTGGGCCGCGCTGTTTTCCCTCAGACGGCGATGCTCCTTTTCGCCCCTGCGCTTGCGCGCTGCCAGATCCTCCATTTCCTTTGCCAGCTGATCGCGCCGATCCACGGAGGAAGTGGCCTGCCCTTCCTCGTTGATCTGGATATAGATTTTGGAGGCCCCTTCCGATTGCACCTTGGGGGCCTTCTCCTGCGCTTCGGGCGCGGTCTTGGGCAGATCGGCGCCGCAGCGGAAGCAGCGGGGAAACGAAGCGCGGTTCCAATAACCGCATTGGGGGCATTTCATGGGCGATCCTCCTGAGCAAAATTGACACAATTCCTTATTTATTTCGCAATAAACAGAAAAATCTCCTTCTTCCTTTCGCATTTTTACAAACCATTTACATTTCCCGGGCCGGTATGGTATAATCCAGGAGACAGCCGGCGATAAAAAAGCCGAACGAAAATAAGCGCGCGGACGTATTATGCAGGGAGGCGGTTTGTAAATGAAAACCGTGCTGATTACGGGCGGTTCGCGGGGCATCGGGGCGGAAATGGCGCGCTTGTTTTCCGCGCGCGGATGGGCGGTTGCGTTCACCTATCTGAACAGCGAAGAAAAAGCCTCTGCCCTTTCCCGGGAAACCTGCGCCAAAGCGTATCGCTGCGACGCGCGGAAGGAAGAAGACGTCACAGCGCTCAAGGCAAGCGTCCTTCGGGATTTTCCGCACCTGGACGGCCTGATTTGCTGCGCGGGCACGGCGAAATGCGCCCTGCTCCAGGACCTTTCCGTACCAGAGTGGGATGACCTGTTCGCCGTGCACGTGCGCGGCGCGTTCCTTGCGACGCGGGCCTTCCTGCCGGGAATGATCGAAAGGAAAAGCGGCGCTGTGCTCTATATTTCCTCGATGTGGGGCCAGGTCGGCGCGTCGTGCGAAACGGCGTATTCCGCCTGCAAGGCGGCGCTGATCGGGCTTGCCAAGGCGCTCGCCAAAGAAGTGGGGCCCTCCGGTATCCGGGTCAACTGCCTGTGCCCCGGCGTGATCAAGACCGATATGCTGAGCGGTTATTCCGCATCCGATCTGGACGCGCTCAAAGAAGAAACGCCTCTGCTTCGCCTCGGCTCGCCAAACGACGTCGCGAAAGCCGCTTTTTTCCTCCTCGATCAGGACGCGGCCTTTATCACGGGCCAGGTATTGGGGGTAAACGGCGGTTTCGTGATATAGATTTCTGCGAATTAATGACCATTTTTGTCTTGCTGTCGCCTTTTCTTCGCGCTTTTTTTTGCGATTTTGACAAAAAGCGCGATTTTCGCGTCTTGTCTCTTCCCAGAAGCCAAAAAATCATGTATAATAAGCATGTGCTATTTTTCTCCTGTGACAGCCTACGCTTGCGAAAGGATGATGGAGCATGAACAGCTTTCTGACCGAATGGGGCAAGGATCTGAAGAGCATTCCGGTGGGGCCGCTTGGCGTCATCGCGATGTCCGGCTGCGAAGAGATGGGCAACAAAGTCAACGCCTGGCTGAAGAAATGGAATTCTCTCCAGGAATCGCAGGATGAGGAATTCTATACCATCCCCGGGGCAAACCGGGATTCCTTCCTCATCAAAGGCTACTGCCCGCGCTTTGGCACCGGCGAAAGCAAGGGCGTCATCAAGGAAAGCGTCCGCGGCTATGATATTTATATCATCGTGGACGTATGCGCCTGCAACAAGACGTATAAAATGTATGATATGGAAGTGCCCATGTCGCCCGACGACCACTTCCAGGATCTGAAAAGGATCATTGCCGCGATCGGCGGAAAAGCAAAAAGAATCAACGTCATCATGCCCATGCTGTATGAAAGCAGGCAGCACAAGCGGTCCTCCCGCGAAAGCCTGGACTGCGCCCTGGCATTGCAGGAACTGCAAAACTACGGCGTCACCAACATCATCACCTTCGACGCCCACGATCCCCGCGTGGCGAACGCCGTGCCGCTGATCGGGTTTGAGAACGTGATGCCCACCTACCAGATGATCAAGGCGCTCACCCGTACGGAAAAGGGCCTGGCCATCGATAAGGAAAACATGATGGTCGTCTCCCCCGACGAAGGCGCCATGCAGCGGAATATTTTCTATTCCTCCGTGCTGGGGCTCGATCTTGGCATGTTCTACAAGCGCCGGGATTACACCACCGTCATCAACGGGCGCAACCCCATCGTGGCCCATGAATACCTGGGCGCGTCCATGGAGGGCAAGGATGTGATCGTGGTGGACGATATGATCGCGTCCGGCGAATCGATCCTGGACCTGTGCAGGGAGCTCAAAAACCGCAAGGCCAACCGCATTTTCGCGCTCGCCACCTTCGCGTTCTTTACCAGCGGCATCAAAGACTTTACCCGCGCCTACGAGGAAGGCTTGCTCACCAAGGTCGTCGCAACCAACCTGACCTACCGGCGGCCGGAGGTGCTCGAAGCGCCCTGGTTTGTGGAGGCCGATATGAGCAAGTACATCTCCTATATCATCGCCACCCTGAACCACGACCGGACCCTTTCCAACCTTCTCAACCCCTACACCCGCATCAAGAACCTGTTGGCCCGGTATCAATCCGAGCAGGCGGCGGAAGGCTTCCGCCTGGTATAATCGATGAACAAACAGGAAGAAACCTCCATAATCAGCGAGCCGACCCAGCAGAAAAACGTGATCCAGACCGCCAAGGATTTTGTCAGCGGCGTGCTTTCCCCCTTAAAAGGCAAGGATATGGGCCAGATGGTGGAGGAATTCACCTCCGAAATGACCCTGGTTGCCGAGGGCCTCAGCGAAGACCAGGAAAAGCTGGCCCGGGATACGGAGCGCCTGTCCGCCCAGCAGACGGAACTGGAGCAGCGCATGCTGGACGGCTTTCACGACCAGGACGTGGCAGCCGAGGAAATGCAAAAGGAAATCATTTCCCTCAAAAACAGGCTGGATAAAACCGAAAAGCTGCTCCAGGACAAGAAGCAAAAAAAGCCGGACGGGCTGTACGCCGTGCTTCGCCAGGCCACGTGGCTGATCGCCATCGGCGCAGGCGCGTGGATCATCGTCACGATCATCAAAGCGCTCACATAACGTCTTTTAAGGGAGGTGTTGGAAATGCCCGCATATCAGGAATTGGTCAAAAAGTATACCAAGCGCAGAAAGGATACCCTGGTGGATTCCGTTACCGCGGGGCTCTCCTACGCCGATAACGTGGCCGTGCAGCTTGGATTGATGGAAGACAGCGCCCTGGTCGATACGGTGTTTTCTGCCGCGCCCTTTGCCATCATCGCCGTAACGGAGCAAATGAAGGTCATCATGGGCAGAAAGACCGGCAAAGCCGGGTTCGGCGACGCTGTGCAGCGCATGCTCAAAACGGGCGCAGCCATGAGCGTGGGCGCTTTGGCGTCCGCCGTCGCAGGGCCCGCCGCCGCGATCCCCGCCGCGGTCGGAACAAGGGCGCTGCTCAATAAATACAAGAGCAAATCCATGCTGAACCTGCGCGTCAATGAGCGCACGGTCCGGCTGCGCGCCCTGCGCGAGCGCCGTCAAGGCGCGGTCTCCCCCGATCTGAGGCCCGCGCTGCCCGCCGGGATCACCTATATGGACGGGCAAACGGAAATCAGATAACAGAAAACATTTTTCGGGGCTGTGAAGAATAGGATCGAAAGATCCTGAGCTTCACAGCCCCTTTTTTGCATAGTTTTCGGGCAGATTTCCATAATAAAATAGAATATGCGGGAAAGGATCGGCGTATGGAAAAAGCGGATTGGACGGCCCTAAAGCCCCAAGTGATCACCGATGCGTACGGAGAAAACCTGCGCCTGCTCCGTCTTTCCGCTCACGCGGAGGAGAACGAGGATGTGGTGCTCCGCGAATTCCAGGCGTTCGGGCGAAAAGCCGCGCTGCTGTACGTGGACGGCCTTGCGGACCGGGATTGCCTGCAAAGGTTCCTGCTGGAGCCGCTCATGAACGCTTCGCCGCCCGCGGAAAAAGATTTTGGCGAAGAATACCTGCGCTCCTCCGTCCTGCCGCTTTCGTCCCTGACCCCCACTTCCAGCCTGGAAACCCTTTTGCAGCGGGTGTTCAGCGGCGACGCCGCGCTGATCCTGGACGGCATGACCGGCGCGCTGATCGCGGATATGAAGGGCTTTGTGAAGAGCGGGCTTCATGAACCGCTGACGGAGACCGTGACCGCAGGCCCGCACGAGGGCTTCACCGAATCCCTGCGGGACAATACGGTGCTCATCCGCCGCCTGATGCGCACCCCGGCGCTGATCTCGGAGCCCGTCACCGTCGGAACAAAGATTCCTTCGCGGCTTTGCCTGATGTACTTAAACGGCATCGCGAAAGCGGAAAACGTCGAAGAGCTGCGTCAGCGCATCCGCGGCTGCGAGATCGACTATGTTTCCAGCATCGGCGTGCTCGAGCAGCTGCTGGAGGACGAGCCCCGCTCCCTGCTGCCCCAGATGGCGGCGACAGAGCGGCCCGATCGGGCGGTCGGCTTTCTGAACGAAGGGCAGATCGTGATCGTGATGGAAAACGCCCCGCAGGTGCTGGCCCTTCCCATCGGCCTTGCGCACCTGGTGCACGCGCCGGACGACACGGCGATGCGCTGGCAGTACGGATCGTTCCTCAGGTGCCTGCGCATCATCGGCATGGTCGTATCGATGCTGCTGCCCGCCGTCTTTATCGCCGTCACCATGTTCCATCCGGAAGGCATGAGCCTGTCCCTGCTGACCTCCGTGGTGGAAAGCCAGGCGCGGGTGCCGCTTTCGCTCTTTTCCTCCATGCTGCTGATGCTGCTCATTTTCTGCCTCATCAACGAGGCCAGCGCGCGCATCCCGGGCATCATGGGGGCCAGCCTGTCCATCGTGGGGGGACTGATCCTGGGGCAGGCGGTGGTGGAGGCGGACCTGTTCAGCCCGCTCATCCTGATCGTGGTAGCGCTCAGCGGCCTTGGCTCCTACACCGCGCCGACCTATCCCCTGACGCTTTCCCTGCGGCTGTCGCAATTCCTGCTGCTGATCGCAGCCGGGATCGGCGGGTATCCCCTGCTGCTCGTCGCCCTGTTTTTTCTGCTGCTCCGCCTCTTTTCACAAACCAGCCTGAACCAGCCGTATCTCGCCCCTTACGCGCCCAAACGCCCACGGAACCCGGACGGCCTGCTGCGCCTGCCGATTTGGCGGCAGCGGCTGCGCGGCGCCGCGGCCAACCCGTTTTTCATGGACCGCGTGCTGGGCCCGATGCGGAAATGGGATCGGCAGCCCAAGGAGAAGCCATGACCGGACAGACGAAAACCGCGGTGCACTCCCCCGCCCAGGAGGAAAACGCGCGCTGGGCCGCGTTCGCGAAGGAACAGAGCGTCCTTGCCGCCCTCGGCGTATTCGCGCAAATGCTGATCGGCATGTCCCTGTATCTGTATGCCAACGTGGGCACGCCGGGATATCTTTCCATCCTTTTGACCGCGCCGTATGCTTTCGCGCTGCTTGCGTCCGCGAAAGCCCTGGCAAAGCGCGGCATCGCGCGCGCCGCCCTGGCCGGCGAACGAAAAACCGCCGCGCGCGTCCTGTGCCTGCTGTTCGCCGTCCTCATCTGGGCGGACGCGCTGCTCCTTTTGATCTCCCTGTGCGCCATGTTTCGCGAATTCATGCCGCGGGAATGCCTGGCGGGGCTGATGGCCGCCGTCGCGATCACGGCGGCGGACGGCGTCCGAACCGGCAAAAGAGGGCTTCCGCATTTGGCGCGCTTCCTGGTTTGGGTCATTTTCGCGCTGCTTTTTTTCTGCGCCGCGTCCGCCTATCCGCACGGCCGGATCGATCATGTATTCCCGCTGCTGGGGCACGGAGCAAAGTCTGTATTCCTGGGCGGGGCGTGGATGTGCGGATGCGTCTGCGGGTGCGTATGGCCGCTGCTGATGGCCGATGAAAGCCCGGCGGTTTCACAGCTGACGGGCCGCAGATCCCCGCTGTGCCGAACGCTCTGGGCCGCGCTGATCTGCGCCGTCCTTCTCCATCTGACCGCGGATTGGCTGATGCCGATGGAGGCCATGCAGCGGCCCGAAACCCTGGGCTGGCGCGTGCTGCTCCTTGCCAACATGACGCCGTCCATACCGGCCTGGAGCATGCTGATCGCCGGCCTGACGCTGCTTTTCCTGCTTGCCCTGCAAGACTGCGCGCTGCGTTTTGTCCGGGCGTTTTCCCGATTCGCGGGCACGGAAAAAGGCGGCTTTTGGATCTCCCTTTTTCTGCTGCTGCCCATGATCCCGATCGCGATTCGCCTCGATTTGGCATGGCTGGACGCGGTCACGCGGCTTTCCGCGTGGCGGGCGGTGCTGACGCCCGTTTTGCTCGTTCTCACGCTTCTGCTCGGCCGAAAGAGCAAAAGGGAGGGATCAAAGTGAAAATACGCCTGCTCCTTCTTTTGCTGGCTTTATGCATGCTTTGCACCGCGTGCGGGGGGAAAAAGTTAGAGGATGAGCTGCTCGTGATCGTGCTGGCGGTGGACAGAAGCGCGGAGGGCGATTACGCCGTCGCCGTGAAAGCCCCCCGAAACGCCGCCGCAAACAGCGTTCAGGACGACGGGCAGGGCGGCTATCTGATCCTGGAAGCCCGCGGCCACACCTTTTCGGACGCCGCGTCCATGCTGAACGCCGTCACGCCGCGTCAGCTGAATTATTCCCAGGTGCGCGAAATCGTGATCGGGAGGGAAGCGGCGATCCGGGAGGATTTCGCGGCGCTGCTTCGGCAGATCAACGCGATGCCGCGCCTTCGCTGCTCGGCGGCGCTGGTGGTCTGCAAGGAAAAGGCGCTGGACTTCATCCAGGCGCAAAAGCCCTATGTGGGCCTGCGCCTGAGCCGCTATACGGAGGCCACGGTTTCCAATTACGCGGGCAAGGGCTTCACGCCCGCGACCACCTTATGCGATGGGGTGCGGGACATGGGCTGCGGCTATATGGATCCGCTCATGATCCTGGGCGCGATGAATCCCTTCTCCAAGGACGCGGAAATGAACCCTGAAAACCCCTTGGACGACACGGCGGGCAGCCTGCCCCGGAAAAGCGGCGAACAGGTGGAGCTCTTTGGCGCGGCGGCGACCGACGGAACGCGCGTGACCGGATACCTGACCGGCTATGAAATGGCGCTGATCCATTTGATCGGCGGGCACGTGGAAGCGCTGGTGATCCGGGATGAAGCGGAAAAGCCCCTGCAGATCCTCGCCGGCGGTCCCGCGCGCCTTCAGGCGGATCTTTCCGTCCGTCCCGCGCGCCTCTCCCTTTCCCTCTCGTGCGAAATCCAGCATCTGCCGGGCGAAGCGCCGCGGGAAAGCGCCGTGGCCGCGCGGCTGCAAAGCGATATCCTGGCCATGCTGCGGCATATGCAAAGCCTGGGCTGCGACGGGCTGGGGTTCGGATACATCGCCGCGCGTCAATTCCTGACCATCGGGCAATGGGAGTCCATCGGCTGGAAAAGGCTGTATGGGGACGCACAGTTCAGCGTGGAAATTCAGGCGCGGTTCACCCAAAACTGACGCCCTAAATTCGCGAAAGGACAAAAAGCGCCGCGTACCCTGGCAACCCCAGAAAGCCCGTTACCGCACCGGTCACGAAGCCAAAGCCGATGCCGCCCAGCGCCCCGCTCAGCAGCAGCGCGGAGCAGCGCCAGAACACGCGCTGCGAGCATACGAAGAACCGGCGCTTCGGATCATAGCACAGCGAAAACGCGAGCAGCAAAACGATCATGGCCGCAGCGCATCCCATCATGATCCAGTGTTCGGCCTGCAACGGCGTCTCCCCCTTCCGTCACCGTGCGTGTTTTCCGCAAAACATTCCGCTTACCCTTATGCGCGAACATTGACAATTATGCCTGTTCAGGTGTAAAATGTTCCGGTAGTTTTTCATGACGTGGAGGTAACGGCTATGGGCATTATTCCGTCCCGGAATCTGGAAGATCAAAGGCGTGAAAAGGACGGCATCGTTTATTTTGACCGCGGCACGGTCACCGGCAAAAACGGCCGCAAATACGACCGGTTCGCCATTCAGACGCATTTCGTGCAGCGCGGCGAAAGCCAGAAAGAGCTGGTGGAAAAATATGTGCGGCCTTTGTACCAGGAAGGGGACGTATTGTCCTTCGGCGCGAAGGTGATGTGCATGTGCGTCGAATCCGTAAAGACGCGGGACGAGGTAAAGCCCGGCTTCTGGGCCAATTTCCTGTGGCGCTTCGCCGGGATCAACCATACGGGCGTGGGCATGCATGAGCCCTACAAGCTGCAATTGGTCATCGATATCTGCGGCCTGCCCCGGGTGCTTCTGGCCGTGCTCTGCTCCGCCGTCACCAAGCCCTTCGGCGTCCACGGCGTGTTCTATAAGGTGTGCGGCAAGGGCGTGGGCGGCATCGACGGGTTCTATTTCCGCTCCAGCTTCGATCTGTATAAGGAAATGGCCCTCATCAACCCCGATAACCCCGGCGAGCTTTGCGATCAGTTATACAAGGATACCGGCATCCCCGTGGTGCTGATGGACGCGAACGATCTGCAGCGCGATCAGCTCGGCAAGTCCAAGGGCTTCCCGCTGACGGACGAGGAGATCCAGGACGCCATGCAGGACAACCCCTCCGGCCAGGGCGATGAATTGACCCCCCTGATCCTGATCCGGCCGCTCAAATAAATAGAAAAAGAAGCTGCTGCAGAAGCAATGATATGCTCCCTTTCAGGCAGACAAGCAAAAAGCTTGCCGCCAGGAAGGGAGCATATTGACCCTTTCCCGAGCGTCTGACAGCGTTTCTTTGTATTCCATGTCAGCCGTCTCCGGGGCGTACCGGTACTTGTTGAACCGGCATTTGATGTCATTCGTGCATCCATTGCAAGCTCCGGGACTCCGATCCCGTCTTTTGCAGGTGAACAATTCTTCTAAGAAAAAACAAAAAATAGTACTTGCTTTCTTGAAGCAAGCATGCTATAATACCAAAGTGCTCAGAAGAGGGCACCTTCTTTTCGGAAAAACAAACCTGCGGGGCATTAGCACAGTTGGTAGGACACCACGTTCCTACTGGTGCGAAAATTGGAAGTCTTTGGAAAACGTGGTAGGATGGTAATTCAGGTAAGAAAACTTACCAAATGGGGCATTAGCACAGTTGGTAGCGCGCTACATTCGCATTGTAGAGGTCAGCGGTTCGAATCCGCTATGCTCCACCAGTCATAACCCTTGAAATCACTTGATTTCAAGGGCTTTTGTTTTTTTATTTTTCAGTCGATAATACATCATATTTTGATGTATAAATTGGTATTATAGCCTCTCAATAATCTTCATCTTTCTTGATGCCATACAGCTTAACTTTTGAAAGTTTGGAAGCTTATTCACGATTTACTATTGTGCAGATTCTTTATCGTCAGCGGAGAGGATCGCGAAGAAGTAGAAAGGGCAATTCAAAGATTACATAAAAGAAATGTTCAATTTTAGCCGGTGGCGCTGGTCATACATTGTATTTGGGATCGGATTCGGATGTAATAGTGAAGGTCACTCTGAAACAGACTCTAACAAAAAAAAGCTTTACAAACGATTGGATTCAGTTTATAATAATTATGAATAGAATAAGCGTTGAAGGACGAATGAATGGAGGTGCGCTTGAGCGGTTTTGAATTTATCGAAGATCTTCGCAAGCAGAACGGAAAACAGGTGCAGCACTTCAGAACTTTCTCCCGTTATCTGGAAATCAAAGCAAGGGAAAAGGGTATCCCGCTCTCCGGTCAGTTTGAGCTGACGCCCCTGTGCAACTTCAGTTGCAAAATGTGCTACGTCCATCTGGATGCCGACCAGCTGTCGGGCCGGAAAGTCCTCTCAACAGATACCTGGAAAGGTCTGATGCGCCAGGCATGGGAAGCGGGGATGCTGCATGCAACCCTGACCGGCGGAGAATGCCTGGCCTACCCCGGTTTTGACGAGCTGTTCCTGTATCTGCAGAGCCTGGGCTGCACCATTTGTGTGCTGACCAACGGATACTTGCTGGATGACCGGCGGATCGCGTTCTTCCGGCAGCATAAACCCGCGGCAATTCAGATCACACTGTACGGATGGAACAATGACGTCTATGAGCGGGTGACCGGGCAGCCTGCTTTTGATGCTGTGATCGGGAACATCCGCAAAGCCATGGACGCCGGCCTCAACGTTGATCTGACGGTAACGCCGAACCGATATCTTGGCGAGGATGTGTTGGAAACCATACGTCTCGGAAAGCGCTTGGATAAAGGCCTCATCGTCTGTACCAGCCTCTTTGCCCCCCGGGAGGAAACCGGACGATCCCGGCAGGAGGATAACATAGATGTGGACCAATATATCCGCATTTATAGGCTTATGAACGAGCTGGCTGGCCGGGAGACAAAGGAAATCGATCCTGACGGGCTCCCTCCGGTCGGCGGCCCTTCCCACGAGTGTACGCAGTGCGGCCTTCGGTGTGGAGGCGGACGTTCAGCGTTTGTCATAGACTGGAAGGGAACGATGATGCCCTGCAACCGGCTGAACGTCATCCATGCCGATCCCGTCAGGGAAGGGTTTAAGGAGGCGTGGGCCAGGATCAACCGTGAGGCGGAAAGCTGGCCCCGGGTCCCGGAGTGCGAAGGCTGTGCCTACCAAAGTGTTTGCAACGCCTGCCCGGCATCAATGCTCCAGTACGCCGAACCCGGCAGGCAGCCGACTGAACTGTGTGAAACAGTCCGGTACTATATCCGGCACGGGGTGATGACAATACCGGAATGCGAATGAGTATAGGTTGAGTTGACATATCATTCGTATGTCATTGTATAAAGTACTTTTACAGATGAAAGGAGAAGAAAATGAAAAAAGCGTATGAACCGCCGAAAGTGGAACTGCTGGAATTCAACCACACGGACATAGTGTGTACTTCCGGTCCAACCAAGGTCGATGC
>JAFXZO010000088.1 GCA_017541205.1 Clostridia bacterium | reverse complement strand
CGATCTACCGAAAGATGATACGCTCTGTCTGGTGGCCCTGGGCTTTCAGCTGAATCCGGACGGGACCATGCGGGACGAACTGATCGAGCGGCTGAAGGTGCTGCTGGCGGCTTCGGAACAATATCCGCAGGCCGTCATCGTCTGCACCGGCGGCGGCACCGCGGCGGACGATCCCACCGCCACCGAGGCGGGCAGGATGGCGGAATGGCTTCATGAACAGGATGTCGATCCGTCCCGCGTCTATGTGGAGGACAAATCCATCACCACGGCGCAGAACGCCATTTTCACCTTCGACATTCTGGAGGAGCATTGCCCGCAGGTTCAGCAGATCGCTGTGATTTCCAGCGACTACCATATCGCTACCGGCACGCTGCTGTTCGGCGCGGAAGCCATCCTCCGGGACAGCCCGGTCAAGGTCGCCAGCAACGCCGCCTGGCGCGCTCCCAGCGGAACGCTTTCCACCATGTTCCAGGCCGGCGCGCTGATCGAATTGTCCGGGGACGTGAAAACGGCGTTTGAAATCTACTATGAGACCTATGACATCCACGAGCTGCCGCCGCTGCACGGGGAAGGAAAGGAGTGAGCGCATGATTCCCATTGAATCCAGCGTTCAATGAACAGACATGATCCGCTGCGCTTTGTGCCGGAACGCCCCCTGCGACAGGGCGTGTGAGAAGCTGTCACCATCAGAAGCGTTACGCTCCGTTTGGTTTGCCAATGAACAAACGGCAGCCCTGCGCCTGCCGGAGGAAAATCCCTGTATTTTGTGCGACGCGCCCTGTGAGCGTGCCTGCGTCCGGGCAGGAGAGGTGCCCATCCGGGATCTGGTCAACCGGCTGTACTATCAGGTGAAGCCGGAATGTGATACGCCGATCCCGGAAAATGAAGATCGGCTGAAATGCGATCTGGCGGCATAACGCTTGAAAACCCCTTCCTGTTGTCCTCCTCCGTGGTGGCAAGCACCTACGATATGTGCGACCTGGCCTTTGAGGCGGGCTGGGCGGGAGCCTGCTTAAAAACGATATGCACCTTGGATATTCATGAAGCCTCGCCCCGGTTTTCCGCCCTGTCCGGCAGCGACGGCGGCATTATCGGATTCAAGAATATCGAGCAGCTTTCCGATCACAGCATGGCGGAAAACATGGAGATCTTCCGCAGGCTGAATCGGAGTATCCCACCAAATTCATCCTGGCTTCCATCATGGGGCAGAACGAGCAGGAATGGGGCGAATTGGCAAAACTCTGCGAGGAAAACGGCGCGGATGCCATCGAACTCAATTTCTCTTGCCCCAACATGGCGGAAGGTGGCCTGGGCAGCGACATCGGCCAGGTTCCGGAATTGGTGGAGCGCTTCACCTGCGCCGCGAAGCAAGCCTGCCATATCCCCGTGCTGGCCAAATTGACCCCCAACGTGGCTACCATGAGCCCTGCTGCCGAAGCAGCCAAACGCGGCGGCGCGGATGGCATCGCCGCCATCAACACCATCAAATCCATCGTTGGCATCAACCCGCACACCTATGTGTCCGCCCCTGCCGTGCATGGGCACAGTGCTGTGGGAGGGTACAGTGGCAATGCGGTGAAGCCTATCGCCCTGCGGTTCATCGCGGAGCTGGGCCAGAACCCGGCATTGCAGGGAATGCACCTCTCCGCCATGGGCGGCGTGGAAACGTGGCGGGACGCCCTGGAATTTATCTTGCTGGGCGGCAACTCCATCCAGGTTACCACCGCCGTGATGCAGTACGGTTATCGGATCATCGACGATCTGAAAGCGGGGCTAAATCTGTACCTGACGGAAAAGGGCTTTGGCAGCGTCAAGGAAGCTATGGGGCTTGCTCTGGATACGCTCAACCCTACCACCGATACCCTGGAGCGAGATACGGTGATCTTCCCGCAGTTCATCCGGGAACGCTGCATCGGCTGCGGGCGTTGCGAGATTTCCTGCGCGGACGGTGGGCATCAGGCCATCCGCCTGGACGAAAACCGCCGCCCGGTGCTCAATGGGAAAAACTGTGTGAGCTGTCATTTGTGCATCCTGGTGTGTCCCCAGCGGGCAATCAGGCCGGGAACAAAACGCATCACACATAAGTAAATCAGAATAAACAGCGGAAACACGAACATAATTGCTGCTTTTTGGACAGCATATAGCCAGACGCCAGCCGCAAAGCAGCTTGTTTGGGAGATAAGCAATGGACGAAAAAAATAATGAACTTTGGTTGAAATGCCCGTATTGTGAGAGAAAAACAAGAACGAAGGTATTGGAAAAGACGGTGCTGCTTCACTTTCCGCTATTCTGTCCGTGGTGCAGGAAAGAGTATATCATCTCGCTTGTGGAACGGAAAATGACCGTAGAGAAAGCGCCCATGTCGTAAGCTGATGCCTGCGTCTTTTTGCAAGATGCAGGCATCAATCGTGAGGATCAAATACTTATATAATCTGTTGAACGCAGCGCAGCAAGAATATCTCGGACGACTACCAGGAGCGTAGTTACTTCTTTTTCGCTGCAGCCCTCGATCATCTGCTGAAGCTGCTTATAGGCTGGCGATTCCTGACTGTGTTCGGGATAGAAAACGAGCTTGGGATCAATGCTCAAGGTTCGTATCAGCGGATAAAGGACTTTCAGCTTAGATTGTCAGGTCACTCCACACCAGCTGCGTCATACATATATTACAAATCTCATTTACGCCCACGTTGATCCGAAAACCGTTCAGTACTTGGCTGGACATGAGAACAGCAAAATAATGATGGACATTTATGCAAAAGCGAAGTATAATAAACCCAGGGAACTTGCCACCGTGGTAAATGAAGCCTTCGGGCAGTAATTACAGGCAATGTTTCGAGTATCTTGAAAGATGGGTTTAAGAAGGGGTTAAATTTCCTGGGGTTTTCAAAAAACTAAGGCATTTCAAGGGGTACAGCGCGAGCAACCTTGTGAAGTACGGTCTCAAAGCGGCGAGGCGCGCCCCCCAGTTCTCCAAACGTTAATAACACGCTCGAACCCAGGAAAACCAACACTTTCCTGGGTTTTTTCTATTTCAGTTTTTTGTCACGGTTTGGCTTGCCTGATCTCGGTTTTATGGATGAACATGGTTTTGCTTAAGTAAGCGATCTTGTTTTTTCAAATAGGCAAATAACGCGCGGGAGGGATTCCTTTGATTGACGACATGATCCTTCGTTTTTTCAGGGATGATATCGGCGGCATTCGGATTACCGGCGCATCCGGCGAAGTGCTCTATGAAGATGAAAAGACCGCTTTTATCGGGCGGGAAAAAACCAACTGGGCTTTTGCCTGCCCGCCCCTGCGGGAAGGGCAGCGGGGCGAAGCCTGGGATCTGCTGCACTCCGGCAGCGGGAAATCGTATATGGTCATTTCCTCCACGCTTTCCGAGGACGGCCGCTTGCTCCAGATCCATCATCTGGTGGATACCAGTCTGTATATGGAAATATACCGGGAGATGACGGATTATTCCAAGCATCTGCAGGAAGAAAAGTCCCATGACAGCCTGACCGGCCTGTACAACAAGGGCAAATTCCTGGAAATGAAAAGGACCGTTTTCCGGGAGCAGGACGCCATCGCCGTGTTCAACATGGACGTAAATGACCTGAAGCGCATGAACGATACTTACGGCCATGAGGCCGGGGACAAGCTCATCAAAAAGGCTGCCGAAAGCCTGCACAGGATCGAAAAACGCAATGTGCTGCCCTTCCGGGTCGGCGGAGATGAGTTCGTGGTGGTGGCGATCCATGTGACCCGCGAGGAGGCGGAGCGGCTGCGCAGAGATTGGGAAGCGGGGCTGACGGAGCTGAATCAAAGGGAGGATGGCATCCAATGCGTCATCGCCTGCGGCTTTGTGTACGGCGAAGCGGGCTACGATCTCGAGGCGCTTTGGGCCCAGGCGGATCAATTGATGTATGAACATAAACGGGCCCTTAAATCGGCCAGCGAGCAATAGGATCATCCTTCTCCTCGATGCAGGCCCGGCGTAAAAAAGGATTCTTTCATATATCGGATCTTATTTCTTCTCTGAGAAAACGGTATCCGGCAAGGAGATGAACGCGGAATGTCCACGGTGATCAATTTTCTGACGACGGTGTTCCTGAGGGCCTCCAGCGACCAGGGTTTCTTCCTGGTCCTTGGCGTGCTTTATACCATCGGGCTGTGGAAGATATTTACAAAGTGCGGCATCAAGGGCTGGTGGGCGCTGATCCCCTGCGCGCGCGAAGAGCTGCTTGGCCGGGCGGCAAACCGGGCGGAGGAAGGCCGCGTGGCTGCCGTGACGCAGGGGATCAGCATCCTTGTGGAATTCATCAAGCTGTTTTCGCCTGACGATCCGGCGTCCGCAGGCCGGTTTACCATCTTTCTCAACATAATGGATATTGTGGTCAGCCTTGTTTTCCTCATGTACTGCATTCGCATCTATATCGGCCTTGCGGAAAACTTCGGCCGCAAAAAGATCTGGGTGCTGCTGTGGACCTTCGCCGACGGCATCGCTGCCTTCCTGTGGGGCTTTCTGAAAAAATACCAGCCCCAGTGGACGGTCAAAGAACTGAGCAGCGAAGCGGCGGATTTCTTCTCCGGCTCAAAAGCCAGCGTGATGGATCAGGGCCTTACCGTCAACTTGGAGGAGCGCACCGCCACCGAAGCGTTCAAGAAAAAATATCTGCTGCGGGATATCCATATGTATATCCAGCCCGGGCATATGGTGCTGTTGCTGGGCGGCTCCGGCGCGGGAAAAACGACCTTCCTGAACGCCGTGAACGGCTATGAAAAGGCCAAGGCCGAGGTCATGCTCAACGGCAGCAACATGTACAAAGAATACAGCCAGATGAAATACGACATCGGCTTCGTTCCGCAGCTGGATCTGATGCGCGGCTCGGACAGCGTATACCGCACCTTGATCGATGCCGCCACCCTGCGCCTGCCAAAGAGCTTTACCCGCGCGGAGAGGCAGGCCCGGGTGGAGGAAGTGATGAAGATTTTCGGCCTGACCCCGGTCAAGGACAATTTGGTGAGCAAGCTTTCCGGCGGCCAGCGCAAGCGCCTGTCCATCGCCATGGAATTCATTTCAAACCCCTCCCTCTTTATCCTGGATGAACCGGACAGCGGCCTGGACGGCGTGATGGCGCGGGAGCTGTTCCAGCAATTGCGTCAAATCGCCGACCAGGGCAAGATCATTATCGTCATTACCCATACCCCGGACCGGGTGATCGACCTGTTCGACGACGTGATCGTGCTGGCCAAGGACATGAAGCGCACCGGAAGGCTGGCCTTCTTCGGCCCCATTGAGGAAGCGCGAACCTTCTTCGGCAAAGAAAAAATGGAAGAAATCGTCAAGTCCATCAACCGCGAGGAAGAAGGCGGCGAAGGCCGGGCGGATGAATTCATCCTAAAATACGCGGAGGTGCAGCATGGCTGAAACGAATATGAATAAAAAAGCCAAGGTCAGAAGGATTCGCCACCGCGGCAGGGAAAACCAGGTCATCATTTATATTGGCAAGCACCTTCGCTTCTTCTTCAATGAACACGATTGGAAGGTGCTGCCCATGGCGGCGGTGATCGCCGCGCTGGTGGGCATGGTGATTCGCAAACGCTTTTTTATCAACATGGAAGGCAGCTTGATCGGCGCGTTCGCCCTCACCTGCGTGGGTATCTGGAACGGCTGCTTCAATTCCATCCAGTCCGTTTGCCGGGAACGCCCCATCGTCAAGCGCGAGCACCGCTCCGGCATGCATATATCCGCCTACGTGACGGCGCATATGATCTATCAGTTTCTGCTGTGCGCGGCGCAGACGGGCCTTTCCATGTACATGATGAAAATTATGGGCGTTCAGTTTCCCAAGGAAGGGTTTATGACTTCCTGGATGATCGTGGATATCGGCATCACCCTGCTGCTCATCACCTATGCTTCTGATATGATGAGCCTGTTCATCTCCAGCATTTCCCATACCACCACCGGGGCCATGACGGTGATGCCTTTCATCCTGATTTTCCAATTGGTGTTCTCCGGCGGCATCATCCCGCTGCCCGCCTGGAGCCAGACGCTTTCCGATTTCACCATTTCCAATTACGGCATCCGGGCCATCGCCGCCCAGTCGGGCTATAACGAAATGCCTATGGTGACCGCCTGGAACACCCTGGAGGGCATGCGGAACAGCGAGATCGGCGGCACCGTTACGGTGGGGCAGCTCCTGGACCTGACGGCGTCCGACGCCGCCCAGAAACGCCGGGACACCGTGATCGTTCCCTCCTACACCGTACAGGAAGCGGCGAACTTTACCGGTACGGTGGCGGACGCGCTTCAATTAAAAGATAAGGTCGTCATCCCCGCGATGACGGTGGAAGATGTGCTGAATCAGATTTTGACAAACGACGCTCTTCAGGAGCTCCAGGACAAGGACCTGCCCACAGAAGCGGAAGGCGAGAACATGAAGGCCAGCGATATGATCCGGCTGCTTTTGAACGTATGCCGTGAAAACGGGCTTTCCGATCAAAGCCTGACCTCCGAAATCACCGTGGACGACGCAATCCGCTCGCTTCGCCTGGACGAGCTGGCGCAGAGCGATGGCGACGTTCCGCTGAACAAGCCCATTACCCTGGGTGAAGCCATTGATTTCCTCAGCGGAAACGAATGGGTGCAGTCCAAGCGGGAGGAAACGGTGACCGTCAAATTGACCATCGGCGATGTGTTTGACCTGGTTGGCGAAGAAAACATCAAAGCAGCCGTGGAGGAAAAGACCGCCCAGGCAGCCTGGAAAGCGGAATATGAGCGCACGCCGGAAAACATCATCATCAATTGGATCATGCTGGGCTTGTTTATCATGGCGTTCGCCCTGCTGGCCACGCTCGCCCTTGAATTGATCGACAAGGACAAGCGATGACGGCCGGATGAGCAGGCCTGCGCATTCCGGGAAGACGAAACGAGGATCAAGAAAAGAACCGACCCCTGCGAAACGGGATCGGTTCTTGATCGTTTTGGCTTATTTGATTTTAAGGGCGTTGGCGCAGAAGGCGGGCAGCTTTTCCGGCGCCGAAACGATCAGCACGCCGTATTCCTGCCTGAAGGGAACGGGGCCATAGCCCAAAATCTCCACGCTCGAAATCTTTTGATCCGCAAAGCTGCGAAGCACCACGGGCTCGCCCCCCTTCGCGCCCATCAGGAAGGCGTAAACGAAGCCGTCCTTCTGCACGAAACGGAAATCGCTGCGGGCCCAATCGGTCTTATTCTCGGTGAAGCCTTCGATCTTGACCAGGGTATCCCCTTCCGCAAAGATACGCCACGGGCGGGTGCCGTACACCGCTTCCCCGCAGATCGCGAACCATTCGCCGATCTTTTGCAGGATGTATTCCGCATCCTCGTCGATGGTGCCGTCCGGGCGCTGGAGCACGTTGAGCAGCATCACGCCGTTCTTGGAGATGATGTCCACCAGCATTTCCACGATCTGTTCAGGCCGCTTGTAGGGATAATGCACATCGTAGAACCAATTGCCGATGCAGGTATCCGTATGCCAGGGCTTGGGCATGATGCCGGGCAGCTGGCTCTTCTCGATGTCCAGGACGCCGATGCTGAAGATTTCCTCCCGCCTGTCCTTTTGCAGGTACACGGCCCGGTTTTCGCCGTGATCGCCGATGGAGGTATTGTACAGATGCGCGGCCGCTTCCAGGCCCCATTTGTAATCCGCGTCAAGGATCGGCTTATTGGCTTCCTCGCCCCACCAGCTGCCGCCGAAGGGCAGGGAGCCGTCGGTATACAGCAGATCGGGATGGAAGCGGTCGATCATTTCCTTGACGCACCGGAGCCAGTAATCGCGGAATTCCTTGTTCTGCGTATACCAGGGCGAGGCGTCCGACGGATTCTTGGTGCCGTGCTCCTGATTGGCGTGATAGAAATCCTGATAAGCGGGGTCGTTTCCGTCGTAGGGCACCCCCGCATAGGGGCCAAACTGATCGCAGCCCTTGTTGACGCGCCACCAGGAGAAGGACGCGCCCAAATGCTCGCTGATGCCAAAGGGCATTTTGAACCGATCCGCGGCCACTTTCCACAGCGCCAGGATATCCTTGTGCGGGCCGACGTTCACGCTGTTCATCCAGTTAAAGTCGGATCGATAGTTAAAGAAGTGGTCATGATGCATGCCCTGGGACATAAAGTACCGCGCGCCGGCTTTGCGGTATTTTTCCATCAGCCCTTCGGGGTCGAATTTCTCCGCCTTCCATAAGGCGCAGATATCCTTGTAGCCGAACTTGGAGGGATGGCCGTAGCGGCGCACGTGGTACTCATACTGGGCAGTGCCTTCAATGTACATGTTCCGGGCGTACCAATCGCCGAACATGGGCACGCTCTGAGGGCCCCAATGGCTCCAGATGCCGAATTTTGCGTCCAGCAGCCATTTGGGCGCTTCGTATTCGCGCAGGGAAGAGAAGGTTGCATCAAAGTGCTTTTGCATGAGGGGTTCTCTCCTTTCATTGTTTACAGGCTGACGGCGTCCCGGACGGATCGACGCAGTTCATCCGCCGCGGCTGCGGATATATCGTGATCGCTGTACCTGGCTTTTTCGTACAGGCCCGAAAAAACGGCTGCCTGCTTTTGATCGATCGCGCCGTCCTGGGCCAAAGCTTCCCGGGCAGTTTTGCCCTTCATTTCAGGGCGTTTTTTCAAATACTGCTGATAGAGCCTGCGCACCCTCTGCCGCCCGTCCAGCTGCTCCCAGGGCGTTGGACGCGGAGTCCGCGCGAGGGATTTCCCGATTTTTTCGCGAAGCGATTTTGTCTTTTCTTCCCAATTCAGCGTGCTTTCCGCTTCATCCACATAGTCCTCGGCGGAGAGGGCGGAATACGCGCGCAGGCGTTCCTTTATCCTTTTAACCAGTTGGATCAGTCTTTTCCCGAGAAAGCGAATCACAAACACGGCCAACAGGACGGCGATGACCGCCGTCATCACCATCAGCACCTTTTCCAGGAACGCGGCAAGCGGGCTGGTTTCCCCCTCCTGCGCCAATTCGCCAAAGCTCATGCTCCCGCCTCCGTCGCCCGCGCCGCCGGACGATTCGGGAAAAAGGCTCATGATGGCATCGACGATCGTGAGGATCAAGCGCAGGATCGCCCGCCACGCCGCGTCCGCCCATTGGGCCAGCCGACCCCACAGCGAGGCGGCCAGCGCGATCAGAAAAAGGCCGGCAGTCAAAATGCCGTTCCTGGCCCGCAGCGCCGCGGGCGCTTTGGCCGCGCCGTGCATGCCGCTGCGAAGGCCCGTCCGGTTAAAGCAGATCAACAGCAGGAAAATATATGGAACAAACGCGCATTTGAGATAAACGTCCACGCCCGCATAGGATGGCTGCGAGGCTATGAATTGGCAAATCAGATGCGCCAGCACGCCGGCGACCCACAGTCCGGGCGGCCATTCCTCCCAATAAAGACGCGGATAGGCGGGCGGCATCAAAAACAGGGCCGCAGCGCAGGGCCCCAGGATCAGCAGCATCCCCAAGCCCGCCGCACGGTACATGATCCCCCCCAGCAGCGCGAGCGCAAAAACGCCGGCCACGGCGAACGGAACCCTGCCCCGGCCCGGCATCAGGAAGATCAGGATCCCCCACGTCCAGGCAAACAGCAAGGGCAGCACCCAGCGAACGGGCTCCATGGGCAGAAAATGTCGCCCCGCGACCAGGCAGATCGGAGCGATGCCCAGCACAAGCCCCAGCGCGGCAAGCGCTTTCATAGGCAGGATCGAAAGCCTTTCCTTCATGCCCGCTCCGCCTCCTTTTCGATCAGGTGCACCGTCACGGTATTGCCAAGCGTCCGAAGCGCTTTGATTTTTTCTTCCACCGCTTCGCTCATATATGCGGAAATGAGCAGCATATCCGTCCCATGGAACACGGTCAGATCATCCAGGAAGGAAAGGAAATTCCGGCACCTGTGGATGCGAAGCGCCGCGAACGCGGCAAGCAGCTCTTCCTCCCTGCCCTGGTAAGCGTCGGGCGGCAAAAGGGCGGGGGTATCCGTTTCTCCCATGGGCATATTCGCGGCAAAGCCCGCCGCAATGCCGGATGCAAGCGCTTTTATGCTCACCGTCGCGGCCAGGGAAATCGCGTATTCGATCAGCGATTGCTCGTATTCCATCAATTCGCCCCACTGGTCCTCGCTCATTTGGACGTTGATGACCGTAAGGAGCCTGGTATCCGCCGTATCGTCATGGGTTTTCACCTGGATCTCCCCCATCCTCGCGGACGCGGGCCAATGGATATCGCGCACGGAGTCCCCGCGCTGATACGCCCGGATGCCGTTGATCCAGAACGGATCGGGGATCAGCCGCCTCCGGATCACCCATTCGCCCTGCAGGCGGGAAAAGGGCACGGCGATCTCGTTTTCACCAAGCAATTTGGGGTAGACGGTAATGACAGCGGGCGAATGCATTTCGGCCACGCCCTCCCCGCCGGTCAGCAGATCGCCGGCGGACAAGGTCACGTTGCCCGCGTCGTAAACGCCGCGGTGCGCCAAACGCACTTTGTGCCGCCGCGTGATTTGCTGAAAGGGGGCCAGGGTAAAAATGCTTTTGTGGTAGCGCTCGCCGCTGATGGACAGGTTTTCCTGCCTGCCGAAACGCAGATAGGGAGAAAGCCTGCTTTCCGCCCGCACCCAGGGGATGAACAGGAGCCGGTCGTTCCGAATCACCTCGACCATTTCCGCGTCCTCGCCCTCAAACGCCGTCCGGCGGGAAAACCTGCGCGTATAGCGAAGGCCTTTCAGGCCAAAGCGCCGCACGGCGGTATTCTGCGCGAAAGCCAGCGCAACGAGCGCCAGCACCAGCACAAAGCCGTTCATCGCTTACGCCTCGGTCGGCGGGGAAACGCGATCCAGGATCTGGGAGATCACCTTTTCGCTTTCGCCCGTTTTTCCGTACATGCCCCGCAGGATCACGCGGTGCGCCATCACCGGCACGGCCAGCTTTTTCACATCGTCGGGGATCACGTAATCCCTGCCCTGGATGGCGGCGTACGCCTGGCTCACGCGCAGCAGCGCGAGCATGCCGCGCGGGGAAACGCCCAAAATCGCCCTTTCTTCTTTCCGCGTTTCCGCGCACAGCGCGGAAATATAGCCCATCACCGGCGCGGATACATTGCAGTCCCGGATCAGCGCCTGCGCCGCCACGATCTCTTCCTTTTCGGCCACAGGCGCAAGCTTTGTCAGCGGATCGTCGCGGATAAAGCGCTCAATCAGCTCCAGCGATTCTTCTTCCGTCGGATAGCCCATGCCGAGCTTGATTAAAAACCTGTCCAGCTGCGCTTCCGGCAAAGGAAAGGTGCCCTGCGTCTCCACCGGGTTCTGGGTGGCGATCACCAGGAACGGCGGCGGAAGCGGGCGGCTCTCTCCCCCATCCGTCACCTGTTTTTCTTCCATGCATTCCAGCAGCGCGGATTGGGTGCGGGGCGTCGCGCGGTTGATTTCGTCGGCAAGCAGGATATTCGTAAAAACTGGGCCGGGCACAAAGGAAAACGTGCCTTCGTTCGGCTGATACACGCGCATGCCCGTTACATCCGCAGGCAGAAGATCAGGCGTAAACTGCAGGCGGGAAAAACCGCACTGCAAGGATTTGGCGATACTCCTTGCCATCACCGTTTTCCCGGTGCCCGGAACGTCCTCCAAAAGCACATGGCCGTCCGCAAGCAGCGCGGATAAGATCAGATCGATTTTCTCTTCTTTACCCAGGATCACCTTGCTCACGTTGTCGTTGACTTTTCTGGCAAGGGCGGAAATATCCCGATATTCCATGGCGCTCTCCTTCGCGGTTTTATTGGAAAAATTATAGCATGGCATCCCGCTTTTCCGCAACCGTTTTTCTTCAAATTTCTTGCGCTGCCGTTCTGTCTGTTCTCTTTGGCGCTTCCCGGCGTATCTTCCGGCGCCGAATTTGCTTGCCCCCGGTCCTTTTTTGTTTTTCGGCCCTTGTCTGGGCTTTGTTTTTCCTGTATAATCAGGAATGAAGCATCCGCCTGTCCATCCTCAAATATTCGCGGCGTTTTTAGAAGCAGGCGTCAGCCAGTTTCTTTTCAGCCTCCTGAAAACCTTCGATCCCGGCGCGGCGCGCCGCCGCTTACCGCAGAAAGGCGGAAGAGATATGAAAAATTTGATTATGGCCGCTTCCGTGGTTTCCCTGATCCCCGTATCCGCCGTGTTCCTGGCCCTGCAGCGGTACTTCATCGAAGGCATCGCCACCAGCGGCCTGAAAGGATAATCGCATATTGATCCAAAAGCCTTTCTCCATGGAAAGGCTTTTGATCGGTAAGGGGAACAGCTATGTTTTCTGAGTATTTGGAGAAGCATCCCATTCGGACGCTGCTGACGCAAAGCGATCTTTGCCTTGCTCCGCCGTCAGAGGACCGTGCCGCATGGGAAAATTTGCCGGATGCATTCCGTCAGGAAATCAGGCAGATGGCGGCGCAATATGCCGCGGAGCCGTATCCCATGCGAAAAGCGACGGATTTCCTGGCATTTGTTCGCACGGGAAGCCGGGCGGCGGATGAAGGGCCCTATTTCTTCCGGCGGCGAAAGCTGTGCGTTTCGGCGCTTAAGTGCTGCCTGGATCAAGCGGCTGCCGCAGACGATGTGATCGACGGGATCTGGTGTATTTGCGAGGAAAGCAGCTGGGTCATCAGCGCCCACAATGTAAACCCCATTCCCGGAGCGCCAAAGGCCCGGGATCTTCCCCTGCCCGATGTGGAAAAGCCGTATATCGACCTGTTTTCCGCGCAGACGGGCATGATCCTTTCGCTGGTTCACTGTCTTTTGAAGGATCGTCTGAACGCCGTTACGCCTTTGATCGGGCAGCGGATCAAATCGGAGATCCTTCGCCGTATCATCGCGCCTTTCATGGAAACGGACGATTTTTGGTGGATGGGCTTCCGGCGGAAGGACCTGTGCAACTGGACGCCCTGGATCGTTTCCAACGTGATGCTGTGCGCCTGTGTTTGGCTTAGGGAGAAAGACGCGCTGGCGGCGCTTGCGGACCGGGCCTTGCGGATGCTGGATCGCTGGCTGGACGCGGTGCCCGCCGACGGCGGCTGCGATGAAGGGGCGGGCTATTGGAACATGGCGGGCGGCGCGCTGCTGGATTGTCTGGAATTGTTGGAGCAGGCGACGGACGGCCGGATGACTTTTTGGCAGGATGAAAAGATCCGCAATATTCTTTCCTTCCCCATGAAGGCAGCGCTGGGCGGCGGATGGTTCGTCAATTTTGCCGATTGCGACGCCAGGCCTTTCCTTTCAGGAGAACGAATGCAATATGCCGGGGAAAAGCTGGGCGATCCTGCGCTCACTTCCATGGGGATTCGTATGCGGGGGACCCTGAGCGATCAAATCAGGGACGTGCCGCATTTCAGCCGGCTTCTGAAGCTTTTGTTCCATCCTTCCGGGCAGGAAGCTGACGCTCCCCAACCGCAGGACGTCTGGCTGCCGGATCTGCAGCTTCGCGTCGTGCGCCGGGGCGGGATGGTCCTGTGCTGCAAGGGCGGCCACAACGGCGAAAGCCACAATCACAACGACGTGGGCTCTTTCATGCTGTATGTGGACGGGCAGCCCCAAATCGTGGACGCAGGCAATATGACCTATACTGCCAAAACGTTTTCGGACGCGCGTTATACCCTATGGAATGTTCGGGCAGCCTACCATAACCTGCCCCTGATCGGAGGGAACGAACAGCAGCCCGGAAAAGAGCACGCGGCGCAGCAGGTCCGCTGTCTGCCGGACGGCCTTTTCTTGGACATGGCAAAGGCGTATGACGCGGCGGCGGGGATCGAATCGCTGCAAAGGAGCATGGAACTGGCGGAAAGTCAATTCACCCTGCGCGACCAGATCCGTTTACGCCGGCCCGCTCCCGCTGCCTGGATCTGGATGCTGAAAAACCGTCCATCCGCCGTCGGAAATACGCTGCATTCCGGCGGCATCCAAATCACTTTCCCGCAAGAATTGCAGTGTGAGATTGAAGAAATCCCCGTCACGGACAGCCGCATGGCCCGGAGCTTTCCCGGCAGCTTGTTTCGGGTAAAGCTTACTGGCGCGCCCGCGTCGTCTTTTGAAGCTTTATTTGCCGTCAGGAGGAAGAATACATGAAGGATCTAAGAAACAATCCCCTGCGGACCCGGCGGGACATGGCGGATGCCGCGGTGCAAATGATCGCGCCCCTTGTTTCCTGCCTGACGCCCGGCAAAGCCCGTATGATCGTGGGCGAAGGTTCTGCCCATTATTCGGAAGATGTCGCCGGGATGGAGGGTTTTTCCCGGGTGCTGTGGGCGCTCGTGCCCATGCTGATCGGCAAATGCCCGGAAGCGGAGCCCTACTGGAAGCTGTGGAAAGAGGGGATCATCAACGGCACCGATCCTGCTCATCCGGAATACTGGGGCGGCATCGGCGATTATGACCAGCGCATGGTTGAAATGGCGGTGATCGGCACGGGGCTGTGCTTTGCGCCGGACAGATTCTACCGTGAATTGACCGCAGCCCAGCAGGACAATCTTTTTCAGTGGCTGAATCAAATCAACCGTTATGACATGCCCAAAAACAACTGGCGCTTTTTCCGCATCCTGGTCAATATCGGCTTTCTGAAGGTCGGCCGGAGCGTGGATCAGGCCCGTCTGACAGAAGACCTGGATATGATGGAAAGCCATTATGCAGGCGACGGTTGGTATTTTGATTATCCCACCAAGCGGGATTATTACACCATCTGGGGCTTTCACTATTACAGCCTGCTGTATGCCGCCGCCATGCGTCAGGAAGATGCGGAGCGGTGCCGGCGTTTTATCGAAAGGACGAAGCTGATCGCGCCGCGGTTCGCCTGCTGGTTCGACCGGGAAGGCCGGGCCCTGCCCTATGGCCGCAGCCTGACCTACCGCTTCGCCCTGGGCAGCTTCTGGGCGGCCATGGCCTTTGCCGGGGTGGAAGCGGAAGAAATCGGCTGGGGCGGCATGAAGCATATGCTGCTGGGCAATCTGCGCGCATGGCTGAAAATGCCGATCTTTGACCGGGGCGGGGCGCTGACCGTTGGCTACGGCTATCCCAACCTGTGCGCCGCGGAAGGCTACAACGCGCCAGGTTCTCCTTACTGGGCCATGAAGACGTTTTTCGCCCTGGCGCTGCCTGAGGATCATCCCTTCTGGCAGGCGGAGGAATCGCCCTATACGCCGCCCGAAAAATTCCTGGACGAACAGGTGCGCCTGCTTTTGACCCGGGATGCCCAGAACCGCCAGGTGATCGCCTATACCGCGGGGAACCACGCCTGGGAGCACATGCACGAGGATGAAAAATACGAAAAATTCGCCTATTCCACGCAGTTTGCTTTCTCCGTCACCAAGGAAGCGACGGCGCTGAACAAAGGAGCTTTTGATTCCATGCTGGCCGTCAAACGAACCGGCAGGGATTTATGGCACGCGCGCAGCGGATGCGGCAGTTTTTCTCTGACGGAAAACCGGGTGGCCTTCACCTGGTCGCCCATGGAGGGCGTATCCATCGATACGGTAATTGCGCCTATGGGGATGTGGCACGTGCGAAAGCACATCATCCGCACCGCCTACGAAATCGAAGCGGCGGAGGGCGCCTTTGCCGTGCGGAAGGACTGGGCAGGCGCGCGGCCCTGCGACCGTATTTCCTCCGCATGCGCCGCAAACGGCCGTTTTGCCGCCGCGCACGGGGCGTTTGGCACCAGCGCCCTGTTCGCCCTTCAGGGATACAGCCGGGGCGAAATCATCCATACGGAGCCCAATACCAACCTCGTCTATCCGCGAACGGTGCTGCCCACCCTGCGCGCGCAATTACCGCCCGGAGAGCATGTCCTGATTTGCGCCGTGTTTGCCGATGCACAGGATCGCTGCCCGGAAAATATACCACAGGAGGTAAAGGATCTTGCTGAATCGTTATGAGGACGCCGCAAAAAAAGCGGCCGAAAAAATCCGCCGTACGGCTGTGTCGGCAGCCCAATCCGATCTGATCCCCTACAAGAGCGAAAACGGGCAATGGATCGCGTCCCCCTATGAGGGCAACGGCTGGTGGACAGGGGGATTTTGGCCGGGGCTGATGTGGCAATGCTATGCCGCGACGAAAGATTCGTTTTTCCTTGAAGAAGCAAGACGGGTGGAAAAGCTGCTCGTTGATGAGTTCCGCGTCTTCCGCGCTTTGAGCCATGATGTGGGCTTCATGTATCTGCTTTCCTGCGGCGCGGACGCCAAGATCACGGGCAATGAGGAAGCGCTTTGGGACACGCTGCACGCCGCAAGCCTTTTGATGGGGCGATTCAACCCGGCGGGCTATCTCCGGGCATGGAACGGCGGAAATCAGGCGGGTTTCGTGATCATCGACTGCATGATGAACCTGAGCCTGCTGTTCTGGGCTTCCCGCCAGACGGGAGATCCGCGCTTTGCCAAAGTGGCAAAGATCCACGCCGATACCGCCCTGCGGGAATTTCTCCGCCCGAACGGGTCCGTCAGCCACATCATAGAATTTGATCCGGAAACGGGCAAACGGGTGCGGGAGCACGCCGGGCAGGGCTGTGCCCTGGGCTCGCAGTGGAGCCGGGGGCAGGCTTGGGGGCTGTATGGGTTTGCTTTGGCCTATCTCAACACGAAGGACGCCCGCTATTTGGACGCCGCGGAAAAGATCGCCGCCAATTTTATGGCGCACATCCGCCCGGATGGGCTGACGGACTGTGATTTCTGCCAGCCCGATACGGAAGAACGCATCGACAACATTGCCGGCGCGATCGCCGCCTGCGGATTGCTGGAGCTTTATAAAATCACCGAGCGCACGCCGTACCGGGCGTCCGCGCTGCGTCTGGTCGACGCAATGCTTCAGTTGTGCTGTGATTGGACGGAAAATCACTGCGGTTTGCTGACCAAATGCACGGCCAGCTATCATGACGACGGCGCGGGACGGCATACCAATATCGTCTACGGCGATTATTTTCTGATGGAGGCGCTGGCCAAGCTGAACGGGACCGATCCCATGCTGTGGCTGTAAGAGGTTTGAGCAATGATTACCATCGAAGTGAAAGATGCTTCCGGAAGCCTGATCGCCGCCGCAGTTCACCCCATCGAGGCGCTTTTGTGTGCGGATCGCGTGTATCAGCCCGGGGATCAGATCATCATTTCCGGCGCAAAGCATCTGTCTGTTCAGATGGACCAGGCGATGCCAAGCGGTGAAATCTTCCTGCCCAAAGAAAAAATGACCTGGAACGTACCGGCAGGTGAGCATCGCCTGGCTTACGCGCCCGGTATCTTTGAGGCAAAACGGCATGTGATTTCTGCCCGCGCGCTGTCTAAGGATGAAATCGCCGCGCGAAGGAACCTCGCCTGCAATCCTGCCGACCTGCGAGGCGATACGGATTTTTACCCCCACTGCACCGCAAACGTGGAAACAAGAAACGAAGCCTGCTTCTGCGCCCGGAATGTCATCGACGGCCTGCGCTTCAACACGTTTCACGGCGAATGGCCCTATCAAAGCTGGGGGATCGGCGCAAGGGAAGACGCCTGGTGCCGTCTGGATTTTGGCCGGGATGTGCAGGTGGATGAAATGGCCCTCACGCTGCGGGCCGATTTTCCCCATGACGCGTATTGGACGAAAGGGCACGTCCGGTTTTCCGATGGGACGGACAAGGAATTTTCCCTCCAAAAAACAGGCGAGAGGCAATTTATCTCCCTGGGCCGCCGCATCGTGCGCTGGATGCAGCTGGAGCGATTGATAAAAAGCGACGATCCGTCCGCATTTCCATCCCTGACGGCATAGGAGGTTTGGGGATCGGACGTATGACGCTGTAACGATCGCCGTTTTCCCCAATTTTTTCTCTTGCCTTGAAGCGAATTATTCTATATAATAGTGCCGATAAAGCGTTATATTCAAGTGCACGGCACAAAATAGCGTACGGAAACGCAGAGGAAAGCCCGCTGTTCAGGAAAGGCTGTGGCCTATGCGAAAAAACCAAATAAAGAGCATGAAGGCGACAACGCTTTCCACGAAGATCATCCTTTTGGTAGAAGTTGTTCTGCTCCTTTCCGGCAGTGTGTTTTGCGTGGTTTCCATTATCAACAGCAGGTACGGCATCCGGCAATCCATCCAGCAGCGCATGCTGGATATCGCAAACTGCGCTTCGGGTTCGGTGAACGGCGATATCCTGGAAAAAACTGACGGCCGAAGACGCGGATACGCCGGAATACCGGGAAATCTATAATATCCTTGCGGTTTTCCGGGACAATGTGGAGCTGGAATACGTATATGGGATCAAGGATGAAGGCGACGGCAGATTTACCTTCACCGTGGATCCCGCCCTGGTTGACCCCGGCCCCTTTGGCTCGGAAGTGAAATACACCGAAGCGCTTGAAATCGCAAGCAAAGGAACGGCGGCCGTGGACAAGGTTCCCTATACGGATGCGTGGGGCACGTTTTACAGCGCCTACAGTCCCGTCTTCAACTCGTCCGGGAAAGTGCGGGCATCATCGCCGCCGATTTTTCAGATACATGGTTTGAATCGCAGTTATCCATGCGGACCAAGGACACGATCATCACCTATTCCATCATCCTGCTCGTGATGCTTCTGACATCGGCGGTTCTGTCTCTGATCATCGTGCGGCCCTATGTGCGCAGGCAGGAACAGCTTTCCAACGAGTTAGAGAAAAAAGCAAACGAAAACAAGCATCTCTCTTTGCAGATCGTCCGTTCTTTGGCGGACACCATCGACGCAAAGGGGATCTATACCAAAAACCATTCAAACCGCGTCAGCCAGTACGCGGTCCGGATCGCGGAAGCCCTGGGATGGAAGGAGGAGCGGATCAATGATCTAAGATACGCCGCTTTGCTCCACGACATCGGCAAGATCGGCGTGCCGGATTCGATCCTGACCAATCCCAAGAAGCTGACGGAGGTGGAGTATGGGATCGTCAAGTCCCACACCGACATGGGCGGAGACATCCTCAAAAGCAAGATCATCCTTCAAATCGCAGAAGACGTGGCGAGAAGCCACCACGAAAGATATGACGGAACAGGCTATCCGCGCGGATTGAAAGGAACAGAGATTCCCGAGGAAGCCCGGATCGTTTCGATCGCGGACGCCTTTGACGCAATGAACTCGAACCGCGCCTACAGAAAAATGTACGATCCCCAATACATCCATAAAGAACTGACGGAGGGAAAAGGGACGCAGTTTGACCCCCATTTTACGGATGTATTCATCGATTTGTGGGATCAGGGCCGATTGGACGATATCGCCGGGATCAATTCGGATGAGGACTTTGAAAATACGGAAGCGTCTTCCGCGCTGCTGCAGGAGGTCGTTGGAAAATTTGTCGCGCAGGGGATGGCGGAGGAGATCGACATCATCACGGGCCTCGAAAGCAGAAGCGCCGGAGAACTCGCTATCGCGGAAGCCATGAAGGTCAGATCCGGATGCCTTGTGTTTCTTGACGTGGATAATCTGAAAAAAATCAACGACAATTACGGCCATGAAGCAGGCGACAGGGCGCTGCGGATGATGGACGATACGCTCATGGACAACAGCGAAAACAGCATCTGCTGCAGGCTTGGCGGAGATGAATTCCTCTGTTTTCTGGAGGACGTTGCGCAGGATGAGGCAAGCGAGAGGGTCCAAAGAATCATCAGCGATTTCGACGGAAAGAAAAACGCGGACGCCGAAACCGCCATGGCGACGATATCCGCCGGCCTGGCCATGTGCACGCCCGCCGATAACTATATGAAAGTCTATAACCGTGCGGATCAGGCGCTGTATTTTGTGAAGCAGCACGGCAAGAACAGCTATCAGTTTTATAGCCAGGATTCCGAATCGTTCCGGACGGAAACGGTGGATGTCAACAAGATCGTCAGCAACATCCGAACCAGCGGAAGCTATAAAGGCGCATTGGATGTGGAGTACAGGCACTTCGCCATGCTCTATGAATTTATTGAAAACATCAAAACGCGCTTTTCGCATCCTTTCCGGCTGATCATGGTGACGCTTGAAGCGGCCGAGGGAGAAAGCTATCACCTGGAAGAGCTGGAAAAATCCATGTATTACATGGAGCAGGCCATTCAGCAGACGATCAGAAATGTGGATGTGATTACGCGCTACAGCCGCCAGCAATTCCTGATTATCCTGCTCGGTTCAAGCATGGAAGGGGTGCAAATCGCCGTGGACCGTATCACCCGGGGATATTATCGGATGAACGGAAGCAGCTCCTTCTCCCCTGTTTTCGCCGTCGCGGAAACGGACGCATAAAACCGATAAAGACGCTTCGGAATGAAGGAAGTCTATGAGAAAACAGGAATCGGAGCATGCGAAGCATTTGACGACGCTGTTCTGTGGGAAACAGACGCCCCAAACGAAACCCAAATCCTGATTTTGATTTCAGCTGCCGTTCTGCGCAGGCGGAATGGCGGCTTTCTTTCGCCGTTTTTTCGCTGCGGCAATGATTTGCCCTCTTCACAAAGGGGAACAAATGTGCTATAATGCACCGGTAACAACCAAACGGAGGGCAGCATGGAAGAATATATCAAGGTGCGGGGCGCACGGGAGCATAACTTAAAAAACGTGGATATCACCATCCCCAGGGATAAGCTGGTGGTATTTACAGGCCTGAGCGGTTCGGGCAAATCTTCGCTCGCGTTTGATACGATCTATGCTGAGGGCCAGCGGCGCTATGTGGAAAGCATGTCCAGCTACGCCAGGATGTTCCTCGGGCAGATGGATAAGCCGGACGTGGACATGATCGAGGGGCTCTCCCCCGCGATTTCGATCGACCAGAAAACGACGGCGCGCAATCCGCGCTCCACCGTCGGCACGGTGACGGAGATCCACGATTATCTGCGCCTGCTTTACGCCCGCGCCGGAAAGCCGCATTGTCCCAAGTGCGGCAGGGAGATCAAGCAGCAGACGGTGGACCAGATGGTGGACGCGCTGCTCGCACTGCCGGAGGGCGAAAAGATCCAGATCATGGCCCCGGTGGTGCGCTCCCGCAAGGGCGAGCATGGAAAGCTGCTGGAGGACGCGCGCAAAAACGGCTTTGTCCGCGTGCGCATCGACGGTGAAATGTACGAATTGGACGATGTGCCCGCGCTGGATAAGCAGAAAAAGCACCAGATCGATCTGGTGGTGGACCGGCTCGTGGTGCGCTCCGGCATCCAGCAGCGCCTGGCGGACAGCCTGGAAACGGCCATGAAGCAGTCCGGCGGCCTCGCCTCCGCCCTGATTTCATCCAGCAATGAGGAAATCGTTTTTTCCCAAAACTACGCCTGCCCCGACTGCGGCGTAAACATCGAAGAGCTGGCCCCCCGCATGTTTTCCTTCAACAATCCCTACGGCGCGTGCCCGACCTGCTCCGGCCTTGGCGAATTGATGAAGATAAGCGCCGATCTGGTGATCCCCGATCCATCCAAATCGCTGAACGAAGGGGCCGTTTCCTGCATGGGATGGAACAGCAGCGGCGAGGTCAATTCCACCGCGCACAGCATGTTCCGGGCCATGGCGGATCATTACGGCTTCTCCATGGATACGCCTTACCGCGATCTGCCGGACGATATCAAGGACAAGATCCTGTACGGCACCGGCGAACAGAAGCTCAAGATCGTTTTTGAAACGGGCACCTATCAAACCACCTTTGAAGGCGTGATCCGCTCCCTCGAAAGACGCTATCAGGAAACGCAGAGCGAGGGAATGAAGGCCGCCTACGAAGAATACATGGCGCATGAAACCTGCCCCGCCTGCAAAGGGCGCAGGCTCAAGCCCGAATCCCTCGCCGTCACGGTGGGCGAAAAAAACATTGCCGAAATCAGCGAATGGAACATCAAAAAGGCCAATGATTTCCTGCATGGCCTGACATTCTCCGAAAAGGACGCCATGATCGCCGCGCCGATCCTGCGCGAGGTATACGCGCGGCTTGGTTTCCTATGCGATGTGGGGCTGGATTACCTTACGCTGTCCCGCGCCGCGGCCACCCTGTCCGGCGGTGAAGCGCAGCGCATCCGCCTGGCGACGCAGATCGGCTCCGGCCTGGTGGGCGTTCTGTATATCCTGGACGAACCGTCCATCGGCCTGCACCAGCGGGATAACGCGCGGCTCCTTCGCACGCTTCGGCATTTGCAGGAATTGGGCAATACCCTGATCGTGGTGGAGCACGACGAGGAAACCCTCCGCAGCGCCGATTACCTGGTGGACATCGGTCCCGGGGCCGGCGAGCATGGAGGCCGCGTCGTTGCGCAGGGCACGGTGGAGGATGTCATGAAGGCGCCGGAATCCGTTACCGGCCAATACCTAAGCGGCAAAAAGCGCATTCCGCTGCCGTCTGTTCGCCGGCTTCCCCAGGGCTGGCTGACCGTGAAGGGCGCGCGGGAGCACAACCTGAAAAATATCGACGTACGGTTCCCGCTCGGCGTTTTCTGCTGCGTCACGGGCGTTTCCGGCAGCGGCAAAAGCAGCCTGGTCAACGCGATCCTCTACGGCGCGCTGGCGCATCTGCTCAACCGGGCCAGGGCGCGGAAGGCTGATTACGACGGCATCGAAGGCGCGGAAAGGCTGGACAAGATCATCAGCATCGATCAATCCCCCATCGGCCGATCTCCGCGCTCCAATCCGGCAACCTATACGGGCTTGTTCGATATGATCCGCAAGGTGTTCGCCCAGCTTCCGGAAGCGAAGATAAGGGGCTACAAGGAAAACCGCTTTTCCTTCAACGTCAAGGGCGGGCGCTGCGAAGCCTGCTCCGGCGACGGCCTGCTCAAAATCGAAATGCACTTCATGGCCGATATCTATGTCCCCTGCGAGGTGTGCCGCGGCAAGCGCTATAACCGCGAAACGCTGGAGGTCAAATATCGGGGCCTGAGCATTGCCGACGTGCTGGACCTGACGGTGGAGGAAGCGATGGGCGTCTTTGAGGCGCATCCCGCTATCATGCAAAAGCTGCGCACGCTCTTTGACGTGGGGCTTGGTTATATGAAGCTCGGCCAGCCGAGCACCACCCTTTCCGGCGGCGAAGCGCAGCGCGTCAAGCTCGCGACGGAGCTGAGCCGCCGCGCGACGGGGAAAACCATGGTGCTGCTTGACGAGCCGACCACAGGCCTGCATATGGACGACGTGAACCGGCTGGTGAAGGTGCTGCAGCGCTTGACCGACGCCGGCAATACCGTCCTGGTGATCGAGCATAACCTGGACATCATCAAAACCGCCGATTACCTGATCGACCTGGGGCCCGAAGGCGGCGACGGCGGCGGCACGGTGGTGGCGACGGGAACGCCGGAGGAAGTGGCGCAGGTTCCGGAAAGCTATACAGGGCAGTTCTTAAAGAAAATCCTTGATCGGGCCTGATTCTGTCAGGAATAGGTTGACAGAACACGTTCGGTTTGCTATGCTTTCCAAAGAAGCCTTCCCCCCTCCGCCCCTCGGACGGGCTGCAAAAGAAAAGGAGGAACGAACGCGATGAAAAAGCTGCTTTCCATCCTGTTGGCGGCAATACTGGCGCTGTGCGCGTGCCAGGCGGCCCTGGCGGCCGATGAAAGCGTGAGCGGCGAATTGGTCATTTATTCTTCCATGTATCAATTTGTGCTGGATATGCTGGATGAAGCGCTGAAAGCAGAATTCCCGAACCTGACGCCGGGCAACGGGGACAGTTTTTTCTGCTACGGCGGCAGCAGCTCGCTGATCGTCAATATCTATTCCCAGATGAAAAGCGGCGTATTGGAATGCGATATGATGCTTTTGGCCGAACCGTCGCTGAGCCTGGAGCTGAAAGAAGCCGGGTATCTGGCGCCCGTGGAAATCGATCATCCGGAAGAGCTGCTTCGCTTTCCCTATGATGAAGAAGGCTATTGGTATCCGGTGCGCGTGTGCGATATGGTGCTGGTTTATAACCCGGAATTGGAGGCTGCCTGGGCCGAAAAAGGCGTCTCCATCCCCAGGTCCTTTGCCCGCTTCGCGTCCGACCAGGCTTTGAAGGGGTTTATTTCCATGGGCGATCCGCTTTCCAGCGGCACCACGTTCGCCGCCGTCGCCTCGCTCATCCAGGCCAACCATTACGGGCGTCAGTATTTGAAGCGCCTTGCCGCCAACGACGTCGCGATCGAATCCGCCTCCTCCGCCATTGCCCGGGTGCAAAACGGCGAAATCGCCGCGGCCATGATCCTGGAGGAATCCGTGCTAAAGGCGCTGGAGGATGCGGAAGGAGCGGGCGCGCCGCTGACCAGCCTAAAATGCATCTATCCCGAGGACGGCGTGATCCTGATCCCCTCCACGGTCATGACCGTAGCTGCGGAGCACAGCAAAAACGGAAACGCCGAGGCCTGCGCCGCCGTGGAAAAGTGGTTCCTCAGCGAAGAAGCGCAGACGCTGATCCTCAAAGGGTATATGCATTCCGTATTCAGGAGCATGTCGGAAATCCCCCATGGCTCCGTCGATACCGATTGGCTGATCGAACACGATCTGGGCGTAAAATGGGAAAACGCGTTCCGCGGACGCGAGGATATCAACCTGGCCTGGATGGATATCGTAATGAACAGATCAAACTGATTTGGGGCTCAAAACGCGCCGTTCCGCGTTCCGGCCCTCATTTTGTCCCGCATACGGAGGAATAAACATGCAAAGAAAATACCTCAATCAGTTCAGCCGGATCGGCGTTTCCGATGCGGAAGCGCTCAAAAAAGTGACGGACAGCTTTCAGACGATCTTCTTTGATCCCGAGGAGAAGTTTTATCAGGATGTGGACGCGGACAGCGGCTGCATGGTGGACACAGGCAACGTTGACGCGCGCACCGAGGGCATGAGCTACGGCATGATGATGTCGGTGCAAATGGACCGCAAGGACCTCTTTGATAAGCTGTGGCAGTTTTCCGTTCGTTACATGCGCCTGACCGGCGGCCCAAACGAAGGGTATTTTGCCTGGTCCACACAGCTGGACGGACGGCATAACGCGGAAGGGCCCGCGCCGGACGGCGAGGAATACTTCGCTATGGCGCTGTTCATGGCCTCCGCGCGTTGGGGCGAGGGCGAAGGGATCTTCGCCTACGCGGCGCAGGCGCGGGACATCCTGCGCCATTGCGTGCACCAGCGGGAGCTCCGGCCGGGAGGAAGCGCGATGTGGCATGAAGAAAACCATTTGATCCGCTTCGTGCCCGGCGTGGATTTCTCCGATCCCAGCTATCATCTCCCCCACTTTTACGATCTGTTCGCCCAGCGCGCAAATGAGGAAGACCGCGCGTTTTGGCGCGCCGCCGCCGAAGCCAGCCGCGCGTACATCGTCAAAAGCGCGCATCCTGCGACCGGCATGAGCCCCGAATACGCGGAATACGACGGAACGCCCAGGCTTCTGTTCAACAAGCCCTTCACCTACTATTCCGACGCCTACCGCGTGGCAATGAACATTGCCCTGGACGGGCTTTGGTTCGGAAAAAAGCCGGATCTGGCGGCCGTCGTGACCAGGCTGCAAAACTATTTCCACGGCATTCCCCAGGCGGATTACCGCGCGTACCAGATCGACGGGACCTTAACGGAGGAGCCCGCCATGCACCCGGTCGCCATCACGGCGGTGCTGGCCGCCGCCTCCATCGTCAGCGACAGCCCGTATGCCGACGAATACCTGCTGCATTTCTGGAATACGCCGCTTCGCAAGGGCAAACGGCGCTACTATGATAACTGCCTGTATTTCTTCTGCCTGCTCATGCTGGCCGGGTATTATCAGATTTACTAAGGGCGTAAGGCGGCCCCATTTCTTGCCGTCAAAAAACAGGAAGGAGCGTTTGTGCTTCCTTCCTGCTTACTTTTTGCGATGGATATTATTCGGTGATCCAATCCTCTTTCTCGCCGCGGCCCGCCTGGAGCAAGGCGTTGAAGAAGGGGATCACGTTTTCGTCATTTTGGTTATTCACCGTGATGACCGCGAACATCGAGCGGTTGTCCAGCAGCATGCCGCCCATATAGCCGTAGAAGCTGTCCAGCGGGATACCGTACAGATGGAGCGAGGTGGCGGTGGGCTTTCCATTGTCGTCGTAATCTTCAACGAAGGTCACATAGCCTTTGGTCAAATCAACATCACTGACCTGAAGCGTTCCGTCCTCCACCAGGTCCTCCAATTCCAGGAAGCCCCCGTTGGCCGCGTAGGACTTAAACGTTTGCTCGTTCAAAAAATAGATATCGGCCTCGCCGGCGGCCATGTAAGCCATCAGCTGCATGGACGTGGTATAATCGTCCGTCGGCATCAGGATAACGGAGGAAACGGTTTCCATTTCCGGCACGGTGGATTTCCAGATCGGCTCCAAAAACGCGTCCACCACGTCGCTGGTGGAGGTGGAGGACTGGATATACACATCCACGCGTTTATTCTGCGGCGAACGATAGGCCGTCACCGTATAGATCAGGCTCCAGCCCAAGACCACGCAAATACCCATCAGCGCATATTTCCAAAAGCTGTATGTGAGATGGTTTTTAACCGTTTCCTGGTTGATGGGGGTATTCAAACGCATGAAAGGTATGCTCCTTTAAGAAAAATAAAAGCGATACGCCGCTTACATTTTTTATTGTAGCACTTTATTCGCGGATACGTCAATGTTTCCGGGCGCTCTGACACGATTTTGACGTTTTATCGCGGCGGCGCAAGCTTCGCCGGCTGTTTGCAGATCAGGGCCTTGGTTTCTGATACCAGCGTTTGATCACCTGCTCCGCCTTTTTCCCCGCGATGGAAAAGCCGGTGTTTTCCCTCATCCTGGGCAGGTTCGTGCCCCAATCCCACCAGAAAAAGCCGCCGAACCAGTCTTCCTCCCACATCGATTCCAGGCAGGATTCATAGAACCTTGCCTGCTCTTCTTCATCGAACGGAAATTCCCGGTGAGAGAAATCATAGGGCATCATGGCGCAGCCCCGGGCGCTTCGGCAGCCGATTTCCATGAACAGGATCTTTTTGCCGCCATGCGCTTTGGAGATCTCGGACAGGCGGGCTTTCTGCGCGTCCCAGGCCGCTTTCATGTTTTCCAGGCTGTCCCCTGGCACGCTTGCCACCCGATAATACGCGGAGGTGCCGATAAGATCCACCGCGTCCCACCAGGGAACGGACGCCTCCTTGCCGTGGTTGGTATTGTATACAAGCGGCCCCGTATAGATTTTTCTCACTTCCCGGATGGCATCGCGCCAGGATGCTTCTTTCCGTTCCGTGCCCAGCATTTCGCAGCCGACGCAGAACATTTCGCAGCCCGTATCCTGGGCGATTTCCGCGTAATGGCACAGGAAAGCGGTATAGGATGAGAACCAATCCCGCCAATAGTCGCGGTCGCCCCATTCGCATTCCGGAAAATCGATATGCGCGCGCCATACGCCGTCCGCGCAGTTGACCATCGGCTTCATGCAAACCTTGAGCCCCAGGCCGTGCAGCCTTTGGACCGCCGTTTCCACGTCCCTGTCCGTTACCGTAAAGCGATAATCCGGCCGGATCAGCGTGGATGAAAAGGAATCCTGCATCACAGCGAAAGCAAGCGCCGTCCAATTGCCGCCAAGGGCGGCCATTCTTTCCATGGATCGACGCGCTTCCTCTGTCCCGTACATGCCGCGCCGCCCGTCATAACCGTACGTAAACCCTTTGATAAACATGTGATCCTTTTTCCCTTCCTCCCCCTCATCCTGTCATAAAGGATACCATATCGGCCTCTCCAGGTCAATCCGGTTTGAAAATAACAAAAGTGTTTCAATTTCTTTGAAAATCTTTGAAAATCCATCCCTTCCCACCCTTTTCATTTTGCAAAACTTGCGTTATAATGGATTTGTTGGAAAATGTTCCTGAATTCCTGCAAGAAATCCATAGGTTCTATCGTTCTAATGAAGGGAAGGGAAAGGAAATGGCATGGATGCCTGGCATTTGGAAGCGGGTCCTGGCCTTGCTGTGCGCTGGAACAATCCTTTTTTCCTGCGCGGGCGCGCTGGCTGATTTTTCGCCGCGGTATACCGCCCTGGAAGCAAGGGACGGCATGACGGCGCAGCTCTCGTTTCAGCTGGAAAGCCTGACGCCGCTGAGCGAAAGCTCGCTGCAAAGGGTCAATGAATGGCTCGATAGGGCGTCGTTCCTCGTTGGCACTGGCGATTCATCCCTGATGGATCTTTCGATGGACGGCGAGAGCGTCTTTTCCATCAGCCAGCGGCAGCAGCAGGGTTTAACGCTCACATCTTTCGGCCCCTCCAATGCCGCGTATCTGACGGACGATAATACGGGGGACATGCTTTCCCTGCTCTCCGATGATAACTGGGCGCTCACGAACCTTTCCCGCCTGCCCGCCGCCTACGCCCAGATCGCGAGCGCGCTGTACGATCATCTGCAAACGATCGTCGATCCCAAAGCGGTGCCGGACCGCACCTCCATCAAGAACGCTTCCGCCTCCACTTCCTACGAAAACTATCTGCTTTCGGCCGAACAAATGAACGGCGCCTGGCCGGACCTGCTCGGGATCATCCTGCCCGCCATCAAAACCGTCCTTTCCGATCAGCCCTATCTGTATGCCAGGGTCGAGCCCCTGCTTCGTTCCGTCACCTTTACCGGGGAATGCCGCTTCAAGCGCTTCCTGGATAAGGAAAACGGCGATATGGGCATGCAGTTCACCGGCCAGGCCGAAAAGGATGGCGACGAACGCAAGATAACGCTCTTTGGCGGCTGGACGCCGAACAAGGGCGGCTACATTTCCCTCTCCCTGCCCGCCGTGAGCGGGAAAAACACCTGGAAAGCAAACCTGGCCGCGCAGCTGTCCGAAAAGAACGGGCTGCATACCCTGGCCCTGGAAGGCTCCTACACCCGAAAGCTTGACAGCATCAGCGTTTCCGGAGAGCTGGAAGCCACCCTCAAAAACCAGGTGACGGACGAAAGCGAAAAATGGACCGGCAAACTTTCCATTACCATGACGGAAAACAAGGAGAAAACCGCCTGGACCATCCAGCCGGATCTGACGTTTACGGACGATGGGCTTAAGGGGGACATCAAGCTGCAAAGGAAGACGGGGAACGCGGTTACGCTGAAGGGAACTGCCCGGCTGCTTCTGACCGCCGGCGCGCCGGAGGCAAAGCCCATTTCCGGCGCGAAGGACCTGCGCGGCGAAACGGCCCAGCGCATCCGGGAAGCGGCGATCGAGGAGCTGTCTCCCCTTGCTTCCCTGCTCGCCGATCTGTTCAGCGGCCTTGAGGAAAACGAACGTACCCATTTATTGCACGATCTGCGCACGGATGAATGGATGAACGGGGATTCCTGATCCGGCGATCGCATATCCGGTATCAACGCAATAGGAGGATCATTGGCATGAAAAAAATCGCGGCGCTTTTGCTGGCCGGCCTGATGGCGCTGACCGCTGTTTCCGCCCTGGCGGAAAGCTATACCATCGAAGAGAAGTTTTATCAGCAGGCCTTTGTGGAATCCGCCTACCGCGGAACGATCACCTTTTCTGCGGAAGGGGACGGCAGCGCGGCCATCGATGATACGACCTGGGTCATCCTGAAGATCCTGGCGCCCAGGCTGAAGCTTTCGCTCAGCCATACGGCAAGCCGCGTCGGCGACGAAGGCCAGGCGACGGTCACGCTCCTGCTGGATGATAAGGAAAACGCCAAAACGACCGTGATGTACGATGAAAAGCTGGTGGCGGTCAGCAGCACGCTGCTTGGCGGCGACAACACCTATTACACCGCTGCCCGGGATTGGGATTGGACGCGGCTCATGCAGTCCTACATCCAGGGCGAAAACGATTGGCCGCCCGTGTGGAGGATGCTCCTGGCGGTAAACGGCGCGTCCGACGAATGGAAGCAAAAAGCCGCGCCTAAGCTCGAATTGTACGAAGCCTCGCTGGAGCTGTGGCTGAACAGCTTCGCTTCCTATTCCATCGGCAAGGAAGACGGCGTTTCCTATACCCAGATCGCTTTCACCATTCCCGCCGCGTCGGTCAAGCAGGAAATCAAGCAGCTGCTGTATGATATCTATAACGACGGCGAGCTTTTGACCATGCTCCGCGAAGTGGTATCCGCCCAGGAAGCCGCAGCCTATCTGCAGCCCTCCATGCGGGATACCTTCTTCGCCATGATCGATCAATTGCAGCTGGACGGCCAGGTGGAGCTGGTGCGCCGCTATGACGCCAAGGGCAATTCCCTGCTGGAAAGCATTTCCCTGCCCTTCACGAAGGACAGCAAGATCCAAACGCTGTTCATTTCCGCCGCCGCGCGGGAGGATGGAAAACAGTACGAGATCCAGGGCAAATCAGATACCGGCTCCGATTTCTCCATCCTATGCCTGGATTCCGGCGATGGGATCTATACCGGCGAAGTGAATTTGCTGGTGCCCGAAAACGATCAAACGAGTTTCGTGGTCAGCGATGAGGAACCGGAGCAAAAGCGCGTCGCGTTCAGCTTCAACCTTTCCTGGGATCCCGGCGAAGAAGGATATGACATTTCGACCGATCTTTTCACCCGCACCATGCGCGCCTCCCTCCTGATCCGGCCCATTACCGAAGGCGAATTCCCCGTACAGGCGCTCTCTCTGGAATTGAACTTCAGCTCCAAAAGCTCCCCGCGCGCCCCGACCCATCTCAACGGTTCCCTCACCTGGCGCGATATGGATACCGATTCCGCCATCACCGCGACCCTGGAGAGCGTAACGGCATCGCCCTTCGCGTACACCGCGCCTTCCAGCCTGACCGGCGCCGTACGCCTGGACCTGATGACGCAGGATGCCCGCAATGCCCTGCTGCAAAGCTGGATCGGCAAGATCACCAACTTTGCCACCCTCCTGACCCAGGCCAGCGGCCTTGGGAACATGATCCCCCTTGCGACGGTAGCGCCCTGAACCGTGTTGCGGGAGGCAGCGCCTTGTGTCTGCCTCCTTTTTTGTATTTTGACCTTGCCTTTTTCCAAATTTGCCTGTATAATAGGGACATCCAGAGAAGAAAGAGGTGGAAGGATGCGCAAGTAATCGGTGCTGCCGTCTGAGAAAGACAAAAGGGGAAAAGCATCCGGGGTTCTCCCGCTTTGTTTTGATACCCTGGCAGGCCGAAAAACGCGCGTCTTTTTGCGTTTTTCTTTTTGTGCTGAAGAAACGGATAGAGAGCGGCGCCGGCCTGCGGATCCATGGATTCGGAGGTGTTTGCTTTATGGCAAGGATACAGATTTCGCATTTGACATTCGGGTATGAAGGAAGCCCGGATCTTATTTTCGACGACGCTTCCTTCCAGATCGACACGGATTGGAAGCTCGGCTTTATCGGCCGCAACGGCCGGGGCAAAACCACGCTGCTCAGGATATTGAGTGGGGATCTGGACGGAGGAAACGCGGTAAGCGCTCCGGTAAAGTTTGATTATTTCCCATTTTCTGTTCATGACCAGCAAAAAACGCCGCTTGAAATTGCCGCGGATATGGACGCAGAGGGGCAGATTTGGCGGTTCATGAAGGAAATTGCGGAGCTGGAGGTTGAGCAGGAAACACTGTCCCGCCCGTTTTCCTCCCTTTCCGGCGGAGAGCAGGCCAAGGTGCTGCTTGCCGCGCTCTTTTCCCGGGAAAACCGTTTTCTCCTGATCGACGAGCCCACCAACCACCTGGACATGCGGGGCAGGAAAATCGTGAGCCGGTATTTGAACGGCAAAAAGGGATTCATCCTCGTATCGCACGACCGGACGTTCCTGGATGGATGCGTAGACCATGTCCTGTCCATCAATCGGGCGAATATCGAGGTGCAGAAGGGCAATTTCTCCACGTGGGAAGAAAACAAGCGCCGCCAGGATGAATTTGAAATCAATCAGAATGAGAAGCTCAAGCGGGAAATATCCTCCCTTCGCGCCGCCGCGCGCCAGGCGCGGTCCTTCGCGGACAAGGTGGAAAGCAGCAAGTTCGGCTTATCGCCCGATTCGCATGAAAAGCCCAAGAACGCGCGCGCTTACGCGGGCGAGCAGTCCCGGCGCATGCAGCAGCGCAGAAAGAACCTGGAAACGAGGATGGACCGGGAAATCGAGGAAAAGGAAAGCCTGCTCAAAAACCTGGAGCTAAGCGATGATCTTAAAATCTTCCCGCTTGCACATCCCTCGGGCCGCTTGGTGGAATGCCGCGGCGCGTGTATCGGCTACGGCGATCGAAAGGTGCTTTCCGATCTGCGCTTCACCCTGTATAACGGCGATATCCTGGCCCTGACGGGCAGGAACGGATGCGGGAAGACCAGCCTCATCAAAGCGCTCACCGGTGAAATCGCGCCTCTGTCCGGGGAGATCCGCCTATCCAGCGGTCTCATCGTTTCCCTCGTTCCCCAGCAGGCTTGCCTGCAAGGCTCGCTTCGCGATCTGATCCGGGCGGAGGGCATGGATGAAACGCAGTTCAAAACCATCCTCAGAAAGCTCAATTTCTCCCGCGATCAGTTTGAAAAGCCCATGGACGCTTACAGCGCGGGACAGCAGAAAAAGGTGCTGCTCGCCAGGAGCCTGTGCCAGCGCGCGCATTTGTATATTTGGGATGAGCCGCTCAACTATATCGACGTCCTCTCCCGCATGCAGCTTGAACGCTTGATCCAGGCATTCAAGCCTACCATGATCCTGGTGGAGCACGATCAGGCCTTCCTGCAAAACATCGGTGCGAAGGTGCTCCAGCTGGACGACCCTGTTTTTCGGTGGACAAATCGTGAAAAGTAGACTATAATAGGGGCGGTCCTTCCATAGCTCCTATCAAAGCCAACACAAACACAGGGGGAATTCGCATGCAGCAACCGCAATTGGTCATCATGGCGGCAGGGCTTGGCAGCCGGTACGGCGGGCTCAAACAGATGGCGCCGGTGGACGCGCAGAACCATTGGATCATCGATTATTCCATATTTGACGCTGTTCGCGCCGGATTCGGCAAGATCATTCTGATCGTGAAGCCGGAAAACGAAGCGCTGTTCCGGGATACCCTGGGCAAGCGCATCGGCGGCGCGGCCGAAATCGAATATGTCCATCAAATCAAAGAAATACTGCCCGAAGGCTTTTCCGTGCCTGAAGGCCGCGAAAAGCCCTGGGGCACCGCGCACGCGGTCCTCTGCGCGAAGAAGGCGATCACCGCGCCTTTCGCCGTCATCAATGCGGACGATTTCTACGGCAAGGACGCCTTCAAGATCATTCACCGGTTTCTGACGGGCGATCACCCCGAAAACGAATACGCGATGGTGGGTTATCAGGTGGAAAATACGCTGACCGAAAACGGCCATGTCGCCCGCGGCGTCTGCGCGATGGATGAAAGCGGCCAGTATCTCTCCGGCATCATCGAGCGCACGCGCATCGAGCCCCGCGACGGCGGCGCCGCCTTTACGGAAGACGATGGGAAAACCTATACTTTCCTGCCCTCCGGCACCACGGTATCCATGAATTTCTGGGGCTTCACCCCGGATATCCTCGCCGAGATCGAAGGGCGCTTCGCTTCTTTCCTCAGGGAAAACCTGCCCAAGAATCCGCTCAAATGCGAATACTTCCTGCCCCTGATCCCCAATCAGCTGATTGCCGAAAGGAAGGCGCGCGTGCGCGTGCTGCCCTGCACGGAAAAATGGTACGGCATCACCTACCAGGCGGACATGCCCCAGGTACAGGCCGCCATCGCGCAGATGAAAAAGGACGGCGTATATCCGTATTCCCTGTGGTGACCTTGTGTTTCCGCTTGCTTGCCCCTTGCCGATGCGCAGGGGGTTTTTGATATGCGCTTATCCGGAGGACGTTTCCGCGCGTTTGCCGAAAAGGGCGATCCCCGCCAGGACCGCCGCGGCCCAGCCAAGCGCCGGGTAAACAGTTTGCACGATGCCTTGAAAGCCAAGCTGAGACGCCGCCGCCGTCATAAAAAAGCACAGGATGCGATTCCCTTTTTCCGGCAGCAGCGAAGATAATCCCCTGATTTGCGCGTTCAGCGTGGTCACGACGGCCAGATACAGCACCGCCGCGGAAAGATAAAAGCCTTCCTTGCCGAATCGGTTCAGCACAAGCACGGTCGGGAGCGCAGCGTCGACGGCTTCCCCATGCAGGAGGAGTGCGCTGTTCTCTATGAGCAAAAGCGCGCCGAGCGCTATCCCGGAAAGCAAAGCGGTTTTTCGCTTTTCACGTTTGCTTTTCCCCTGCCCCGCCTCGCAGATCACGCCCGCGGACAGGCTTACGTTCAGCGCGCCGTACCCAAGCGCGGAAATCAAGGCGATTATTCCCTCTTTCCCGGTCCATTTGGGCGTAAGGACCGCGCTTCCTTCCGAGCGAAGGCACAAAATGAGCGCGGCGATCAAGGCCGGGATCAGGAGCTTTCCCATCGGCGCGCCGATCTTATCGGCGTCCCTTGGCTGAAATACACAAAAAAGCAGCGTGAAAAACGCGCTGAGCTCCCGCGCGTACCGGATCGGAACGGTCAGCGCTCCCATCTGACCTGCCGCGGCCAGCATCGCGCCGCCCGTAAACGTGAAAAGAAGCCGCCAAACCGCCCGTCCAAGCGGCGCGGCGATCCCCTTCGGCGTCAATGCTGCGACGCTTTCCGCGCGCAGCATCACGGCATGCATCAGGCTTGTCATGAAGAAGGCGCAAAGCGCGATCAGCGCCCAGGAATAAGCGCCGTATCGGGAAAAGAAAGCCATGATTTCCCTGCCGGACGCGAACCCCGCGCCTACCATGGCGCCGATCACGCAAAAAACCCCGTTCTCCATGCGCACCTCCAAGGCAGGATATGCGAAGAAAACGGGGATAATGAAAAGTAGCGTTTTTCGTTTCGCTTGCTTTATTTTGCCGCGCGAAGATGCTTCATCACGCTCGACGCGCACACGCCGGTCAGCGCGCCGCAGACCATGCCGACCCCGATCAATACGGCCATATAGTACAGCAGCTGGCGCGTATGGAACAGCAGCATGGCCATCAAAACCTGGCCAACATTGTGCATGACCCCGCCCACCATGCTGACGGTGACCGGATGCACGCCGTCAAGGCGGCTGAGCACCGTCATCAGCAGCATGCTCAATACGCCGCCCGCCATAGAATACAGGATGGTGGTGGCTCCGCCAAAAAGCAGGCCGGTCAAAAACACCTTTAAGACCATCAGCATCCAGGCCGTCGGCAGATCCAGCATATACACGGCGAAGATGAGCACGCTGTTGCTCAGCCCCATCTTGATCCCCGGCACCGTGCCCACGGCCGGCAGCAGGCTCTCCACATAGCCAAGCACCAGCATCGTGGCGATCAGCAGGCCGGAATACGCGGTGCGCAGCGTGGCTTGGCGAACGGATCGCACCCTTCGCTTCCCCTGGAACGCGTTCATAGCGGCAGCTTCTTTCAAAAGTGAAAACGTCCTTCCAAATACGATTCGTATGTTTCCGTCTCTATGATACCGCGAAGCAGCCGCCCCGTCAAGAAAAATGCGTTCGGACTGCTTTTCTTTTGTATTCATTCGCCATTTTTCCGGATTTCTGCTATACTGTATGGGACGCGGTGCAAAGACGCGTCAAAAAGGCTGATTTCTTACCCATTTTCTCAAGGAGGCTTGAATCGTGAATAAAATCTTGGTGAAAAAATGCCTGAACCCCACCGTGACCCTGATGGTCGTGGACGCGCCGCTGGTGGCCCGCAAGGCCGAACCGGGGCAGTTCATTATCCTAAGGGTGGATGAAAACGGCGAGCGCATTCCCCTGACCGTCGCGGATTATGACCGGGAAAAGGGCAGCGTTACCATCATCTTCCAGGTCGTAGGCGCTACGACGGAAAAGCTAAATCATCTGAACGAGGGTGACTTTATTCACGATTTTGTCGGCCCGCTTGGCCGTGCGACGCATACCGAAGGGCTCAAAAAAGTGGCCGTGGTGGGGGGCGGCGTCGGCTGCGCCATCGCGTACCCGGTCACGAAAAAGCTCTTTGAGCAAGGGGCCCAGGTCCACGCCATCGCCGGCTTCCGCAATAAAGACCTGGTCATCCTGGAGGATGAATTCGCTTCCCACAGCACCAAATTCATCCGCATGAGCGACGACGGCTCCTGGGGCGAAAAGGGTTTGGTGACCGACGCGCTCAAAAAGCTGATCGAGAGCGGCGAACAGTACGACGAGGTCATCACCATCGGCCCGCTGATCATGATGAAATTCGTCTGCCGCCTCACCAAGGAATACGGCGTCAAGACCATCGCAAGCATGAACCCGATCATGATCGACGGCACGGGCATGTGCGGCGGCTGCCGCCTGACGGTCGGCGGCAAAACGAAGTTCGCCTGTGTGGACGGCCCGGAATTTGACGGCCATGAAATCGATTTTGACGAGGCCATGGCGCGTGGCAGAACCTATCAGGATTTTGAGCGCCATGCCTTTGAGGAAGCCTGCAATCTGTTCAAGGAGGCGAAATAAGATGCCCAACATGGCCCCGAAAAAGAATCCGATGCCCTCCCAGGCGGCGGATGTAAGGAACCATAATTTTCAGGAAGTGGCGCTGGGCTATACCGCCGAAATGGCGATTGACGAGGCGAAGCGCTGCCTGAACTGCAAAAACCATCCCTGCGTTTCCGGGTGTCCTGTGCGCGTTGCCATCCCTGCATTTATCAGGGAAATGGCCGAGGGGAATTTTGAAACCGCCTATCAGGTGATCGCAAGGTCCTCTTCTCTTCCCGCCGTTTGCGGCCGCGTCTGCCCGCAGGAAACCCAATGTGAAAGCAAGTGCGTGCGCGGGATCAAGGGCGAGCCTGTCGGCATCGGAAGGCTCGAGCGCTTCGCCGCTGACTGGCATAATGCGAACAGCACGCAAAAGCCGCAAAAGCCCGCTTCAAACGGGCATAGGGTGGCCGTGATCGGCTCCGGCCCATCCGGGCTCACCTGCGCGGGCGATCTGGCGAAGATGGGCTATCAGGTCACCGTGTTTGAGGCGCTGCACCTGGCCGGCGGCGTGCTTGTATACGGCATTCCCGAATTCCGTCTGCCCAAATCCATCGTGCAAAAGGAAATCAATACGCTTCGTGACCTCGGCGTGCAGATCGAAACCAACGTGGTCATCGGCAAAACGATCACAATCGACGAGCTTCAGCAGGAATACGGGTTCGAGGCCGTGTTCATCGGCTCCGGTGCGGGCCTGCCCAAGTTTATGAGCATTCCCGGCGAAAACTTGAAGGGCGTTTATTCCGCCAATGAGTTCCTCACCCGTATCAACCTCATGAAGGCTTATCAGCCCGGCAGCGACACCCCCATCCAGCACGGCAAGCGCGTGGCCGTCGTCGGCGGCGGCAACGTTGCCATGGACGCGGCCCGCTGCGCCAAGCGCCTTGGCGCGGATGTGACCATCGTTTACCGCCGCACCGAGGCCGAGCTTCCCGCGCGGCGCGAGGAAGTGGAGCATGCGATGGAAGAGGGCATCGTCTTTAAGTTCCTCACCAACCCCTTGGAGATCCTGGGCAATGAACAGGGCTGGGTCAGCGCTGTACGGTGCCAGGAAATGGAATTGGGCGAACCGGACGCTTCCGGCCGCCGCCGTCCCGTGCCCAAGGAGGGCAGTGAATTTACCCTCGATCTGGACTGCGTCATCATGGCGCTTGGCACAAGCCCCAATCCCCTCATCAAATCCACCACCGAAGGCCTGGAAACCCAGAAATGGGGCGGAATCATCGCGGATGAAAATACGGGCCTGACCTCCCGCCCCGGCGTGTATGCCGGCGGCGACGCCGTCACCGGGGCAGCCACCGTGATCCTGGCCATGGGCGCGGGCAAAAATGCCGCCGCGGCCATCGACGAATACCTGAAAAGCAAATAAATATTGTGAGGGAAACCGCGCTTCGCTGTCCGGGCCTTGCGGTTATGCTTCGATTTCTTTAAGGCCCCTGCGCCCTAAGGCCATCATGCGGCGGCAGTAATCGTCGCTGCGCTTTTGCATGTCGTCCTGGTAGACCTCGAGCTCGGGCATGGAAACGGCGAAGAAATCGTATCCCACCCGGTCGAAGATGTGGCGCTCGCCGAAAATGATGAGCTGGTGGAAGGACTTTTTGGCCTTTTCCAGATCGCCCAGCGCAGCGTAGGCCAGGCCCTGATAATAGATGTAATCCGAGGGCTGATCGTTGTAATAGCGCACGGGTTCCGGCGTCTGGGAGCCGAGGATGGCTTTTTCAAAGCAATCCTCGGCTTTTTCATGATCGCAAAGCAATCTGTAGGCGCAGCCCATCGTATAATAGGCGCGGTTGTCCGGCACGTTTTCCAGCTTGCCTTCGCCCAGGTTCACGGGATAGGAGAGGGTGCGTTTGGCATAGGCGATGGCTTCCTCCGGCTTGTTTTCGGAAAGCGCCTTTTCCGCCAGGGCGAACAGCGCGGTCTTGTACTCGTCCGCAACCTTGCCTTCGCCGCCCTCCCAGACGTGGAAGGTGTAATGGGTCATAAGGTCCAGGGCCTTTTCATGCTGCCCGTCCTGATTGAGCAGGGAGATATAGGCCAGCATGAGGGCATACCGGTCGGGAATGATTTCTTTGTGGGCTTCCAGGAGGACAAGCCGCTCTTTGACCGGCCGTTCCAGGCGCTTGAACAGCTGCTCCTGCTCCAGCAGGAAGCGGCTGTTCTTTGGCTCCAGCTTGCAGGCGGCGGCGATTTCCCCGGCGGCAAGGTTTCTGTCCCCGTGATTGTAATAGGCGATGGACAGGCTGCGGTGGGCCGGGGCCAAATCGGGCATCTCCCGGACCGCCGCCTGCCAGTGGAGGATGGCGGCGTCGTACTGCTTTTTGTCATAGAGCAGTTCGCCCAGATAATAATGAGCTTTCGGCGCGGCGGGCAGGATGGAAACGGCGTATTCCAGGATCCGCTTTTCGATCAATTTATTCGGAAAACACAGATCGGTCGTCAGGCTTTCGGCCTTTTCCGCGTCGGCCTTCGCCGCGTCCGTCATTCCCAGTTTTCCTTCCGCATAGGCTATGGCGTAATCCTTCATGGGATGTTCGGCGGGGCAGCGGGCCAGCGCGTCGGCGGCATCCTGCCAGCAGCCGAAGGCAAGGAACTCATAGGCTACATTTAAGTATTCCTCGATCCGCCCGCCGGTGGCTTTTTCAAAGGCGGCGTGGTCAGCGTTCCTGTAGAGGAGTGACAGATACAAAGGATCGATGGCCAGGCTTTCATCCAAAAAGCGCCGGTATTCTTTGCCGTCCTTGTTCAGCATTGCCAGGATGGACGCTTTCAGGGATCGGGCTTTCATATCGTGCCAGCCCCGCAGCAGGCTTTCGTTTGCGAATTGCAGGGCTTGCTTGGGATTCCCTTGTTTGATCGAGATGCAAGCCAGATGGAAGAAAGAGGCCCCCGCCGTCTCCGCGCTCCAGGCCGCTTTGAAGAAAGCGTCGCAGGCTTCGGGCAGCTTGTCCAGCAATTCCATCGCCAGGGCCAGGTTATAATACGCTTCGCCCGCGTAAGGGTTCGGGTTGCGCCAGGTCTGTTTTTTGATGGCGGCCCGGAAATAGGGCGCGCTTTCCCCTACCTGACCGTTGCGCAGCAGATGCAAGCCGTAGGCGTTATTCAGACGGATATCGGTGGGATCGCGCCGCAGGCCCTCCAGGTAATAATCAGAGGGCAGGAAGGTGGCGTGGCGGTACTGCTCCAGATGCTGCCCGGCCAGGTAAAGCTCTTCCAGTGATTGGATTTCCTCCGGTTTTTTCAGGGCTTCGGCGGGTTCGGGAATGGGCCGGTTCTCTTTTACATATTCCTTGTACGCACACAGCACATTGCCGTTTTCATCCCGCACTTCTATCCGGTAATCATGCAGCCCATCCACCGTGTCCACAAAGGCGGCTTTGGGCGTTAAATCGACGGTCTTGCGGTACATTTCCCTGCCGTCCGCCCAAATCATGATCTGTGCGTTTTTGTATTCGCCAGATGCATAGACCTTGACGCGGGCTTTGGCGGCTTTCTTTTGAACGGCTTCATTTGCTCCTTTTCCATAGGCGAAGGGATCGGGTTCGATCACGTTTCCCTGACCGTCCAGGAAATCCACGCCAAGGATCACGTCCTTGGTGGCGTTGCTGACCCTCCCCACGGTCTTGTAGGGCATGAAATACTGTACGAAATTCTTTTCTTCATGCGGTTTCAGCCATGCGAAGTCCGGCTGGTTGTCGCAGAACACCCCGGTCATGAGCTCGATATAAGGGCCGTCCTCGTCGGTGAGGTTCTTATCCCACATGCGGCCGAAATCGCCGTTGCCCCAGGTCCACTGCTTCTTGCCGGGGCTGATATGGTGGTCGGCCACGTGAAGCAGGCCCGCGTCTTTTCCTTCATCGAAATTGCCCACGAAATCAAAATCGGAATGCGCCGCCATGTAGGAGGTGGGCACCTTGATGTTCTTATACCGGGAAATATCCACGCCCGCGGAATAATCGGCCTTGTAGTATTCGCCGGTGGCGATGGGGAAGGTGGAAACCGCGCGTTTGCCGTGGTCCATGACGGCGTTCACATCGGGCGGGAACACGGAGAAGGTGCCGTCGTTCACGTGCACGGCGGGATTGGCCCACCACAGGAAGGTCTGGGGATAGTCCGTAGGGTTGAACAATTGGCCTTTGATTTCGATGTAGGCTTTGTCGGGATAGAGCGTGATGCCGGCGTTGGCTTTGGTGCCGTTGATGCGGTCCGTTTCGCCAAGGATCACCGTGGCGGAACCGTCCGGGTTCTCAGATATGGCGTAATCCACCGGCATGAAGGTGGAGGGGCGGTGATGCTGGGGCCAGTTGAATTCGATGCCGCCCGAGATCCACGGCCCCGCCAGGCCCACCAGGGCGGGCTTGATCACCCGATTGTAATACACGAAATCATAGTTGTTGGTTTTGTCCAGCGCCCGCTGGATGCGCCCGCCAAGCTGAGGCAGGATCATCACGTACAGATAATCGTTCTCCAGGATGACGGCTTTATACGCCACGTCCTCCTTGGTATCGCTGATCGTTTCGCAGATCGGCACGGGATAGACCTTGCCCGTGGAGCCCTGGTACGCCCGCTTTTCAATGAACAGCGGGTTTTTTTCCAGGCGGCCCGCCCTGTAGGTGGGAAAGATGATCCTCTGCTCGTAAACGCTTGTCTTGTTCATGGCTGTTTCTCCTTACAGCTTGATTTCATAGACGGGCTGGACTTTGATTTGCTGCAAATCCGCGATCAGGGCCTTGACTTCCTCGTTCCGCGCGGCCATGGCGGATTCCACGTTCACGTTGGCCCCTTCCCGGATGGGAGAGATTTTGAGCACCATGGTGCCCGGCAGCTTATCCCTGTGCTCCATGAGGCCCACTACCCAGGTATCGCCGTTGCAGAAATTGTCGTTCATCAAAACATCGTTCAGGAACAGCATGCCGATGTCGCCCCGGTAATCGATTTGCAGGCGCGCGTCCTTGAGGCCTTCCAGGGCGTTTTCGGGGATGCTCAGCTTCCAGCGGCAGGGGGCGGCGGGTTCGCAGGCGATCGCGATTTTCTTCTCAGGTGTGTTTGCCTGATACATCCCCCAGGGGCCTTGATCGTTCAGGCGCTGGGCTTTTCCCTGCAATCTGTCCGCCGGATAGCAATACAGGGTGTTTTCGGCCTTGACCGTTTCCAGTCGAAGCGCGCCGTTTTCATCCTCCAGCAGCGCGGCGTCGGTGAGGATCAGGCTTCCGTCCCGCAGGATGAACAGCCGGTTGGTTTCCTCCCGGGTGAGCAGCAGGATATCCACCGTCTTGTCCCCCTTCTGGACGGTGAAAAGCTGGCTGCCGCCGGTCACGTTCGCTTCTTCTTCAAACCGGAAAGAACCGCCCTCAGGCACCATGAACGCATATACCGCCCGGCCTTTGATTTCCGTCCGAAGCACCGGCTGGGCGTTAGCCCGCTTTAGCAATATGCCGTCCAGATCAAAATGGAAGGGCAGGATGGCGTTTTCCTCGGAGGCAATGGAAATATCGAACGTATACGTTTCTTTTGCTGTTTGAATGATGACTTGTTCGTTTTTCTTATCCGGCATGATGCGGTGATCCTGGAAATTGTTGATGAACAGGAAGCCGCTTTCCCCGTCGGTGCGCACAGCGAAGCGCAGGGTGGTTAGGTCTTTCGGGTCGATCTGGGAAGCCCCTTCCGGCAGCACCGTTTCCATGGGCGCGACGCGGTCGCCGAAGAAGCGGGTGAAGAAATGGATGGCTTTCAGGCGGCTGTAGCTTTCCCGAAGCTGCCCGAACTCCCCCAGCGCAGCCTGGTAGTCATAGCTGATTTTGGGCACCTGGGATTCGTTCAGATACGTCCCGTTTTTGCCGATGGGGTTGGTGCCGCCCTGGAACATGTAATAGCCCAGGAAATTGCAGCCGGAGCCCAGCTTGATGTTCGCCAGCGCGTCCACGCTCTTGTAAGGATAAATGAACCGATAATAGTAGCAGCACATCATGCCGCCGCCCATTTCGCAGCAGGCGTAGGGGCGTTCGGAAGGCCGGTACGCGGGTTCAAAATCGTCGGTGCACTCGATCCCGTCCCGGTGGTAATCCTGGTAGATATATTCTTCCGTGGCGGGATGCTCGCCCTTATGGGAATAGAAAATCCAGGGACGGTAAGCATAGCCGCCCCACAGGGGCAAGACCCTTTCCGAATAGGCGGCGCCGCCCCAGGCGGTTCCGGTAAAAAACGCCGGCTTAAGGCCGCATTGGAGCGCCAGCTCCCGAAGCTTGAGGATATACGCTTCCCCTTCGTTCCCGCTGAACACCCATTCGCCCGAAATGCCCGTGGTCATTTCCCAGGGGGCGGAGGAGTGCATGTATTCGTTGTCCAACTGCACGGCAATGATGGGCCCGCCGTCCCCAAAGAACAGGCCCTTTACCTGCTCCCCGATTTTCGCGTACAGGCGTTCCACATATTGCAAAAACTCCGGGTTCGTGGTGCGCACCTCAAAGGGCTTGCCGTAGAGCCAGTCCGGCAGTCCGCCGTTTCGCACTTCGCCGTGGTCGAAGGGCCCCACCCGCAGGATCACATACAAGCCGTGCTTTTTGCACAGCGAGACAAAGCGGCGCAGATCCCTGCGACCGGCAAAATCGAATACGCCTTCTTCTTCTTCGATGTGATTCCAGAAAAGGTAAGTGGAAACGACATTGATGCCGCCCATGCGCATTTTGATGAGCTCGTCTTCCCAGCGGCGGTCGTCCATCCGGCTGTAATGGAATTCGCCGGAGACGGGATAGAAAGGCCTGCCGTTCTTCTCAAAATAGAAGCTGTTGATGGACAGCCGGTCGCCGGACGGATCTGTGCCGGAAAAATCCCCGCCCAAGGAATGTACCTGTGAAACCTGATGGCCTTTCAGATCGATTGCATACCGCATGGCGCGCACCTCTTTTGTATTTCTTGGTTATAGTATCCTTCCCGATCCGTTTTTCTCGGAGAGGGATTGGGGGAACCGCTCTTGGGGCTCAAAGAGCGGTTCCCCCGGAAAAAACGCTATGCTATTGATCCCGCATCATTTCGGCGTACTGCTCGCGGGTGACGAGGGTTTTACGAGGCTTGGAGCCTTCGGACTGGCTGATAATGTTTCGCTTTTCCATTTCGTCGATCAGCCGGCCAGCCCTCGCGTACCCGACGCGCAGGCGGCGCTGGAGCATGCTGGTGGAGGTCTGTCCGTCCTCCACGGCCATTTCAATGGCTTGCTGCAAAAGGTCCTGGAAGCTGCCGTCGCCGCTGACCGTGCTCTCCTCGTCTCCGCTGCCGCTGATTTCATCCGCGCCGCGCTCTTTATCGGCGTTTTCCAGATGATCCACGATGTTGGGATCATAATCCGTCTGATAGCGGCTGCCGATATATTCGGCGATGGCGTTCACTTCTTCGTCGCTCACAAAGCAGCCCTGCACGCGGCGGGCGGAAGTCCCGGTGGGCTTATAGAGCATATCGCCCTTGCCCATCAGCTTTTCCGCGCCGTTGATATCGATGATGGTGCGGCTGTCCGTGCCGGAGGAAACGGCGAAAGCGATCCGGCTGGGGATATTGTTCTTGACGACGCCGGTGATAACGTCCACGGAGGGGCGCTGGGTCGCCAATACCATATAGATGCCGGCGGCGCGTGCCAGCGCTGCCAGGCGGCGGATGGATTCTTCCACATCCTTGCAGCAGACCTCCATCAGATCCGCCATTTCGTCGATGATGACCACGATATTGGGCAATACCTTGTCGGTGCCCTGGTTGGCCTTGTTGTATCCCGCCAGGTTGCGCACGCCCTGGGCGCTGAATTTGCCGTAGCGCTCCAGCATTTCCTGCACTACCCAGGACAGCGCGCCCGCGGCTTTCTTGGGATCGGAAACAACGGGCACCAGCAGATGCGGGATCGCGTTGTATACGCTCAATTCCACCTGTTTGGGGTCGATCATGATCAGGCGCACCTGCTCGGGCGAGGTGCGGTAAAGCAGGCTGCAAACGATCGAGTTGATGCACACGGATTTGCCGCTGCCGGTCGCGCCGGCGATCAGCAAATGCGGCATCTTGCTCAGATCGCATAGAACGGGCGCGCCGGCGATATCTTTCCCAAGCGCCACCAGCAGGGGCGAGGGATTGGCGCGCATTTCCGGGCTGTCCAGTACCTCGCGCAGCGCCACGGTGCTCACCAATTGGTTGGGCACCTCGATGCCGATGTAATTGGTGCCCTGGATAGGCGCTTCAACGCGCACGTGCTGGGTTTTGAGCTCCAGCGCCAGATTGTCCGACGTGTTGGCAACGCGGCTCACCTTGACGCCCGGAGCGATCTGGATGGCAAAACGGGTGATGGAGGGGCCGTGCATGATCTGCTTGACTTCGGATTCCACGCCGAAGGAGCGCAGCGTGCCTTCGATGATCTGCGCGCGGCGCTCGTCCTCCTGCGCGGCGTCCGATTGGGCCACAGGCTTGGCTTCCTTGAGCAGCCGGATCGGCGGAGCCTGGTACGGGATCACCATGCTCATCTGATGCTGCTTCACCTTGGGCGCGGACGTGCCGTCCAGGCGCTGGCCCGCCTCTAATTCCTTCATTTCCTTGGCGGGGCTGATGGCGATCCTTTCCCCTGTGATCGGCATGACGGGATCGGTATAGACCGGCTTGGCCTCGCTGGATTTCGCAGAAGTCAAAGATGGCTTTTCCAGCTCCTTTTGTTTCTGGGTCACCTGGGCCGCCCAGCTTGACGGGGCAGGCTCGGAAGGCTTTTGGGAAGGCGCGGGCTGCGCGGCGGGCTTGGCCGCGTGCCGGGGCTTATACGCTTTCTCTTCTTCCTTGGCTGGTTTGGGCGTTTCCGCGGGCTTTGCCTCCGCGCGTTTAGGCGAGGAAGGGGCAGGCTCCTTTTCCATCTGCGGGGAAGGCGCGGCAGGAACGTCCCAAGGCAAATCGTCCTCTTCATCATCCAATGCCTGGGTCTGCTGCACAGGCGGCTGAACGGCTTGTCCAGCGGGCTGCTGCGCGCGGGCAGGCTGGGGCTGCGGGCGCGGCTGCGATACCGGCTGCGGTTTATCTTCAGCCGGTTCCGGGGTGATCAGTTTGTTGATGAGGCCGCTGAGTTTGCCGCCGAAGCCGGCGTTTTCAGCCTTCACGGAGGAAGCGGGCTGCGGTTTCTTGTCCGCCTCCTGCGCTGGCTTTCGCCAATCGGGCTGCGTCATAGGCGCGCGGGGCTGCTCCGCCTGCGGAAAGCGCTCTTCATACAGATCGGGAACAACGGGATAAAAGCCCTGCGCATCCTGCTGCACGGGCTGGGCCTGATAGACCGGTGCGGCGGAATAATAATCCGGCGCGGGCGCTTCGTTTGCTTCCTGCGCGGGCATGGGCCGCTGCTCTCTCGGGTAGCCCTGCGGACGGTCCTTTGCGGTTTGCTGCTGCTCCCTGCGCTTATCCAGCATCTTCAAGCGATGCTTTTCGCCCGCGTCGGACGCCTTGCGGAAAAGCGCGCCGGGATTCAGGCGGAACAGCGTCAAAATGAGCGCCGCGATCAATGCACCCGTCAGCAGCGCCGCGCCAAGGCGCGTGAGCACATGCGCCAGCGGATACGCGATCGCCATGCCGATCAGGCCGCCCGCGCCGGAGCCGCCCTGGATATACGCCTGGTTGAGGCACAGGGAATAATCGCTCGTCCAGGCGCTTTTGGAGGCGGAAGCCGTGCTTTTTACAACGTCCAGGTACGGGCCGGCGGACGTTTTGGCCGTCAGCGTATTCCCCGCGAGCAAAAGCAGAAACAGGGCGCACACGATCAGATAATTCCGCACGGACACCCGGTGGCGGCTGGATACGATCAGCTTCGCGCCGCCCCATATCAAAAGCAGCGGAAGCGCGGCGTACAGGGAGCCGCACAGCCCCAGCAGCATCATATGAAGCTGCTCCAGGGCATAGCTTCCCTCCGTTTTGATGAGCGACAGGACAAAGGAAGCGCCCAAAGTCAAAAAGAAGATGCCAAGCGTGATATACAAAGCCGCGCCTCGGCCAGTGGTGGCAAGGGCGGGCTGCGCTTGTTTTTTGTTTTTCGCGGTCGTTGCGCTCATGATTTCCTCTTTCTTAATCCAAGGATAATTTGACGTATTGCACGACGTCGTCCTGATCCGCATAGAAGGTGAAGGTCAGCGCCTTCCCGGAATAATCCGCCAGGGTATAGATGTAAGCCAAGCCGGGACAGACGCGGTAAAACGCCGCGGCGGTATCGTCCAGCGGGATGATGGCGTCCGGCTCCTTTTCCAGGAATGATATGGCGTCGCTGAGGGCGGTTTTGCCCGTTTGGATCGCGCCGAAATCCCATTCGCAAGTCTGGACGCCGGTCACGGTTTCCTCGTTTTCGTCGGTGATCATCAGCGCGCCGCGATAGACGGGCTCCTCCAGTTCATAGCACGCGCCTCCTGGGTAAAACTCCGAATCGGCGGCGGCATGGAAGGACTGCCAAACCTCGTCCATTTTCGTTCCCAGCGTGAGGGCGGGGCCGTCAGACAGAATCAGGGCATCGCATTTGAGCCAGTTCCATAACCCGTCCGTGCTCTGCGCGTCGTGGAAACTGAGCCACGGCAGGTGGGAAACGACGCCCTCCTCCGTTTCGTCAAGCCAGGGCTCCAATTGGCTGTACCGAAGGGATACGGCCCCGGATACGCCGGATAAGAAGGACAATTGGCTGTTTTCATATACCAGGATCACATGGCCGTACGCATCCAGGAAAAAGCGTTCGTACGGCACGGGAAAGAGCTGGCTGTTTTCCAGGTAGGTGGACAGCGTGGGTTCGATTTCCGCCTCCAGGTATTCCTCGATGAAAGCCCTCGCGCCGTCCGGGTCGGTAAACAATTGGTCAAAGGACACTTCTTCGCCCGTTCGCATATCAAACGTCATGGGATAATAGACGTGCGAAGGGCGGCCTTGCAGCATTTTGCCCTCCGCGCTAAAGAGGATGGACACGTACCAATCGCTGATCCTGGGGCCGTTTCCATCAACATAATCGCGCGTCAGCCCCAGGGCATAATCCATTTTGAGCCCTGTGCCGCCCGGCGCGATCGTGGATACCAGCCGGGTATATTCCGGGATGCGGGCCTTTTCCTGAATGGCCGCGTTCATTTTTTCGATGGCGGGCAGGAGCGCTTCGTCCGCGGTCTCAAAAACCGGGTAGAAGACGTAAGAATCGGCTTCCTTCCCGTTGAGATCGTCCACCGGGCCCCAGGCTTCCTCCCTGCGCACGCTGATGGGAAGGGCCGCCGCTTCCTCGCCCACGGCGAAGGATGCGGGGATCAAAAGAAGAACGGCGAAAAGCACGCTGACGCTCAAAAGCGCAAAGTGTTTCATGGCAATACCTCCATACCGATAGTATACCCTATTTCCCTTCGTTTTTCAAGGTGCCCAGCAGGATGGGCTGCGCCTGCGCTCCCGCGAGCGCCGCGGCGAGCGCCTCCGGGATCAAGGAAAAATCCGCCACCAGGGACCGCGGCTTTCCCGCCGGGTCGTCCTGGCCGAAGGGCACCATATAAACGTTTCTCATGGCCAAAATCTTCCCGAGGTTTTCCGCGGCGGTGCTTAGCCCGTCATTCGTGGAGGGGGCGACCAGCACGGGCCTTCCGTTGCGAAGGTGCGATTTCGCGCCAAGCAGCGCCGGCGTATCAAAGATCCCGTGCGCGAATTTGCCCATGCTGGCCCCGGTCATCGGCGCGATCACATAGGCGTCCAGGAGCTTTTTCGGCCCGATCGGCTCCACCTCCGACAGTTTGGAGAGCGGCTTTTTGCCCGTGATTTCCTCCAGCCTCTTCCAGACCGTGTCCTTCAAATAGAATCTGGTATCTTCCTGCGCGGAATGATAAGAAAGGACCGGCGTTACATCATAGCCGGAGCGCACCAGCTGTTCCATCACCGAGAAAATCGCCCTGAACGTGCAGAACGAACCTGTCAGGGCAAATCCTACCCGCGTTTTACTCATGGCGAACCTCCCGTTCCACATAGTCAAGCAGGATCATGGCGGCGGACAAAGGGCAGTACCGCCCCGGCAGGCCGCTTTCCAGGCGATATTGGACGCCCAGGTTTTCCGCGTCCGCAGGATCGACGCCGTACGGCGCGCTTGCCAAATCGATGAGGAGCGCGTGGAGCCGGATCCTGCGCAGCGCGTCGATCGAAAAGACGCGTGCCGGTACGGTGTTGAAGATGAGATCCATCTTCCCGGTCACATCGTGGATATCCGGCATATCGATGCTGTTTGGTCCCGCTTCCTCCCGGCTTTCCCTTCGCCGCGCCGCGACGGTCACGATTGATCCGAGCGCGCGGAGGAGCCGCGTCAGGTCCCTGCCGATGCGGCCATAGCCCGTGACCAGACACTGCGCGCCCATCAGGCTGCGATCGCTATGCGCCATCGCGGTATAGACGGCCCCTTCCGCTGTCAGCGCCGCGTTTTCCTTCGTAAACCGTTCATCCTCCAGCACTTTTTTCAGGTCCCATCCCCTGCGGTCCGCCAGGCGGTCGAAGAAGGCGTCCGTTTTCCCGCAGACCACCGTTTGCCCGCGGGGCAGCTGATCCGCGTATTCCTCGTCGATCCGCGACTGCGGCAGCGGCAGGATCACCGCGTCCCACGGGCCGTGCTCCGGCAAGCGATGCCCGCGCTGTTCGCACAGGGCGCGCAGGGATTTTTCCCTTTCTCCATTCCCCGTCAATAATAGGTTCATGCTTTTTCCTCCCTCCTTTGCTGCTTCCATCGTATGAAAAGAAACCGCGTTCGGTGCGGGATGGAAAAATCGGCCTTGCGCATATGGACAAGATAGGAAAACGGAATTATAATGGACGCAGAAAATAAAGAAAGGCGGAACAACGTATATGGATCTGACAAACGCAAGAGAACGGCTCATCACCCTCCAGGATGAAATGAGCGCGTATGACCATGCCCTGAGCCTGCTCAGCTATGACGGCGAAACAACGGCGCCCAAGGGCACCGCGGATAACCGCGCGCATGCCATGGGCATATTGACCGAGGCCGTCTATAAGCTTTCCACCGGCAAAGAAACGGTGGAGCTGCTGGAATACCTGGACAGCCGAAAAGAAGAGCTCTCCCAAAAGGAACAGCGGATGGTGGAATTGCTTATCAAGGACATCCGCTTCCTGCAGAAGATCCCCATGGATGAATATGTGGCGTATGAAAAGCTGGTGGTGGAATCCGAGAGCGTATGGAGCAAGGCCAAGGTTGAAAACGATTACAAAGCCTTCGCGCCGTATCTTGAAAAAATCTTTGATTCCCGCATCCGTTTCGCGCATTACGTCAACCCGGACATGGACCCCTATGACTTCTGGCTCAATGAATATGAAGAGGGGCTGACCACCCAAAAGGTGGACGCGTTCTTTGGGCAATTGAAGGCGCGCCTGGTGCCCCTGATCCGCAAATGCGCCGGGAAGCCGCAGGTGAGCGATGCCTGCATCAAAGGCGATTTTTCGGAAGACAAGCAGGAAAAGCTGGCCAAATGGCTGATGGAGGTCATGGGGCTGGACATGGACCGCGTCGGCCTCTCCACCACCGAGCATCCCTTCACCACTTCCCTGGGCTCGCACCTGGATGAAAGGATCACCACCCACTATTACCGGGAAGACGTATCGTATTCCATGTTCAGCGTCATCCATGAAGGCGGCCACGCCCTGTACGATACCGGATCGGACGGGGACCTTGCCTACACGGTGCTTGACGGCGGCGTTTCCATGGGCATCCATGAAAGCCAGAGCCGCTTCTATGAGAACATCCTGGGCCGCAGCAAGCCCTTCTGCCGCTTCCTGTTCCCCAGAATACAGGAGCTGTTCCCCGAAGAAATGAAGGCCTATACCTGGCAGGATTTTTACCGCGCCGTCAACCGCGTCTCCCCCAGCCTGATCCGTACGGAGGCCGACGAAGTGACCTATTGCCTGCATGTCATGATCCGCTATGAGCTCGAAAAAAAGATCATGGCCGGAGGCCTCAAGGTGCCTGAGCTGCCAGAAGCGTGGAACAGGCTCTATGAAGAATACCTGGGCATCCAGGTGCCGGACGACCGCCGCGGCGTATTGCAGGACAGCCATTGGAGCTTCGGCGCCGTCGGCTATTTCCCCTCCTACGCCCTGGGCAGTGCGTACGGGGCGCAGTTCCTTCAGAAAATGCGCGAAACCGTCGATGTGGACGCAGCGCTCGAAAAAGGCGATTTCGCCGCGATCAATCAATGGAACCGCGAGCAGATCTGGCGGTTCGGCAGCCTGCTGACGCCCGCTAAAATATTGGAAAACGTGCTGGGCGAACCGTTCGACCCAACGTATTATCTGGATTACCTGGAAGAAAAGTGCAAGGACGTTTACGGGCTCTAAGGATGCGCGGCAATCATCCTTCCGGCTTTTCCTCCGCCCGCGTCCGGTTCAGGAGATCATAAATTTCATTGTCGCGAAGGGTTTCTCGCGCAAACAGCGCTTCGGCCAATGCATCCAGCGCCGCGCGGTTTTCCTGAATTGAGCGCCGCGTCTTTTCCATCGCTTCCCGCAGGATGATTTTTTCGTCCTCCTTAAAATCGATCCCGGTTCCCATTTCAAATTCCACGGCCATGGCGCGGGCGATCTCCCGCGCCTTTTTCAGATCGCTGCTTGCGCCGGTGGTCACGTTTTGAGCGCCCAGGAGCGCTTCCTCCGCGGCCCGGCCCCCCAGCGCCGCGCAGATCATGGCAAACAGTTCTCCCCGGCCATAGAGGAGCTGATCCGGCTGCTCGCTCATGGAATAGCCCGCCGCGCCTCTGGAGGAGGGGATCACGGTCAGGCGGGACAAACGTTGCTCCGGCAGCATCAAAAAAGTGATCAGCGCATGCCCGGCCTCATGATAGGCCAGGGTGCGCTTTTCCTGATCCGTCATGCGCCTGGGCTGCTCATCGCCCACGGTCAGGCTGCAAAAGGCGCGGTCCATGTCCTCTTCCTCCACGGCATCCCCGCCGCGCCGCGCCGCGCGGATAGCGGCTTCATTGAGCAGCGTTTCCAGCTGCGCGCCGGAAAAAAGCGACGTCCGCCGCGCCCAGCTTTCCAAGCGCACGTCTTGGGACAGCGGTTTATTTTTCGCATGGACCTTCAGGATCTTGAACCGCTGATCCTGATCGGGCAGGCCCACCTCGATCCGCCGGTCGAACCGCCCTTCGCGCAGCAGCGCGTCGTCCAGGGTATCCACGCGGTTGGTCGCCGCGACCACCATGATGCCGTCGCCGCCGGAAAAGCCGCTCATTTCGGTCAGCAGCGCGTTGAGCGTTTGCTCGCGTTCATCATTTCCGTTGTCCCGTTTTTTGCCGATGGCGTCGATTTCGTCGAT